>NZ_CP014232.1:2400000-2721458 GCF_001553935.1 Actinomyces oris | reverse complement strand
GAGGGTGAGGTGCAGGTCGATGGTGTGGTCCAGGTGGACGGCACCGAGCAGGCCCTCGATGAGCGGCATGCCGTCCTCGACGACGCTGCCCAGGGCGGCGTAGACCACCGGCCAGCAGGGGCCGAGCAGGGCGTCAGGCACGAAGGGCGCGGCGGACAGGTCCGATGGCAGGGCGTCGGCGGTCACCGAGGCGTGGTCGTGGCCCAGGGTGCTTGCCAGGGTGAAGGAGCCGTGGATGGTGCCGAAGGGCTGGGTGGTGGGGCGTCCCAGGACGTCCGTGGCCCCGGCCTGCGCGGGGCGGACCTCGGGCAGGTGGTCGACGTCGTCTCCCGTGATGGACACGGCCCCCACGCCGGCGGTGGCCCGCAGCAGGTCGTTCATCGTCTCGCTGATGCGCTCGGGGTCGACCAGTGGAGCGGCACCGTCCCAGGCGCGGGCCAGGCGCAGCGGCACGACGAGGCGGCGCACGGCGTGGATCTCATCTCCGCCGGGAGTGCCGTCCCAGTGGGTGTCGAGGCGGATGTCGAGGTCGTAGGCGTCCTCGGCCACGTCCGGGCGGGCGACGACGTTGTAGGCGTCGTCGTCCAGGACGGTGGCCGGGTTGACCGTCAGGTGGCCGTTCCACAGGACGTGGGGGGCCACCTGGACGAGTTCCTTGGCGTCGGCCACGGGAGCTGCCAGGACGCCGTCGGCCACGGCGGGGGCTGCGCCCAGGCGGCCGGCGGCCTCCTGCTCACCCGTGCCGGCCTCCTGGAGGGCCTCGACGGCGGCGGTCTCGAAGCGGCCCAGCAGCTCGCCGACCGGCTCATTGATGGTGGTGATGCCGGCAACGGCGACCGGACCGGGGATGATGCGCACCTGGTCAGCGGTGTAGCGCGGGTCCTGGGACTGCCACAGGGAGTCGGTGCCCCACCAGCGCAGGATGTCGGCGTCGACCACGGGCACGAAGGGCACGGGCTTGGGGTGCTTGCGGCACAGGTCGACGAACCAGGCGGCGTCGACGGGCTCCACCAGGGTGGAGGCGGCCGACGGGTAGTGCTCGGCCAGTGCGGCCAGGGCGGCGTCGGAGTCGATGACGGCGTCGTAGTCGGCGAAGAGCGTGGGGATCTCGCCGTGGTCGGCCCGGCTCAGGCGGGCCTCGATGCGGTGCAGCAGGTCGATGAAGCGGTCGTACCAGCCCTCGTCCGCCCAGTCGGCGCGGGTGGCGCTGCGCCCCTCGTGGGGGGCGACGCACAGCTCGGCGTAGCGGGTGGCCCACTGAAGGTAGGTCATCTCCTCCACGTCGCCGAAGTAGGGCTTGGCGGTCTTGGCCAGGGCGTCGATCATCTCCTGGCGGCGTGCGGCCATGGCGGCCTCGTCACCGGCTAGCTCCTGGATGAGGCGGGAGGCCCGGGCCGAGGAGTTGTCGATCTCGTAGAGGTCGGCGCGCAGGTGGGACAGTCCGGAGGTCATCCCACCGATGGACTCCCCGGAGGCGACCCAGCCGCCCTCGACCCCGGAGTCCTCGGGGATTCCAGGGGTGTCGACGAGGAGCTGCTTGACGTCGTCGTTGGTCTTGGCCTCCAGGCAGGTCATGGCGGCGGTGCCGATCATGACACCGTCGACGGGGGCGGCAGCCGTGCCGTAGGCCTCGGCCCAGCGGCCGGTGAGGTAGTCGGCGGCGCGGGTGGGCGTACCGATGCCGCCGCCGACGACGAGCACCACGTTGGTCACGGCGCGGATGGCGTCGTAGGTGGCCAGGAGCATGGTGTCCAGGTCCTCCCACGAGTGGTGGCCACCGGCGTGTCCGTCTTCGATCTGGATGATGACGGGGCTGTCGGGCACGGCGCGGGCGATGGCCAGGACCTGACGAATCTGGTCCACGGTGCCGGGCTTGAAGGCGATGTAGGGGAAGCCCTCGGCGTGGAGGCGCTCGAGCAGGGCGGTGGCCTCCTCGAGCTCGGGAATCCCGGCGGAGATGGTGATGCCGTCGATGGGGGCGCCCCCGGCGCGGGCCTTGGACAGCAGGCGCTGGGTCCCCAGGTGCAGGTTCCACAGGTAGCGGTCCATGAACATGGCGTTGAAGGCCGCGGTGCGCCCGGGCTCGAGGGCCTTCTCCAGGCCCTGAAGGTTCTCGGTCAGGACGGCGGGAGTGGTCTGGCCCCCACCGGCGAGCTCGGCCCAGTAGCCGGCGTTGGCGGCGGCCGCCACGATGGCGGGATCCACGGTGGTGGGGGTCATTCCCGCCAGCAGCACCGCACTGCGCCCGGTCAGGCGGGTGAAGGCGGTGTCAAGGGTGAGGCGGCCGTCGGGCAGGCGAGTGATGCGCGGGGCGAAGCGGGAGCGGTCGACGCCGGGCCGGGGGGCCGCGCCGGTGCGGTCGAGGTCGTCAATGGCCTTGGCGGTCCCGGCGGGCACGACGGTGGTGCCGGTGCCGGCCACGACGCCCTCGGTGAGACGGACCAGGACGTTGCCCGGCCCCAGGTCCAGGACGGTGCGCACCGGTGCGTCCGATCCGGCTGCGAGGGCCTCGGTGACCAGACCGGGCCAGTCGACCGGGTCGATGAGCACGGCGGTGGCCAGGTCGCGGGCGAGCTTCTCGTTCAGGCCGCAGGCGGCCGCCCAGGCGGCGACGTCGTCGACGGCACCGGCGAGCAGCGGGGTGTGGAAGGGGACCGAGGTGGTGAGGAACTCGGTGACCGGGGCCAGCACGGCACCCCCGCGACGGCGGTCCTTACGGGCCTTGGCGCTGCGGGCGGCGGCGGCCTCCAGCGCGGTGACGACGGCCTCGAGGTCGGCCGGGCGCCCGGAGAGGATGTGCGCCTGACGGCCGTTGGTCACGCCCACGGAGATCCGCTCCGAGCCGGGGACTCGGGCCAGGACGGCGTCGAGCACGCTGCGGGTGACGCCGCGGACCGAGAGCATGGGGGTGGACTCCCCCACCGTGCCCAGGTCGAGGCGGCGGGTGGTGCGGGTGGCCGCCGCACCGATGAGGCGGGCTATGGCGTGGACCTCGATGACGCGCTCGCGCTCGCCGGCCTGCACGGCCTGGAGCAGGCTGACGCCCAGGACGCCCTGGGAGTGGCCGATGGCGCTCACCGGGGCGTGGGCGACCGGGTCGATGCCGGCGCCGGGCAGGGAGGCTAGGGCGGCGTGCTGGGCCACGAGGATGCCGGGCACGGAGACATCGGCGCCGTCGGCGGTGGTGCGGTGCTGAGGGGAGACCGGGGCCGCCTCGTCGTCCAGGAGCCTCGAGCCGCGCGGGGTCACGGTGAGCAGGTCGGTGGATACGGGGGCCAGACGCTCGGCCACGGCCCGGTCGACCGCCACGACGTCAGCGGCCAGGGCGTGGTCCAGGGAAACCAGGTCGGCCAGCGTCTGGCGCCAGGGGGTGGCCTGGCCGCCGAAGGTGATGATGTAGGGCTCGCCTCCGCTCAGGCGCTCAGCGATGGTGGTCGCGGGGCTGGGGGCTTGCGAGTTCGTGTGCACGGTAGTGGTGTCCTTCGGTGTTGCGACGGCGCGGTCGGCGGTCTCGGAACGGTTACCTGAACTGGTGTCGGGTGAAGTCGGGGAAGACGATGGAGGCGGTGGCGAGTGGGTCTCGGAGCCGGAGTCAGAGGGGGATGTTGTCATGCTTCTTGGGGGACTCGGGGCGGGCGTCGTTCTTGGCGCGCAGCGCGGCCAGGGAGTCGACGATGACGTTGCGGGTCTCCTCGGGGGCGATGACGGCGTCGATCTCACCGATGGCCACGGCCTTGTCGGGGTTGATGACGGCGTCGGTGTACTCGGCCACGAGCCGCTCGTGCTCGGCGGCCGCGGCCTCCTCCCCCTGCTCGTCACGAACCTTGGCCAGGTCGCGACGGTGAATGATGCCGACGGCTCCGGCAGCGCCCAGGACGGCGATCTCGGCTCCCGGCCAGCAGAAGTTGAGGTCGGCGCCGATGGCCTTGGAGCCCATGACGATGTAGGCGCCGCCATAGGCCTTGCGCAGGACGATCGTCACCAGCGGCACGGTGGCGGTGGCGTAGGCGTTGATGACCTTGGCACCGCGGCGAATGATGCCGGCGTGCTCCTGCTCGGCTCCGGGACGGTAGCCGGGGACGTCGACGAAGGTGACCACTGGCAGCCCGAAGGCGTCGCAGAAACGCACGAAGCGGGCGAGCTTCTCGGAGGCGTCGACATCCAGGGTGCCGGCGTCCACCAGCGGCTGGTTGGCGACGATCCCCACCGGGTGGCCCTCGAAGCAGGCGAAGCCGACCACGACGTTGGGAGCGAACTCCTCCTGGACCTGGACGAGCTCGCCGTGGTCGACGACGGCTGAGACCACCTCGACGACGTCGTAGGCCTGCCGGGTGGAGGCCGGGACGATCTCGCCGACGCTGCGGGCGGCCTCGGCGTCGGCCTGGGCGTCGGCGTCGTCGTAGGCGTACAGGGGAGCGCTGACCTCGGATGAGGAGGGCAGGTAGGCCAGGAAGGTGCGGACCTGCCCCAACGCGTCCTCCTCGTCGTCGGCCACGTAGTGGACGACGCCGGAGACGGAACCGTGGATCTGCGCACCGCCGAGGTCCTCGGCGCTGATCTGCTCACCGGTTGTGGCGCGTACGACGTCGGGGCCGGTGACGAACATGTGGGAGGCCTGGCGGGTGGCGATGACGAAGTCGGTCAGGGCCGGGCTGTAGACGGCGCCGCCGGCACAGGGCCCCAGGATGACGCTGATCTGCGGGACCAGTCCGGAGGCGGCGCAGGTGCGGTTGAAGATGCGCCCGTACTGGCGCAGGGCTCCCACGCCCTCCTGGATCTTGGCGCCGCCGGAGTCGATGAGTCCGATGACGGGGATGCGTAGGCGCAGGGCGTCGTCCAGGAGGCGGACGATCTTGTCCCCCTCGATGGTGCCCAGGGCGCCGCCGGAGACGGAGAAGTCCTGGGAGTAGATGGCCACCTGGCGGCCGTCGATCTGGCCGAAGCCGGTGACGACGCCCGAGGGGCGGGCCTTGTCGCCGGCGCCCGAACCGGAGTAGCGGCCGATCTCCAGGAAGGTGGAGTCGTCGAGCAGGTCGTTGATGCGCTCGCGGGCGGTGCGCTTGCCCTTGGCGTGCTGGCGGGCGGCGGCTCGCTCCTCGGCCTCCCGATCGACGCGGGCGATGCGCTGGCGGAAGGCAGTGGTGGCGACCGAGTCGGCCATGGTGGTTCCCTGGGCCGGTGTCTCGGCAGGTGCTCCGGGACCGGTGATGGGGGCGGTGGTCACGGTTCAGGCCTCCTCGGAGTTGTTCTCGGGGGTGCTCATGCGCACCAGGACATCCCCTGCCGAGACGGTGCGACCGGCGCTGACGGGGATCTCCGAGATGGTGCCGTCACTGGGTGCGTGGACGTAGTTCTCCATCTTCATGGACTCCAGGACCACGAGCAGGTCGCCCTGGCAGACCCGTTGGCCCGGCTCCACGCAGATACGGGTGACGATGGCCTGCATGGGCGCAGCGATGACGCCGGGCTCACCGCCGGCGTTCCCGGTCTCACCGGGGGCTGTGCCTCGAGGTGAGCGGGTCGCGCCAGAACGGCCACGCAGGGGCTGGGCCCGGTTGCTGCGGGCGCTGAAGCCTCGTGCCGGGTTGGAGGGGGCGAGGATTCCGTCGGGCAGGGTCAGCTGCATGCGGCGGCCGTTGAGCTCGATGATGTAGCTGGAGCGGGTGCGCGGGTTGGCGACCGTCTCCGCCGAACCGTCGGTCTGCGACGTCGCCGCGGCGTCGTCAAGATCGGGAAGCACCTCCTTCTCGATCCACCTCGTGGTCACGGCCAGCCGCCCGGCCTCGTCGGGGGCGGTGAAGTCGGGGCGGGTCAGGACCTCGGAGTGCAGGGCGGTGCACACGGTGACGCCTTCGACCACCGTCTCTCGCAGGGCTCGTCGGGCTCGGGCGATGGCCTGTTCCCGGCTGGCGCCGGTGATGATGATCTTGGCGAGCATCGGGTCGAACAAGGGGGTGACGACGTCGCCCTCGGTGACTCCGGACTCGATGCGGACCCCGGGGCCGGCCGGCCAGCGCAGGCGGGTGATGGCACCGGTGGAGGGGGCCAGTCCCCGGGAGGGGTCCTCACAGGTGATGCGCAGTTCGAGGCTGTGGCCGCGGGGCTCGTTGACCTGTCCGAGGTGTCCGCCCTGGGCGATGCGCAGTTGGACCTCGACCAGGTCGGTGCCGGTGACCTCCTCGGTGACGCAGTGCTCTACCTGAAGACGGGGGTTGACCTCGAGGAACCAGACATCGCCCTCGGGGGTCAGGAGGAACTCGCAGGTGGCCACCCCGACGTAGTCGACCGTCTCCAGGAGGCGACGGGAGGTCGCGACGAGACGGTCGTGAACACCCTCGGGCAGGAAGGGCGCGGGAGCCTCCTCGAGGAGCTTCTGGTTGCGTCGCTGCAGTGAGCAGTCGCGGGTGGACACGACGGCGAAACCGCCGTGGCTGTCGCGAGCGCACTGGGTCTCGACATGGCGTGCGGCTGTGACGAACCGCTCCAGGATGAGGGTCCCGCCGCCCTGCGCCGCGGACTCGAAGGCCGGGGTGGTCCTGACCTCGTCGTCGTTGTTCAGGACAGTGATGCCGCGTCCACCACCGCCGTCAGTGCGCTTCAGTGCGACCGGGTAGCCGTGGGTTGCGGCGAAGGCGATGACGGTCTCCGCGTCGGTGACCGAGTCGGTGATGCCGGGCACCGGGGCGACCTGGGCCCGCTCGGCGGTGGCTCGGGCACTCATCTTGTCCCCGAGGGCATCCATGGCCTCAGGCGAGGGCCCGACCCAGGTGATGCCGGCATCGATGATGGAGCGGGCGAAGTCGGCGTCCTCGGACAGGAACCCGTAACCGGGGTGGATGGCGTCTGCGCCGGTGGCACGGGCCATCTCGAGGAGCGCCGCCGCATCAGTGTAGGACGACCCCTCGGGCAGTGCGTAGGACTCATCGGCGAGCTCTGCGGCAGGGCTCATCAGGTCCTCGGGCGTGTACGGAAGGATCGACGTCGCTCCGAGATCGCGGGCGGTTCGCACGATACGCAGTGCGATCTCGCCACGGTTGGCGATGAGGATACGCGAGAGGGTCACCAAGAGTCTCCTTACCTGGACGGTGCCGGGCTGGCGGCGGGCCCTCCTTGGGCCGGCGGGGTGGATCCGTGCTTTCCCTACAATCGTCGAGGGGCGGGTCCACTGGACTATGACGTTACGTGGTCAGGACACCACATTCCATTTGTGGAAACCTCACAAAGACTGAGAGTTGCGTTGGTGTAACAATCGAGACCCCAGTAATGAGGCGGCATAACGGGGGCCTTGTAAAGGTGCTTCCCACCCCTCGAATGCCTTTGAGGTTTCCCACAAGCCCAACGTGGGCGGGGTGGCTTCACGCATCGGCTGCCACATCTGCATCACGAACACCTCCTCCAACAGGGCGTCGATGCCGGTCGCGGGCAGCGCCCTGCGGCGTCGTCAGTGTCAGCCGCGAGCGTCATGGCGGTGCGAGGAGGCCGCCTCGCGCAGCTCGCAGATGGCGGCCAGGGCGTCGTCGGCCCGGTAGACGGCCGACCCGGCGACGAAAACGTCCGCCCCGGCCTCGGCCGCGCGCTCAATCGTCTGGGCGGTGATGCCGCCATCGACCTGTACTCGCAGGTCGAGCCCCCTGGCACCGACCAGTTCGCGCGCCCGGCCGATCTTGGGCAGCATCGACTCGATGAAGGACTGGCCCCCGAAGCCTGGCTCCACGGTCATGAGCAGGAGGAGGTCGAACTCCCCCAGGACATCGGCGACGGCCTCCAGGGGGGTGGCGGGCCTCAGGGCGATGCCCGCGCCGGCGCCGAGCCGGTGGAGCTCGCGCGCCAGACGCACCGGCGCCGTCGTGGCCTCGGCGTGGGGGGTGACAATCTGGCAGCCGGCCTCGGCGTAGGCCGGCGCCCAGCGGTCGGCGTCGCGGATCATGAGGTGGGCATCCACGGGCAGCGAGGAATGGGCGAGCACCGCCTCGACTACCGGCAGCCCCCATGACAGGTTGGGCACGAAGTGGTTGTCCATGACATCGACGTGAATCCCGTCGGCGCCCGGGGCGCCGACGTCGCCCGTGACCCGGTCGAGCTCGTCGGCCAGGTGGGCAATGTCGCAGTTGAGGATCGAGGGGTGGATGGCCGTCATCGGGATGCTCCTCATGATGCGCTGGTGTGGTTGGTCAGTCAGCTGGTGCGGCGCAGCAGGGCGCAGAACATTGCGTCGGTGCCGTCGAGGTGGGGCCAGAGCTGAAGCGCCTCCCGGTCGGATCCGGCCGGCGGATGAGGGGCCAGGCGGGTGGCGACGTCCCCGGCGTGCAGGGGCTCGGTGCGCAGGCCCTCGCGCTCCAGCAGCCGCGTCACGTCGCGCACCACGAGGGTCGTCTCCAGGGCGTGCGGGGAGCAGGTCACGTAGGTCACCACTCCCCCGCGCCGCACGGCACGCAGGGCACTGGCCAGCAGCTCGCGCTGAAGCTCGGCCAGAACGGTGACGTCCTGCGGCTGCCGCCGCCAGCGGGCCTCGGGGCGGCGGCGCAGCGACCCCAGACCCGTGCAGGGAGCGTCAACCAGGACCCGGTCGTAGGCGCCAGGCTCATCGCGCCCGAGGTCACGTCCATCACCGCAACGCACCCGGGCGACGTCCGGCGCGATGGCTCGCAGGGCCGAGCGCACCAGGTCGGCCCGATGGGGGCTGACCTCATTGGCCAGCAGCTGGGCGCCCGTCTGCGCGGCCCTCGCGGCGAGCAGGGCGGCCTTGCCACCGGGCCCGGCGCACAGGTCGAGCCACCGCTCATCGCGGCCCTCCACAGGGGCGTGCGCCGCAACGAGTGCCACCAGCTGACTGCCCTCGTCCTCGACCCCGGCCCGGCAGTCGCGGATCGCCTCGATCCGGCCCGGATCTCCCCCAACCATGACGACGGCGAGGGGACTGATCCTGCCGGGACGCGGCTCGACGTCGTGAGCCCGGTCGGCCTTGCGGGCGGCCTTGGCCAGCGCCTCCGGGGCGATGAGGCCGGGCCTGGCACACAGGGCCACTTCGGGGTCGGCGTTGTCTGCGGCCAGAATGGCCTCGAGCTCCTCGTCGCTGCGGCCGTGGGTGACCAGGGCCTGACGCAGCGCCTTGACGATCCACTCCGGGTGCGACTGGGTGCGCGCCAGGGCGGCCGTCTTATCGGGCGCGTCCCGGCGCAGCTCATCCATCCAGGAGTCCAGGTCCCGCCCACTGAGGCGACGCATGACGGCGTTGACGAAGGTGGCCGCGCCGCGTCCGCAGGAGGTGGTGGCCAGGTCCACGGTGGTGCTCACTGCGGCGTGCTGGGCCACCCTCATACCCATGAGCTGGTGGGCCCCTAGGCGCAGGACGTCGAGCACGGCCGGATCGATGCGCTCCAGGGGGCGGTCCGTGCAAGCGGCGATCATCGCGTCGTAGCGCCCCTGGAGCCGCAGGGTCCCGTAGGTCAGGGCAGTGGCGAAGCCGGCGTCACGCCGATCCAGGTCAGCGGTCTCGAGCAGCTCGGGCAGAAGGAGGTTGGCGAAGGCGTCATCGCGACGAACGCGGGTCAGCACCTCCAGAGCCACTTCACGTGCCGAGTCAGATCGGCCCCGCGCCGAGCGCGTCGATGCACCCGCCTGCGGGCCGTCCTGCTTGAAGGAGCGCCGGCCCCGGCCCTGGCCGCGCCCACCCTCGTGGTGACCGCCACGCCCGCTTCGCCTGCCGCCTTGCTCCCGGTATCTGCCGTGCTCGTTGCCCTGTCCGCGGCCTGCACCTCGTCGACTCTCCTTGTGGCCGCCCGACGCGCTCCGGCGTGCCGATCGCTCCCCCATCAGATCGTTCCCTCAGCGTCGTCGTTCCTGGAAGAAGAGTCCCCCAAGATGGCGCCCGCCTCCGGGCGCGCTCCCCTGGCCCAGGCGTCAGCGGGCATCCAGCTGCGCCCGGCGGGTGCGACCTGCCCCAGACGGACGGCACAGCCCCCGGTTCCCGCGAGAACCTCGTGCTTGGTGGCGCGCAGCTGGCCGGGCAGCAGATCGGTGACCTCCGGGACCAGGGTGACCGGGCCCAGACGGAACCTGGCCCCCTGATAGGTGGTGTGGGCACCCGGTGCCGGACTGACGCCCCGGATCCGACGATCAATGGCCAGCGCCGGATCCTCCCAGCGGATCCGGCCGTCGGCCGAGGAGAGCATCGGGGCCAGCGTGGCCAGCGCATCATCCTGCGGCTCCGGACGCACGCTGTCGTTCTCGATGCGGCGCAGCACATCGAGGACCAGGGGCGCCCCGGCCTGCGCCAGCCGCTCGAGCAGGTCCCCACTGGTGTCCCGACCGCTGATGGCCTCCGTGAGTCGGCCATAGACGGGACCGGTGTCGAGCCCCTCCTCGAGGCGGAACACGCATGCCCCAGTGACCTCGTCGCCTGCGATGACCGCCCGCTGGACCGGTGCGGCTCCGCGCCATGCTGGCAGCAGCGAGAAGTGGAGATTCAGCCAACCGTGCTCTGGTACCTCCAGCAGATCGGCCGGCACCAGGCGCCCGTAGGCGACCACGACGGCGACGTCGACCTTGAGAGCACGCACCCAGTCCCGCACATCTCCGGCCTGCTCGCCCTTGAGGGTGGCTGGAGTGCGTACATCGAGCCCCGCGTCACGAGCCACGGCCGCCACCGGAGAGGGATGCAGCGTCCGGCCGCGTCCCTTGCGAGCGTCGGCACGGGTGAGGACCCCGACGACGTCGTGCTCACTGGCGATGAGGGCCTCCAGGGTAGGCAGGGCTGCCTCTGGGGTTCCGGCGAAAAGCACACGCATGCGGCCGAGTCTAAGGGGCGACGTCACCCGGCGCGGGGTTCAGCGCCGGCCCGGCGTGGGGAGCAGGCCTAAGGCGATGAGCTCGGCGCGCAGTCGTCCTGAGCCGGTGAAGTGATGGGTGCGTAGCCCCAGCCGACCAGCCGCCTCGATGTTGACCCTCGAGTCGTCGATGAACAGGGTGCTGGAGGCCACGAGGTCATAGCGGTTCAGCAGAAGGTCGAAGATGCCCGGGTCGGGCTTGGCCAGGTGCTCGTGCCCGGAGACCACGATGCCGACGAAGCGCTCGAGCTGGGGAACCAGGAGCCTGGCTGCCTCGAAGGGGGCGGCGTCGAAGTTGGTCAGTCCGTACAGGGCCACGCCTTCCTCGAGGAGTTCGTCGAGCAGGTCCGCCATCCCGGGAACGGGGCCGGTCAGCGAAGCGGCGAAGCGCTCACGGTACAAGGAGAGGATCTCTGCCCAGTCGGGGCGGCCGGGGTGAGCCCGAGTGCAGTCGGCGAGTACCTGTTCAAAGGGCTCCCCTCGGTCCAGTCTCTCGTTCCACGACAGGAACCCGCCATCGACCACGAACTCCTCCCAGGCGCTGGTCGAGACGTATCCGGCGACGGCCGCCATGGGCTCCCAGGCGTACAGGACGTTGCCGTAGTCGAGGACAACGGCACTCACAGGGGCCGAGGGGATGGCGGCCTTGCGGTGCGGGGGCAAGGCATTCACGTCCGGCATCATCCCATGCCTGCCTCACTGGGGCAGGCGGCTCCGACTGGGTCGGAACTCCGCTGACGTTTGTACGTCATCTACTGATGTCGGGCCGCCTCAGCCGAAGGCTGGAAGCGTTCAACGGTGCCTCATGAAGCGATGAAGTACTTGGTGGGAGCAACATCACGCCTCGATGGCGACCACTCAATCAACCTGTTCTGAACTTCTTTTTACCAGGGAGTTTTCAATCGTCGAGCATCCTGGTACGCTCGTACCAATCCGGTACGGGCGTACCACTTCGACAGTCAGAGCGCGTGACGCGCGTCATGATCCACATCGGCGACACAGTGCTGTGTCAGAGAGGGAGTCATGGATTTTTCCGTAGATTCCGAAATCGGGAAGCTGCGCCAGGTCATTCTGCACAGGCCCGGTAACGAGATGCTCCGACTCACTCCACAGAACAAGGACCACCTCCTGTTCGATGACGTGCTGTGGCTCGAGCGGGCCCAGGAGGAGCACGACCAGTTCGCACGAGTGCTGACCGACCGCGACATCGAGGTGCTCTACCTCAGCGACCTGCTGGCCCAGACCCTCGAGGTGCCCGAAGCCAGGCAGTACGTCCTGGACCGAGTCGTCAACGAGAATACCAACGGCCCCAGCGCCGCCGAGCCGCTGCGCGCCCTGGCTCAGGGGCTGTCCGGGGCCGAGCTGGCCGAGGTGCTCGTTGCCGGGATCACGAAGGCCGAGCTGCTCGAGCGCACCTCCTGCCCGGACTCGCTCGTGCTGGCCTCCATGGAAGACGACGACCTGCTCCTGCCGCCTTTGCCCAACCACCTCTTCACCCGCGACACGTCCTGCTGGATCTACAACGGCGTCTCCATCAACTCGATGATGATGCCGGCCCGGCAGCGCGAGACCATCAACTACGAGGCGATCTACCGCTGGCACCCTCTCTTCGCCGGCTCCGACTTCCCCGTGTGGTCAGAGGGCACACAGGCCGGCCCTGCCACCGTCGAGGGTGGAGACGTCCAGATCATCGGCAACGGCGCCGTTCTGGTCGGCGTCTCCGAACGCACCACCTCACAGGGCATCGAGAGGCTCGCCAGCCGGCTCTTCGCCGGAGGCAAGGTGAACCGGATCGTCGCCGTCGAGATGAACCGGACCCGCGCCCAGATGCACTTGGACACAGTGATGACCATGGTCGACGTCGGCACGTTCACCATCTACGGCGGCCTGGGGAAGCTGCCAACGCTCACGCTGCGCCCGGACGGTGACAAGCAGATCAGCGTCACGCGCAACGCCCCCGAGGACATGTACCGCGTCATCGCCCAGGCCCTGGGTGTCGACGAGCTCAACGTCCTCATCACGCCCCAGGACTCGATGGCCGCCGCCCGTGAGCAGTGGGACGACGGATCCAACTCCCTGGCCATCGCCCCCGGTGTCATCGTTACCTATGAACGTAACGTCAACACGAACGAGTACCTTACTTCCCATGGCATCGAGGTCCTGACCATTCCCGGCTCAGAGGTCGGTCGCGGTCGCGGTGGTCCACACTGCATGAGTTGCCCGACCCTGCGGGACCCGCTTGCCTGAGTCGGCCCTGGCCGACACACAAGAAGAACTATCAGTACATCACCACACTGGACGAAGGAATCCTCATGTCCCACCCCCTGCACAACCGCAGTTTCCTCAAAGAGCTCGACTTCACGGCTGAGGAGTGGAGCTCCCTGCTTGAGCTGGCCGCCCAGCTCAAGGCGGACAAGAAGGCCGGCCGCGAAGTGAAGCGCCTGGCCGGTAAGAACATCGCTCTCATCTTTGAGAAGACCTCGACGCGGACCCGCTGCTCCTTCGAGGTGGCCGCCTACGACCAGGGCGCACAGGTCACCTACCTCGACCCCTCCGGATCCCAGATGGGCCACAAGGAGTCTGTGGCGGACACCGCCCGGGTGCTGGGCCGCTTCTACGACGGCATCGAGTTCCGTGGCAAGAAGCAGGAGCACGTCGAGGCCCTGGCTGAGCTCTCCGGCGTCCCGGTGTGGAACGGACTGACGGACGAGTGGCACCCCACCCAGATGCTCGCCGACCAGCTGACCATGCTGGAGCACGCCGACAAGCCGATCGAGCAGATCTCCTTCGCCTATTTGGGCGACGCGCGCAACAACGTTGCCAACTCGCTGCTCATCTCGGCGGCCCTCATGGGGATGGACGTGCGGATGGTGGCCCCCAAGGAGCTGCAGACCTCTCCCGAGGTGGTGGCTCAGGCCGAGAAGCTGGCCAAGGACAGCGGCGCCCGCATCCTCATCACCGACGACACCGCCCAAGGGGTCAAGGGCGTCGACTTCCTCTACACCGACGTATGGGTCTCCATGGGTGAGCCCAAGGAGGTCTGGGACCAGCGCATCGCCCTGCTCACGCCCTACCAGGTCAACACCCAGTTGGTGGAGGCCACCGGTAACCCTGACGTGAAGTTCCTCCACTGCCTGCCTGCCTTCCACGACCGCAACACCACGGTCGGTGAGGACATCTTCGCCAAGACCGGCATGGAGGGCCTGGAGGTGACCGACGACGTCTTCGAGACCGAGCGCAACGTCGCCTTCGACCAGGCCGAGAACCGTATGCACACCATCAAGGCTGTGATGGTCGCGACCCTGGGAAACTGGGACTGAGTTGTGAGAATCGTTGTCGCCCTCGGAGGAAACGCCCTGCTGCGTCGGGGGGAGAAGCCCGACGCCAGTACCCAGATCCGCAATGTCGAGATCGCGGCCCACGAGCTGGCCAAGCTGGCGGAGAAGCACGAGCTGGTCCTGACTCACGGCAACGGCCCCCAGGTGGGGGTCCTGGCCCTGCAGTCCGCCAATGACGAGCGCCTCTCCGAGCCCTACCCCTTCGACACCCTCGGTGCCCAGACCCAGGGCATGATCGGATACTGGTTGCTGCAGGCCATGCAGAACGCCCTGCCCGGTCGCCACGTGGCCGCCATGGTCAACCAGACCCTGGTGATGGCCGGCGACCCGGCCTTCTCCAACCCCACCAAGTTCGTCGGTGAGGTGTACACCAAGGAGGAGGCCGAGAAGCTGGCTGAGGAGCGGGGCTGGGTGGTCAAGCCCGACGGCGAGCACTACCGCCGCGTCGTCGGCTCCCCCATGCCGCAGCGCGTCATCGAGACCCGCCTGGTGCGCACCCTGCTGGATGCCGGTGCGATCGTCGTTTGCTCCGGCGGCGGCGGTGTCCCCGTCGTCCGTAGCGAGGAGGGCAAGCTCAAGGGTGTTGAAGCCGTCATCGACAAGGACCTGACGGCGTCGGTCATGGCTGAGGCCCTGGAGGCTGATGCGCTTCTCATCCTCACGGACGTTGATGGAGTGTTTCAGGACTTCGGGACTGAGAACCAGAAACAGGTTCCGAGGGCGACGCCGGCAGAACTGCGGTCCATGGGACTTCCCAGTGGTTCCATGGGACCAAAGGTCGAGGCGGTGTGCCAATTTGTTGAGTTGACCGGTGATATGGCGGCAATTGGACGTCTTGAGGACGCCGTTTCCATCATTGAGGGCCAGGCAGGGACTATCGTGACTCCCGGAGGAAACTACGGGGGCCCAGACGATATCCATCCCCCAATTCCCGAGCAGCTTGACACGCGCATCCGCAGGGCCTGACCGGCGCAACGGTATCGGTCTTTCAAGGAGGTGGTGAAAACCCTGAACCCACAATGACCGTGCCACGGTTCAGCGATCATTCTTATCTTCAGATACTCCTATGGCCACTTTGCGGTTCCTTCAGAGTAGAATGACAGTGTTGAACCATAGACACATCACCTGTCTTCATTCACGCATCACACATCGAGCACAAAGGAGTGAATTACTCATGACGAAGATCGTCAACTCTTGGAACGACTTCGACCCTCTTAAGCGTGTCATCGTCGGACGCGCCGACTTCTCGGTTATTCCTCCCGAGGAGCCCGCCACCTCTGAGAAGGTGCCGATCGACTCCGAGATGCGCGGCATGTGGGGCCCCCGCCCCACCGCCACCGTCGAGGCCGCCAACGAGCAGCTCGACAACTACGTCAAGATCCTCGAGGGTCTGGGCGTTCAGGTGGACCGCCCCACGCCGCTGCAGTGGAACCAGGCCATCCAGACGCCTGACTTCCGCACGGAGTCGGGTTTCACCCAGATGCCCCCGCGTGACATCCTGCTCACCATCGGTGACGAGATCATGGCGTCGGCCAACTCGTTCCGCTGCCGCTACTTCGAGTACCTCGCCTACTGGCCCCTCATGAACCAGTACTTCGAGGAGGACCCGGAGTTCAAGTGGACCCAGGCCCCTCGTCCGCGGCTGACGGACAAGTCCTACAAGCACAACTACTACGACGAGCGGATCTCCCTGGAGGAGCGCCTTGAGCGCACCGCCGCCAAGGACTTCGTGACCACTGAGGTTGAGCCGATGTGGGACGCCGCCGACGTCATGCGCGTGGGTAAGGACCTGTTCATCCAGCACGGTCTGACCACCAACCGCAAGGCGATGGAGTGGTTCAAGCGCTACTACCCGGACCTGCGGGTGCACGCGGTGAACTTCCCCGGCGACCCCTACCCGATCCACATCGACGCCACCTTCGTGCCGCTGCGGCCCGGGCTCATCATCAACAACCCGCACCGCCGCCTGCCCGAGGAGCAGCGCAAGATCTTCGAGGCCAACGACTGGCAGATCGTCGACGCCGCTCCCCCGGCCCACGAGGTTCCGCCGCCGCTGTGCTACTCCTCGGTCTGGCTGTCCATGAACTGCCTGGTCATCGACCACAAGACCGTGTGTGTCGAGGCCAGCGAGGTCCACCAGATGGAGCAGATGGACAAGCTGGGCATGAATGTCATCCCGGTTCCCTTCCGCGACGCCTACGCCTTCGGCGGTGGTCTGCACTGCGCAACGGCCGACGTCTACCGTGAGGGTGGCTGCGAGGACTACTTCCCCAACCAGGTTGCTGACCCGACTCTGGTCTGATCTCAAGGGTGCGGGGCGGCGGCTCATGCGACCGGGCTGCCGCCCCGCACCTTTCCCGGCTCTGCTCTTCTCAGCGCGGTCAGCGGACACTCCATAGGACTGGCAAGACCCACCTGACCGCGTGAGACCCGGCAAGGATGCCGGTCTGTCGCGCACGCCGGGGGAGAACTCAGGAGACACAACTGCCATGTGACAGACATCGTCCGCTGAATCCTCTGTCACAGAGCACGTCATGAACAAGAAGCTGGGCGCCATCGCCATGCTTCTCTCCGCCACTGGGATGGGGCTCGTCGGCACCATCAGTCGTGGCACGACCGCTGGCCTCGCTGACGCCGACAAGTCCGTCATCGGTTCGTTCCTGACCTTCGGGCTGGATCTGTCTGCCACAACGCCTGAGTTACCTCAGAAGAGCCTGGGAGATCTTTTGGGCCTGCTATCCGGCGTTTTTTACGGCCTGGCACTGTTCTTCTACGGATACCGCAAGGATGTTGACTCGATCGTCCGCGGCGTGTGGAACTTCTTCTGGGCCGCCTGCGCGACGCTGGTGATGTCCATCGTCTTGCGTCCTTGGCACGGCGTTTCCACCTTCACCGCCACCAACTGGATGTGGGCCGTGGCCCTCTTCCTCGTCTGCGGCCTCTTCGCACTGGGATTCCTAGTCGTTGCAGGGCGCAACCTGCCCGCCGTTGAGTACTCGACGATCTCCTACTGGGAGTGTCCGTTCGCCATTCTGTGCGGCCTGCTCGTCTGAGGAGAGAAGCTCACACCCATGGGGATGATCGGCGGACTGCTCATTGTCGGCGGTGGATTGGCTCCGATCATCGTGGATGCCACCTCCCGGAAATCACGCGCCTCCACGTCCTGATCCTCCTGTGATCCTGTCTGCCTACGTCAAATCCCAGCGGGCAGACAGGATCGCGGGTAGAATCATCAACGTCTCACCTTGGGATGACTATTACATCATCGTCGACATCCACCGAGCCGGAGCCATAGGCTATGAACACCTCCCACTCAGGAAGCACGAAAGACCATCATCTGGATTCAGAACGAAGTCTCGCACTTAGGCGTGCAGCAAAGGCGAGCTTCATCGGCAACTTCATTGAGTGGTTCGACTATGCCTCGTACGGATATCTGGTTACCGTCATTGGTCACGCATTCTTCCCCGCCGCTGACAAATCAATCCAGTTGCTCTCGACATACGCAGTGTTCGCGATGTCTTTCATTCTGCGCCCGATCGGAGCCGTCGTATGGGGGGCATGGGGAGACCGCTGGGGACGCCGTTGGGCACTGTCGTGGTCGATTCTCATCATGTCCGGATCGACATTCTTTATCGGTCTCCTTCCCACATACTCGGTCATCGGGATGGCGAGCGCCATCGGCCTGCTCGTCCTGCGAATGATTCAGGGATTCTCCGCCTCCGGTGAGTATGCAGGCGCTGGAACCTTCCTGGCCGAGTACGCCCCTCCGGCTCGACGCGGTATCTACACGTCGCTGGTTCCGGCTTCTACCGCCTGTGGCCTGCTCGCCGGCTCTCTCATGGTGACGGGCATGTTCTCGGTCCTCAGTGAGGATGCCATGAACACCTGGGGGTGGCGAGTCCCCTTCCTTCTGGCCGGGCCACTGGGTCTCATCGGTCGCTACATCCGGGTACACCTGGAGGACTCTCCCGCCTACCAGGAGATGCGTGCGGAGATGCCACAGGAGCAGAAGGCGACCAGCTGGTCCGAGCCACTGCGCTTGCTGCTGCACGATCACCTGCACAAGACCCTCATCACCTTCGGAGTCTCCTGCCTCAACGCCGTTGCCTTCTACATGCTCCTCACCTACATGCCGACATACGTTCACGAAGAGCTCGGGTTCTCCCAGGACACCTCCACTCTGGCGACCTCCGTCATGCTGGTCGTGTACATCGCCGCAATCTTCCTCATGGGGCACCTGTCGGACTCCTTCGGGCGCCGTCGAATGCTTATCGCCGCTTGCGTCGCATTCATTGTGCTCACCATCCCGTTGTTCATCGTGATGACGAAGGCTGCGGGCATGCTCGTAGCGGTCATCCTGTGCCAGATCATTTTCGCTATAGCGTTGACGGCTAATGATGGAACTCTGGCCACCTTCCTGGCTGAGTCCTTCCCAACCAACGTGCGCTACTCGGGCTTCGCCCTGTCCTTCAATGGGGCCAACGCGCTTCTTGGCGGAACGACGCCGTTCATCGTCACGTGGCTTATCAAGATCACCGGCTCTCCCCTGGCGCCGGCGGTTTATCTCACGGTGATCGCACTGATCGCCATGGTGGCAATCTTCCGATCTCGTACGATTCATGGGTCGGAGCTGACTGAGGAGCAGGCTCAATCCGAAGTCTGACCCACTCACTCCCACTCACTGAGAGCAATTGGCAACAGGTCGAATATAGCCTACTTCGTTACGAGGCCATGATCATCGTCTTCTTACGGACTTCACCGTGTTGTCGTCGTAAGATGATGGGTATGGCTAGTACTGATGCAGATGCCGCTGGAGACGCAGCGAGTAGTGATGCTCCCGTACCCGCAGGCTCTCGAGCAGAATCGCGAGTGACACCGCGAGGAGAGGACCGTCGTCAGGCCATCATCGAAGCCGCGGCGGCCATCATCCGTGAGTCAGGACCTTCCGCGATCAGCCATCGCGGTGTCGCCAAGCGAGCCGGGTGCTCCTTGTCCGCGACAACCTACTACTTCAACGGCTTGGAGGATCTCCTCCATCAGGCGGGGCTGGTCAACATCGGTTTGTGGGCATCTCGGGCGGAGCATGTCGCCGACCGGGTGGAGGCCTTCAAGGGCGTTCCAGATGTCCCCCAGCGGGTGCGGTTCATCCTCCAAGCGACCCTTCCCGCCCATGGTGCCTACTTCGGGCACTATCTTCAACTCATCTCAGCCAGCCAGGCATCTCCGGTCAAGCACGCCTACCGTCAGGGGCGGCAACGTCTCAATGCCGCTCTGCGCCGTGTGCTGCGCCAGTTCGACAGCCCGCTCGAACCGGAGATGGTGATCGCTATCGTCGATGGTGCCGCTGTGACCGCCCTCAGTGAGGGGTGGAACGTCAAGGCCACCGCCGCTGGACTCTTGACGGATCTCATCTCCCTGGCCCATGGCGTGCCGCCATTCCAGGCGCCAGGTGCCACAGTGGTCTCCTCTTCAACTCCTACGGCTCACGCGACACTGTCCGCCACGGTTGAGTCGAGCAGCTCAGCTGGCTAGGGCTCGGCGGGCTGATCCCACTCCTCGTCGGTTCTTTCAGACTGCCTCACCACAAACGGGTGGGATCGAGCTCGACACGCACCGGCTCCTCACGGTGGGCTGATCGGTCGCGCAGTCGTAGCCCGAGCATGGTGGCAAGCGCCTTGCCACGTGACAGCGGAGCGCGTACCAGGGCCCTGACTGCACCGGAGGTCGCCTGACCGCGAACAGGTGGTGGGGTCACCGGGCCCAGTACCTCAAACCCATCGGCGTCGGCCTGAGCCAGGAGGGACTCCACGCCACGTGCTGGCCCGTCCAGGCGGGCCACTCGCCAAGCGGGTGGTAGGTGCAGCTCGGCTCGCTCCAGAAGGTCTCTGCGGGCGAAGCCAGCCTGGTCCCATCTCAGGAGGGCCTGCGCCGCGACCGGATCCGGTCCGCCCAGGAGAACGACACGGGCTGACGGTGCCGCCAACACCACGGCATTGGACCACTGGCGCAACGCTTCGCTGGCAGCACCAAGATCGGGACGGGAGGACAGCGCGCCGCCGTCGAGCAGCAGAATGGCCCGGTATCCGCCCTCGGCCACCGGCTCCGCCCCGGGCGTCGCCACCACAAGACGTGGCGTGCCGTCTACCTCGTCGATGACGCCGTGGGCCTCCCTCGCTCCCGAGACCACCACGGGGACGCCGGGAAAGGCCCGCCCCAGCTCCTCACCCGTGCGCGTCGATCCAACCGTCGCCATCCTCAGTCCATGGCCGCCGCACTCGGGGCAGTCCCACTGCCCCACCGTGCGAGCGCACCAACGGCAGGAGGTACGCCCCCGTTGGTCCATCGCCAGCGGACCGCCACAGACAGTGCAGTGTGCGGCTGTACGGCATCGGGCACAGGCCACCAACGGCGCGTAGCCGGCACGTGGCACCTGAACGAGCACTGGTCCGTCCTGCAAAGCGCTCCGCAGCGCTCGATGGGCGAGGGAAGGGATGCGGGCTGCTCCGGACGCGCCCTCCCGGTCCAGCTCAGCTGGGCCAGGGACCTCCACCCGAGGCACCGCAGCGCGCACAACGTGGCGGGGTGCCGCCAGGTTCTGGCACCATCCTTGCTCCACGAGCGAGTGCGCCTCCACGGAGCGGGTGAATCCGCCGATGAGCAGTCCGGCACTCTCCAACGTTGAGCGCAGGGCGAGTACTGTGCGGGCGTGACAGTAGGGGGCGTGGGGCTCCTCCAACCGGTTGTCCCCGTCGTCCCAGACGACCGCCAGCCCAAGCCGGTGCACCGGGGCGAAGGCCGCCGCCCTGGTGCCGACGACCACCCGGGCTCGCCCCAGCAGCAGAGCCAGAAACGCCCGGTAACGGCGTGCCGGCCCATGCTCAGCAGAGAGCACCACCACCGGTTCCCCCTCCAGGTTATGCCTGAGCCGGGCAGCGAGGGTCTCAGCCTGATGAGTCGTGGCGACGACGATGACCGCGCTGCGGGAGCTCGCCAAAGTGGCCTGGACGGCTTGAGCCAGGCACAGCTGCCACGGAGAAACCGCTGGGACGGAGCTGCCATCGTCCCCCGCCGAACATGTCGCGGGCGGCCGCTGCTGCGGCGCGGGCAGGGCGGACCAGACCGCGCGTGGTGCCTCACCGTGGGCCAACCGTTTCAGGAACTCCTCGCCGCCGTCGTAAGGTTGCCAGCCATGGTCGCTCGAGGACAGCGGTTCCCAGGTTGCAAGGTCGAGGGGACCCTTGTTCCTCTCAGCCTTCTCAGTGGTGGCGTGCCTGGCGGGAACCGCAAGCCGGACGACGTCGGAACGTGTCCCACAGCTACGGGAGGCGACGGCCTCAATGAGGCGGCGTGAGCCTTCCGGCAGGACCGGGAGGTCGGAGACCACTCGGCGCAGAGCAGACAGCCGGCCGATATGGGTCGTCGTGGACCCCCGTTCCCAGATCCATCCGCGCATCTCCTGCTCGCCGAAGCGAACCATGACCCGGGTACCGGGCAGGGCCTGCTGCGCCATCGCCGCAGGCACTAGGTAGTCGAAGGTGCGGTCGAGATGAGGCACCGGGGAGTCCAGGAGAACCCTCGCCACGGGGTTGTGGACTCCGGCCACCGTCACCGTGCGCTGACCGGGCTCCGGCAGTTCCAGCAGCTCGCCCTGCCTGCTTACCCCGTGACCACGTGCGGTCTCCTCCCACTCACCGGAGGCGGAAACGGCGTCATCGTAGCCGGTTGCCATACAAGCCTTCGGAAGTCTCCCGCCCCGAGCACGCCGGACTCAGACGGCCTGGCGCAGGGCCTCGACGCGGTCGGTGGCCTCCCAGCTGAAGCCGGGGCGCCCGAAGTGGCCGTAGGAGCTGGTGGCGCGGTAGATGGGACGCAGCAGGTCGAGGTCGCGCACAATGGCGGCCGGACGAAGGTCGAAGACCTCGTTGACGGCCTTCATGATGCGCTCCTCAGGAACAGTCGCCGTCCCGAATGTCTCCACGTAGACGCCCACGGGGTGAGCAGAGCCGATGGCGTAGGCCACCTGAATCTCGCACCTTCTGGCCAGCCCCGCTGCGACGACGTTCTTGGCGACCCAACGCATGGCGTAACTGGCGGAGCGGTCCACCTTCGAGGGATCCTTGCCGGAGAAGGCGCCCCCGCCGTGACGGGCCATCCCGCCGTAGGTGTCCACGATGATCTTGCGTCCCGTCAGCCCGGCGTCACCCGCCGGACCACCGATGACGAACTGCCCCGAGGGATTGATGAGGACCTCGGTGTGGGCGGTGCCGAGATCGGTACCGGCCTCGGCCTCAGCGGCCAGCACCGGATCGATGACCTCCGTGCGCAGAGCGTCAGTGAGCCAGGCACGCGTGCGGTCCGCGTCGTGCTGGGTGGAGATGACCAGGTTGTGCAGGCTCACCGGACGCTGGCCGTCATAGCCAATCGTCACCTGGGTCTTACCGTCGGGGCGCAGTCCCGGGACAATACCCTGCTTGCGCACTGCGGCCAGACGCTCCGCAAGACGATGCGCCAGGTGGATGGGCAGAGGCATGAGGGCCGCGGTGTCGTCGCAGGCGTAGCCGAACATGAGCCCCTGGTCTCCGGCACCCTGCAGGTCGAGGGGGTCGATGTCCGTGTCATCCCGGCGGGCCTGAAGGGACTTGTCCACTCCGGCTGCGATGTCCGCGGACTGCTGCCCGATCGATACCGACACACCACAGGAACGGGCGTCGAAGCAGACATCTGAGGAGGTGTAGCCGATGGCGGAGATCTCCTGGCGAACGATTTCGGGGATCTCGACGTAGGCCCTCTCAGTGGTAACTTCTCCGGCCACGTGCACCAGGCCTGTCGTCACCATCGTCTCGACCGCGACGCGTGCGGTGGGGTCCTGCTCGAGGATGGCGTCGAGGATCGCGTCAGAGACACGGTCGCAGATCTTGTCCGGGTGTCCTTCAGTGACCGACTCGGACGTGAACAGACGTAAGGAGGAACTCACCCGCCCATCGTAGTCACCGCCGGAACTGATCCGTCGTGGCGTTACCCACGAAAATGCGGAATCTGGGCCTCAGGTCGCATCCACGAGGTCGGCAGTCAGGGAGATGAGAAGGCGCGCGACCTCCATCTTGCTGCCCTGTCCCCGCGCCACCTCCGTGCCGTCGGCATCCAGGACGACGACGGCATTGGGGACGTCTCCGAAGCCGAGCTCCTCCCCCACCGCGTTGACTGCCAGAAGATGAGCCCCTTTGCGGCGAGCCTTGGCTCTGCCGTGGAAGAGTACGTCACCGTTCTCGTCCCCGGTCTCGGCGGCGAATCCGACGATGATCTGGCCGGGCCGAGGTGGGTCGCTCACCAGCCCGACCAGGATGTCCGGGTTGGTGGTGAGCTCAATGGACATGACCGGTTCGCTGAGGTGATTCGCTCCGGCGGGTGCCTGCTTCTTGAGCTTGGTGGCGGCCACGGTGACGGGCCGGTAGTCGGCGACAGCTGCTGCCATGATGACGGCGTCGGCGTCTCGCGCACTCTCGCGCACGGCGCGGAGCATGTCAGAGGCGGTACCGGCGGCAACGACGCTCACCTCCGCCGGCAGGGCGTTGAGCAGGTCGGAGGCCACGTGCGCCTGCACCAAGGTGACGCGGGCTCCCCGCTCGACGGCGGCCACCGCCAGTGCGCAGCCCTGGTGCCCTGAGGAGCGGTTACCGAGGTACCTCACCGGATCGATGGGCTCGCGTGTGCCGCCCGCGGAGATGACGAGGTGCCGGCCCTCCAAACGCCTATTCTTCTCCCCCAGGGCGTCCTGCGCTGCCGCGCCCTCGGCGACTGGCTGCGTCAGGGTAGCCAGGGCCTGCGACACGATCTGCTCGGGTTCGGGCATCCGGCCCACTCCGGAGTCCTTGCCGGTCAGGCGCCCGCTGTCCGGCTCGATGACCGTCAGACCGCGCTCACGCAGCACTGCCACGTTCTCCCGGGTGGCGGGGTTGACCCACATCTGGGTGTGCATGGCCGGAGCCAGGACGACGGGGGCCTGGCAGGTCAGTATCGTCGCGGTGAGCATGTCGTCGGCCCGCCCTGCCCGCACCCGTGCAAGCAGATCTGCCGAGGCCGGAGCGACCACGACGAGCTCGGCCCATTCAGCCACGGACACGTGCTCAACCGCAGCGGGGTCGTCGAAGACCCCGGTGGATACGGCCCGGCCGCTGACCGCCGCCAGTGCCGGAGCACCAATGAACCGCAGCGCCGACTCGGTGGCCACGACCTTGACCTCGTGCCCGGCCTGACGCAGCAGTCGAATGACGAAGGGGGCCTTGTAGGCGGCGATCGACCCGGCCACGCCGACGACGACGCGCCGTGGCCGCTCAAAAGCGGTCACGGCGCGTTGACTCGCAGCAGTGTGCGGCTCGTCCATGGCGAGCCCGGCTCAGAACTGGATGTCGTCGAGGCTGGTGGGAGTCTCGCCGCCCTCGAGGGAGACCGGAGAATCCAGCGAGATGTCGCTGAACATGTCGGCCTCCGCGGCTCGACGGGCCTCCTCGGCCTCGGCGCGGCGGGCGCGAGCCACGTCCCCGGGAATGACCTCAAGCTTGTCCTCGGCGATCTCACGCAGCGCGATGCCCAGAGACTTCTCGCCGACCTCGGAGTCGACCAGCGGACCGAAGAACTCGAACTGGTTGTCCTCGAGCTGCTGAGTGTAGGTGTTGATCTGGCGGGCGCGCTTGGCGGCCTCCACCACGAGCCCGTACTTGGAGTCGACTTTCTCCAAAAGGTCGTCGATCGGCGGGTTGGTGATGCCCTCGGGCCGGGGAGAGGTTCCGAGCATGTGCATGCCTCCGGTTCAATCTCGATAGTTCAGAGCCACGTTATTCTAACTGCCCAATCCCATGAGTCTCTCCAGCTCTGCGGTGGCGCTCGCCACGGTATCGTTGATGACGACGTGGTCGAACTCGCCGGCCGCGTCCAGCTCTGTGCGCGCTGTGACCAGGCGCCGCTCCCGCTCCTGGGCGTCCTCGGTACCGCGTCCGACGAGCCTGCGAACGAGCTCGTCCCAGCTCGGCGGCGCGAGGAAGACGAGGCGGGCCTCGGGCATCGCTTGACGCACCTGCCGGGCACCGTCCAGGTCGATCTCCAGCAGTGCAGGGAATCCGGCATTGAGCCGATCCTGGACCGGGCCTCGGGGGGTGCCATAGCGATACGCGCCGTGAACCAGGGCCCACTCCAGCATCTGGCCACTGGCGACGAGCGAGTCGAAGTCTCCATCGCTGACGAAGTGGTAGTGCACGCCGTCGATCTCACCGGGACGAGGCTGACGGGTGGTGGCCGAGACCGAGACGAACAGGTCTGGATGGCGTCTGCGCAGCTCGGTGACGACAGTGCCCTTACCCACCGCAGTGGGGCCGGCCAGAACTGTGAGGCAGGCGAGCACAGGGGCGGACGGGTCTGTGGCAGCAATGTCGGTCATGGCCACATCATGGCCTATCAGGACCCGCCGGCACGACCCTGTGCCTGAACGGTGTTCCTAGCCGAAGCGCTCCACCAGCGCCGCCCTCTGGTTCGCCCCCAGTCCGCGCACCCGCCGGGACTCAGCGATATGCACGTCAGCAAGGATGGCGTCAGCAGTTGTGGTCCCCACACGTGGCAGTGAGACGAGCAGCGCCCTGACCTTCATCTTGCCCAGGACATCATCTGTCTCTGAGGCGGTGAAGAACTCGGAGAGCTTGAGCTCCCCGCTCTTGAGCTCGGACTTGATACGGGCGCGATGCGATCGCGCCGCAGCCGCCTTCTCCAGTGCCTGAGCCCGTTGCTCGGGTGTCAGCGTTGGAAGCGTCATGGTGTGTCTCCTCCCGGTCGAATACCAGTGACCCGCACCACGAGCATAAGTCGGGTTAGGTGCACTCGCATTCGCAGGGGCCCATATTCCACAACAGACTTCGTGTTTCCCCACACACCCTTAATCCGAGGCGGGCTGCAGCACCTGAAGACTCAACGCAGGGCTGTTGCCGCCTCGTAGGAAGAAGCCGACGCGGCTTTTCGCAGTGCCTCGATGGAGGGCCCGTTCTTGAGAACCCCGCGTGAGGTGGAGGCCAGGACCTGACGGCGAGCCGCCCCGAAAACGGCCTCCAGCTCAGCCGGCCTTGCTCCCTGGGCGCCGACCCCTGGCGCCAGCAACGGGCCATTGGCGCGCTGCAGGTCGATTCCCAGGTCGGAGACGGCCCCGCCGACGGTGGCCCCGATGACCAGCCCGATGCAACCGAGCCTGTCTTCGCCACGGGCTTGGGCGTTGGACGCGGTCACACCCTCCACGATGCCGGCAGCCACCGCCTGATCCCCGTTGACGGCGTGCTGGACGCCGGCTCCTTCCGGATTGGAGGTCAGGGCCAGGACGAAGACGCCCCGACCGCTGGCCTCAGCGAGGTTGAGCGCAGGAGTCAGGGACCCGTAGCCCAGGTAGGGCGAGACAGTGATGGAGTCGGCGGCCAGAGGAGCGTCGTCGGACAGGTAGGCCTGGGCGTATCCAGCCATGGTGGAACCGATATCCCCGCGCTTGACGTCGAGAATGGACAAGGTGCCCAGGTCGCGCAGGGCCGCCAGGGTCTCCTCGAGGACCGCGATCCCGGCGCTGCCGTGTCGCTCGAAGAATGCGGACTGCGGCTTGACGGCAGCCACGTGTCCTCCGACCGCGTCAACGGTCCGCAGTGAGAAGTCCCGCAGGCCTGCGGCCGAGTCCGCCAGGCCCCAGGCCTCGAGCAGACTCGGGTGGGGGTCGATGCCGACGCACAGGGGCCCGTGGTCGTCCATGGCGTCCGCCAGGCGGGCTCCGAAGGGGCGTCGACTGGTCTGGTGAGTGGCCGTGGAACTCATCTGGTCTCCTTGTCGTCAACGGGGGCCACGGGGTGGGGCTCGGACACCGGGTCTCGCCGGGATCGGCGGTCGGCGATGTGCTCCTGGAGGCTGCGAACCTGGAAGGGACCGCGCAGCTGGGCCTCGAGGGCCTGGACCGCTGCCTGAAGCTGTTGGACGGTGGTGATGATGGGACGGTCGGCACCGGTGGTGGCCGCGCGGATGGAGTACCCGTCGGCACGGGCACCCTGGCCCTTGGGGGTGTTGACCACCATGTCGATGGCCCCGCACTCGATGAGCTCGGCGATCGTCTGCTCGCCGTGGTCGCCAACGCCCTGGCTGATCTTGCGCACCGCAATGGCGTCGATCCCGTTGCGGCGCAGCACCTGTGCGGTCCCAGTCGTGGCCAGGACCGTGAAGCCGAGCTCCGCGAGCCGAGCCACCGGCAGGATGATGGCCCGCTTGTCCCGGTCGGCCACCGACACGAACAGCGTGCCCTCGCATGGTAAGCCACCGTAGGCACCGGCCTGGGACTTGGCGAAGGCCCGCGGGAAGTCCACGTCGTAGCCCATGACCTCACCGGTGGAACGCATCTCCGGCCCCAGGATCGTGTCGACCACGCGGCCCTCGGTGGTACGGAACCGTTTGAAGGGCAGGACCGCCTCCTTGACGGCGATCGGGTCATCGGGATCGGTGACGGCGGCATCGACCTCGGGCAGGTGACCGGAGCGCCTGAGCGAGGCGATCGTCTCCCCCGTCATGATGAGGGCCGCCGCCTTGGCGAGCTGCACACCGGATGCCTTCGAGACGAAGGGGACTGTGCGCGAGGCCCGGGGGTTGGCCTCGATGACGTAGAGAACGTCGGAGACCAGGGCGAACTGGATGTTGAGCAGCCCCTGCACGCCCACGCCTTTGGCGATCGCCTCGGTGGAGCGTCGGATGCGAGCGATCTCCGTGTCGGACAGGGTCATGGGTGGCATGACGCAGGCGGAGTCACCGGAGTGGATACCGGCCTCCTCGATGTGCTCCATGACGCCGCCGAGGAACAGCTCGCTGCCGTCATAAAGGGCGTCGACATCGATCTCGATGGCGTCGTCGAGGAAACGGTCGATGAGTAGTGGCCCGGTCCCGTAGACGCCTCCGGGCTCAAGACCTGCGCGTTGGAGATAGTCGTCGAGTCCCTGAGCGTCGTAGACGATCTCCATACCGCGGCCGCCGAGCACGTAGCTGGGGCGCACCAGGACCGGATAGCCAATATTCTGGGCGACCGAGCGCGCCTGCTCGTCGCTCAGAGCGGTGCCGTGCGCTGGTGCGGGAAGGCCTGCGCGCTGAAGAACGGTGCCGAAGGCCTCGCGGTCCTCGGCGGCGTCGATCGCCTCGGGACTCGTTCCCAGGATCGGCACCCCGGCCTTGGCCAGTCTGGCCGCCAAGGACAGCGGTGTCTGACCACCGAGCTGGACGATGACACCGGTCACGGGTCCGGCTGCCAGCTCGGCCTCGTAAATCTCGATGACGTCCTCGAAGGTCAGAGGCTCGAAGTAGAGCCGGTCGGAGATGTCGTAGTCGGTGGAGACGGTCTCAGGGTTGCAGTTGACCATGACGGTCTCGTAGCGATCGGACAGGGCCATCGCGGCGTGAACACAGGAGTAGTCGAACTCAATGCCCTGGCCGATCCGGTTGGGTCCCGAGCCCAGGATGATGACGGCCTCACGCTCGCGGGATGCCACCTCGGTCTCCAGGTCGTAGCTGGAGTAGAGGTAGGGGGTGCGTGAGGCGAACTCGGCGGCGCAGGTGTCAACGGTCTTGTAGACGGGCCGCAGGCCGAAGGCATGGCGGACCTCTCGCACCGTGTCCTCGCTGATGCCGCGCAGGGAGGCGACCTGGACGTCAGAGAAGCCGTGGCGCTTGGCCAGGGTCAGGACGTCCGCAGTGAGCGCGGATGCGCCCTTGACCTCTTGGGCCACCTCCTCAAGAAGCAGCATCTGGTCCAGGAACCAGGGGTCGATGCGGGTGGCCTCGTGGAGCTGGGCAATCGTGGCTCCGCCGCGCACGGCCTGCTGGAGGTCGACCAGCCGGTGCTCGGTGGGCACGGCGATGGACTTCAGCAGCTCAGCGGTCTGCTGCTGGCTGGGCGCCGGTCCGTCCCAGTGGAAGGCGGTTCCCTTCTTGTCCAGAGAGCGTAAGGCCTTCTGGAGGGCTTCTGTATAGGACCGACCGATCGCCATGGCCTCGCCAACCGATTTCATGGTGGTGGTGAGCCGGGGGTCAGCGCCCCGGAACTTCTCGAAGGCGAAGCGCGGCACCTTGACGACCACGTAGTCCAGGGTCGGTTCGAAGGAGGCCGGGGTGGAGCCGGTGATGTCGTTGGGGATCTCGTCGAGCGTGTACCCCACGGCCAGGCGTGCGGCGATCTTGGCGATCGGGAAGCCGGTGGCCTTCGAGGCCAGGGCTGAGGACCTCGAGACGCGGGGGTTCATCTCGATGACGATGATCCTGCCGGTGGCCGGGTCGACGGCGAACTGGATGTTGCAGCCACCGGTATCGACCCCGACCTCCCGGATGACGGCGATGCCGATGTCCCGCAGCCTCTGGAGCTCGCGGTCGGTGAGGGTCAGGGCCGGGGCGACCGTGATGGAGTCGCCGGTGTGCACTCCCACAGGGTCGACGTTCTCGATGGAGCACACGACCACCACGTTGTCGGCGGTGTCGCGCATGAGCTCGAGCTCGTACTCCTTCCAGCCCAGGATCGACTCCTCCAGGAGGACCTCGGTGGTGCGGGAGGCCGCCAGACCCGCCCCGGCGATGCGATGCAGGTCCGAGTCATTGAAGGCGACACCGCTGCCCAGGCCGCCCATCGTGAAGGAGGGGCGCACGACGACCGGGTATCCACCCAGGGCATCGACCCCGGCGCGGCACTCATCCATGGTGTGGGCGATGACGCTGCGGGCGACCTCGGCGCCACAACGCTCGACGACGTCCTTGAACTCGTCACGGTCCTCCCCGGCGTTGATGGCCGCGGCGGAGGCGCCGATGAGCTCGACGTCGTACTCATCGAGCACGCCCCGCTCGACCAGGCTCATGGCGGCGTTGAGGGCGGTCTGCCCGCCCAGGGTGGGCAGGAGGGCGTCGGGCCGTTCCTTGGCGATGATGGTAGTCAGCACCTCGGGGGTGATCGGCTCGATATAGGTGGCGTCGGCGACGTCGGGGTCGGTCATGATCGTGGCCGGGTTGGAGTTGACCAGAATGACGCGGATTCCCTCAGCGCGCAGGACGCGGCAGGCCTGGGTGCCGGAGTAGTCGAACTCGCAGGCCTGTCCGATGACGATGGGGCCCGATCCGATGACCAGGACGGAGCCGATATCAGGGCGAGCAGGCATGTCAGTTCGTGTCCTCGCGGTCCTGGCCCCGGCGGTGCTCCCGCATGAGGCGGATGAATCGGTCGAAGAGGTGCTCGGCGTCATGGGGTCCAGCAGCGGCCTCGGGGTGGTACTGGACGGAGAAGGCCGGCAGATCCAGCGCCCGTAGCCCTTCAACCACACCGTCATTGAGTCCCAGGTGGGAGACCTCCACCCGGCCGTAGCGACCGTTGTCGAAGGGGGCGACGGAGGGCTCATCGATGGGGGCGTCGACGGCGAAGCCGTGGTTGTGGGCCGTGATCTCCACCTTTCCGGTGGCGCGGTCCACAACGGGCTGGTTGACACCGCGGTGCCCGTAAGCGAGCTTGTAGGTGCCGTAGCCCAGGGCACGTCCCAGGAGCTGATTGCCCAAGCAAATGCCGAAGAAGGGAATGCGTGCGTCGAGGACGCCTCGCAGGAGCTCGATCTCGGCGTCGGCTGTCCCCGGGTCTCCGGGGCCGTTGGAGAACAGGACGCCATCGGGTCTGAGGGCAAGAATCTCGGACAGAGTCGTGGACTGGGGCAGGACGTGGACGCGTACGCCGCGCTCGGCGAACTGCCACGGGGTGCGGGACTTGATGCCCAGGTCGATGGCGACCAGCACCGCGACCGGCTCCTGTCCCTCGGCCGGTCCGGTGGGCTCGACGACGTAGCCGGAGGGAGTGGTCACCTCGGCGGCCAGGGCGCGGCCGCTCATGGGCGGTTCGCTGCGCACGGCCTCCAGGCAGATGTCGATGCAGGCCTGGCTGGGACCACCGGGGTCAGTGCCTCCGGCAGGCAGGGCGTCCCCGGAGAAGATGCCGCCACGCATCGCACCCGCCTCGCGCAGATGCCGGGTCAGGGCCCGGGTGTCGACCTCGCAGAGGCCAACGATGCCGGCGTCACGCAGATCGTCCTCCAGCTCCCGACGGGAGCGCCAGCTGGAGGCCCGCCGAGCAGGCTCGCGTACGACGTAGCCGGCCACCCAGATACGGTCCGACTCGGCGTCCTCGTCGTTGACCCCGGTGTTACCGATGTGTGGCGCGGTCTGCACGACGATCTGGCGGTGGTAGGAGGGATCGGTCAGTGTTTCCTGGTACCCGGTCATCCCGGTGGAGAAGACGATCTCTCCAATGGTGCGCCCTTGGGCCCCGTAGCTGCGGCCCCGCAGGGCCCAGCCGTCCTCCAGCACGAGGAGGGCGGCTGGGCGGTGGCTCAGCTCAGGCATGAGCTGAGCCGGCGGGAGCCTCAACGGGAGCGCCGTCGAGCACGGTGGGGCAGCCGTGGAGGAAGGTGGCCATGACCTGTCCCGGCAGCTCCATCCCGGCGTAGGGGGTGTTGGTGGAGCTGGTCCACTGGGCGGAGGCGTCGACGGTGCGGCGCACCTCGGGGTCGACCACAGTGATGTTGGCCGGGGCACCGACCTCGAGCTCGCAGCCCTGGTCGCTCAGGCGGCCGATGCGGGCGGGGGTCGAGGACATGGCCCGGGCGATGTCGCGCCAGGTCATGCGGCCGGGGGCGACCATCGTCTCGATCAGGACGCTCAGTGCGGTCTCCAGGCCGGTCATGCCGAAGGCTCCGGCCTGCCACTCGCAGTCCTTGTCCTCCACCGGGTGCGGGGCGTGGTCGGTGCCGACGACGTCGATGGTGCCATCGGCCAGGGCCTCGCGAACCGCCTCGACGTCCTCGGCCGTGCGCAGCGGGGGGTTGACCTTGTACAGCGGGGAGTAGGTGCGGGCCATCTCGTCAGTCAGCAGGAGGTGGTGCGGCGTGACCTCAGCGGTGACATTGATGCCGCGGGACTTGGCCCAGCGGATGATGCCGACGCTGCCCGCAGTGGACAGGTGGCACACGTGCAGACGCGAGCCGACGTGCTCTGCCAGCAGGACGTCGCGGGCGATGATCGACTCCTCCGCCACTGCCGGCCAGCCGCGCAGTCCCAGCTCGGCGGAGACGACGCCCTCGTGCATCTGGGATCCCTCGGTGAGGCGGGGATCCTGTGCGTGCTGGGCGATGACGCCGTCGAAGGACTTGACGTACTCCAGGGCCCTGCGCATGAGGACGGGGTCGGAGACGCACTTGCCGTCATCGGAGAAGACCCGCACTCGGGCGGCGGAGGTGGCCATGGCACCCATGTCGGACAGGTGCTCGCCAGCCAGTCCCGCTGAGACTGCGCCCACCGGATGGACGTCCACCCAGCCGGCTTCACGGCCCAGCCGCAGCACCTGCTCCACGACACCGGCATTGTCCTGGACGGGCGTGGTGTTGGCCATCGCGAAGACGGCGGTGTAGCCGCCGACGGCTGCGGCGCGGGTACCGGAGTAGATGGTCTCGGCGGACTCCCCTCCGGGCTCGCGCAGGTGAGTGTGGATATCGACGAGCCCGGGCAATGCGATGAGCCCGTCCAGGTCATGGCGCTGGACATCGGCCGGGGCCTTCGCCGCTGCGTCAGGGCCGATGGCGGTGATGGTGCCGTCGGTAATGAGAATGTCAGTGGGGTCCTCGCCGTAGGGGCGGACACCGGTCAGGAGGTGGGAGGTCACAGCTGGTTCCCTTCGTCAGCGAGGAGGAGGTAGAGGGCGGCCATACGGACGGAGACTCCGTTGCCGACCTGCTCGATAATGCGCGAGCGGGGGTCGTCGGCGGCCTCGGCGGTGATCTCGAGGCCGCGGTTCATGGGGCCGGGGTGCATGACGATCGCGTGCTCCGGCATGGCCCGGCGACGGGCGGAAGTGAGGCCGTAGACGCTGGAGTACTCGCCAGGGCTCGGGAAGAAGCCCCCTCCTGCGGCACTCATGCGCTCACGCTGGACGCGCAGCATCATGACGGCGTCGGGCTGGATCTCCTCGATCGCCTCATCGAGGTTGTAGGAGACCTCGCAGGGCCAGTCGTCCATACCGACGGGCAGCAGTGTGGGAGGCGCCACGAGCGTGACCTTGGCGCCGAGCGCCGTCATGAGGTCCACGTTGGAACGGGCCACCCGGGAGTGCAGGACGTCTCCCACGATGATGAGGCGGGCGCCCTCCAGGTCGCGCCCCTGCGGGGCGGGGCTGCCGTCCGCTGTGGCTGGCGCTCCGGGCACGTACCAGCGTCGCAGCGTCATGGCGTCCAGAAGGGCCTGAGTGGGGTGCTGGTGGGTGCCGTCACCGGCGTTGAGGACCGGCACGTTGATCCAGCCGGCGTGGGCCAGCAGGTGTGCGGCGCCGCAGGCGGAGTGGCGCACGACGACGGCGTCCGCCCCCATGGCCATGATCGTCTGGGCGGTGTCCTTGAGGGACTCACCCTTGGACAGTGAGGAGCCCTTGGCCGAGAAGTTGATGACGTCGGCGCTCAGGCGCTTGGCGGCGGCCTCGAAGGAGAGCCTGGTGCGGGTGGAGTCCTCGAAGAAGAGGTTCACCACGGTCTTGCCGCGCAGCGTCGGAAGCTTCTTGACCGCATGACGCTGGGTGGCGGCCATCGCCTCGGCGGTGTCCAGGACCATGACCGCCTCGTCGTGGGTCAGGTCCTTGGCGGAGAGCAGGTGCTTCATCGGGTGGCCTCCTGGTTGCTGCGCTCACTCGAACGCTCAGTGGGGACGTCTGCGGGGACGATGGTGACGGCGTCGGTGGAGGCGCCGAGCTCGGTCAGGGACACCACGACTTTCTCAGAGCGGGAGGTCGGCAGGTTCTTACCCACGTAGTCGGCTCGGATGGGCAGCTCGCGGTGTCCGCGGTCCACGAGTGTGGCTAGTTGCACGGCCCGGGGGCGGCCGATGGCGCCCAGGGCGTCGAGGGCGGCCCGGATGGTGCGCCCGGAGTAGAGGACGTCGTCAACGAGGATGACGACTTTGCCGTCGATGCCGCCCTGGGGGATCTCCGTGGGACGGGGAACTCGGATCGGGTGACGTCCCAGGTCATCGCGGTACATGGTGATGTCCAGGGTGCCGACCGGGACCTTGGCATTGGCGGCATCGGCCCGCGCCTGTCCCGCCTGCTCGGACCACTGCGTCCCTTCTCCCGCGGCGACAGCAAGCGCCTCCACGAGTCTGTGCGCGAGTGGTGCTCCCCCACTGGGGATCCCGAGGACGACGATGTCCTGCGTCCCGTGGTTGCGTTCCAGAATCTCGTGCGCGATACGGAACAGGGAACGGGCTATATCGGGAGGTCCGAGGATCTCCTTGCCCTGGGTTGGTGCGCTCAAGGCGCCTGACAAACTTTCGGCCATTTCAGGCCTCCTTCCCCGCCTCTCTGGACGGACTTAAAGGATGTTGGTCGCCATCGAGTCTACGTCACCTCCGGCGGGATGTGCTTGCCCACACAGCACGACCTTCAGAGACGAAGGTCACGCCAACGACTGTGGATCGGCTCAGAATCTGACTCACGTCGCAGCCGGACGTGTTTCGCACCTACAAACCTTCCGTAACAATGTCTAGTCTTAGCCCAATGCTCAGGCGTCGTCAGACGCTGACTGCGAGATCGTCACAACATGTCGAGAGCTTGAGAAGTGAGTGCCGGATCCATCTGAGCCCGATTGAGAGCTGAACGATGTCGTGGAGCAGGCACGGTCCGGTGTTGCTGCTGCGCCAGCGACTTCTTCTCAAGCAAGGAATGCCCTCATGGAACTCCCTACTCGACGTTCGATCATCACCGGCCTCGGCGCCGGAGCAGGACTGGCCGCCGCCGGTCTCACCTCCCCCTTGCCGGCAGCGGCGGCGGAGTCGTCCTACGATTTCAGCAGCGTCATCTTCAATGAGCAGTTCTCTGACGGATCGGACTTCTCCCCGTCACGATGGCGGGACAACCGCTCTGAGCCCGAGTCCTGTGCCAGCTACGACTGGGGGGTGTTCACCCATGACACCCACAGCGTCAGCAACGGCGTCGGGCACGTCCTGTGGCGCAAGCGGGCCACCCCCCTCAAGGGCTTCCAGAACCGCTTCGACAAGGAGCCGACCCTGCGCTACGTCGACCAGGCATTTGTCACCACACAAGGGCTGTTCTCCTTCGTCTACGGCTCCTTGGAGACCCGGGCACGCTTCCCTCAGTCGGCCGAGGGACTCTTCGCCGGCATCTGGTTGCGGGCGGACGACGGCGGTAACGGCGGCGAGATCGATGTTGTGGAGACCTACGGCGGCGGCAGTGCCACCGGTATCGCCGAGTCGACTGTGCACTACGGCCAGGCGGGGGGCAAAGGCAGCAACCTGGGGGTCTCACCGCGGCCCGATCTCACCCAGTGGCACACCTACGGGATGGAGAAGACCCCCGAGAGCATTCTCTTCCTCTTTGACGGTCAGCCCTACCATGAGGTCTTGCGTTCAGCATCGCAGCAGGAGTTCGATGCCTGCTTCGGTGACGACGCTGCGTACCACATCTGCCTGACCACGCACAGCGGAAGCATCCACCGGGGACGACTCAAGCACGAGGGCTTCACGCAGGCCCAGGTGGATATTGACTACATCGTCGTGCGGGCCATGGATGAGTAGTTGATGCAGCGCCCGTTGTTCTCATCGGGCCCGGGAACAAATCATGCTGGCTGCGTTCCCGGGGCCTGAGACGCTCTGACCGCCGGGTCCAGCGCCTTATTCATACGGAGAAAAAACACGAGCCCCACTGCGATCAGAACCTCCACCAGGTCGCAGACGACAAGCAGTGGTTCAAGCAGTGGTTCAAGAGTGGAGCCAGACAAGGCCGTCAAAGGCCAAACGACACAAATGATGAATATGGGAAGTCCCGCCACGACACTCGCGGCCAGCAGAGCCGACGTTGGCATCTTGGCCTCGACCCATCCATCAGGCTGAACCTGAGGCGTCCGGGAATGTGCCCGAATACAAGCGATGAGAGCAAGGATGAACGTAGCAACCCAAGCAATACCAACGATATACGGGGTGACGAGCACAACGAAAAGGGCAAAGAATCCGAACGGCAGGTCGTACTCCCCGTGGGTGATGAGCAAGGCGAGAAAGGTGGTGGTAAAGATCATCTGGATGATCATGGTGATGAGCCCGATGATGCCGCCGGCGACCGAGACCTTGCGGGTCGCGGAGCGCTTGCGCTGAACCATCGTCAGGACCGGGTCGTTCCAGCCGAAGGCAGGAGCAGGCGTCTGCCCCATCGGAGGGATGTAGCGACCGTCAGGAATAGGCATGGGTTACTCCAGCATCGGTAGAGGGGATGGCCTCAGCCTAGGTCATCCGCGTCGGATGGGCACAGCTCACGACATAGGGAGCCCGCCCCATGCCACGAGCCCCTCAATCCGTGCCTCAGCCGCTCAGCATTCGAGCTCCTGGCGACTAAGACACTCTCACCAATGGGTCCAATGCCATGCTCCTACGGAGAAGATAGAAGATGCCCACCGCGATGAGAGCCTCCACCAGGTCGCAGGCAAGAAGCATTGAATTGAAGACGGTGGTGTGGGAGTACCCATCATCGATGCCCTGGCGGATCAGCAAGTACAAAGTGGCATAAAAGACGAGGGTGGGAAGTCCCGCCACGATACTCGCGGCCAGCATTGCCGACGTTGGCATCTTGGCCTCGACCCATCCATCAGGCTGAACCCGAGGCGTGCGGGAATGAGCCCGAATACAAGCGATGAGAGCGACGATGAACGTAGCGACCCACACGAGGCCAACGACGAATGGGCCGGCGATCATCATAAGAACGGCAAGGAGTGCGAAACCCAGGAACGGCAAAATATTAGCGGCGAATAAGAAAGTCGTGATGAACACCTGAATGAGCATGGTGATGAGCCCGATGGTGCAGCTTGAGACCGAGACCTTGCGGGTCGTGGAGCGCTTGCGCTGAACCTCCATCAGCACAGGGTCGTTCGAGCCGAAGCCAGCAACAGGAGGATTCTGCCCCATTGGAGGGTTCCCCATTGAGGAGGCGTAGCGGCCGTAAGGAACCGGCATGGGGGTGTTCCGCAGGTAGTCGGCGCCCTCGATCCGGGGGTAGTCATGGGGATTCTGGGGAGGTAGGTGGCTCATGGGGTACTCCGGCATCGGCAGAGAGGGGTGGGTGGCCCTCAGCCTAGGCGACCGGCGTCGGATGGGCACAGCTCAGGGCATAGGGAGTCCACCCCATGCCGCAAGCCCCTCGCTCCATGGCTCGGCGCTCAGCACCCCGCACGGATCAACCTCAAAGCGCATCGCAGTAACTCGCCGGCCACCAAGTTCTCATCGCCCGGAAGTCATGCGGACTGCGCTCTCGGGGCCTGAGACACTCTGACCGCCGGGTCCAGCGCCTTGCTCATACGGAGAAGAAAGACGAAACCCACCGCGATCAGGAGCTGGGTCAGTCCGAAGACCATGAGCAGTGGCTCTAGGAAGCCATCAATGAACTCAGCAGTGCCGCCGCCCGAGAGCCCCTCACTCAATACCACGTACATGATGAGGGTGGGCAGTCCTGCCACGATGCTCGTGACCAGCAGGGCCAGCGTCGGCTTCTTGGCCTGAACCCATCCATCAGGCTGGACCTGAGGCATGCGGGAACGGGCCTGAACGCAGGCGACGAGAGCCAGGATGAAGGTGAGGATCCAACCGAGGCCGACGACCATCGGGACGAAGACGACGATGAGAAGCGATACGAACAGCACGAACGGGCTCTGGTGCCCCACGTACCCGATGGCGAGGAACATGGTGACGACGATGATCATCTGGATCGTCATGGTAATGACCCCGATGATGCCGCTGGCGAGCGAGACCTTGCGGGTCGCGGAACGCTTGCGCTCGCATGTGCCGACCGGGTCGTTCCAGGCGAATACAGGTACCGGGGCCAGTCCCATCGGGGGGTAGGGGCCGTAAGGAACAGGCATGGGTCCGTTCCACGGATGACCTCCGGGCGCTGCTGATGACGGCGGGAGGCCTCCGAAGGGATAGGGCCCGGCGGGGTAGGCCATTCCCGATGCCGCCCAGGGGTAGCCGGCCCCGTGGGGGCCGGCCAGCACTGCTGCAGGCTTCTCGACGCCACTTGCCCCGTCCTGCGAGGCGCCGATGCCCGTGATGTAGGGGTAGTCGTTGGGATCCTGGGGAGGTAGCTGACTCACGGGGTACTCCAGCATTGGCAGAGGGGACGGCCTCAGCCTAGGCCACCGGTGCCAGACGGGCGCGGCTCACGGCATAGGGAATCCTCCCCATGCCGTGAGCCCGTCGCTAGACGTCTCATCGCAAGGTATCGGCGAGGTCCCCGATACGCCCCAGAAGTCCTCCGAGGTACCTGGGTGACTCGTCAGTGGAGAGCATCCGGCTCAGCGTCATGGCCTCATCCACGGCGACCGGTGCATCCACCTCGTCGTTGTAAACGATCTCCCAGGTGGCGACTCGCGCAATGGCGCGGTCGACAGCCGGCATTCGCCCCAGGGTCCATCCCTGGGCGTATGTCTGGATCGTCTCATCGACGTCGTCCATGTGGTCACACACACCGTTGAGGATCTCTCGGGTGTAGGCAGGGGCCTCGGTGTGGTTAGCCGAGCTGACGGCGCGCAGCTGGGCGAAGGAGCGCAGCTCCTCACCGCCCTCAGCGCTCAGCATCCCGCGCTGATCGGCCTCGAAGAGGATCTCGATGGCACGCCGGCGCGCCTTGGTGCGAGCGGTCACCGGGTGGCGCGATGCGGGGCTCGAGTGGGGCGAGCCCTCCTCGGGATGCTCGGTCATCAGTCGTTGACGCGGGAGATGTAGGAGCCGGAGCGGGTGTCGACCTTGACCTTGTCACCGGTGTTGAGGAACAGCGGGACCTGGATCTCAGCACCGGTTTCGACCGTGGCGGGCTTGGTACCGGCACTGGAGCGGTCGCCCTGCAGGCCCGGCTCGGTGTGGGAGATCGTCAGGACCACGGAGGCCGGCAGCTCGACGAACAGCACCGAGTCCTCGTGGAAGGCAACGATGACCTCCTGGTTCTCCAGCATGAAGGTGGCGGCGTCGCCGACGGTGGCTGAGGGGACGTAGGTCTGCTCGTAGGACTTGACATCCATGAAGACGTAGTCGTCGCCGTCCTTGTAGAGGTACTGCATGTCACGCCGGTCAACGGTGGCGGTCTCAACCTTGAGGCCGGCGTTGAAGGTCTTGTCAACGGTCTTGCCGGACAGGACGTTCTTGATCTTGGTGCGCACGAAGGCTGGGCCCTTGCCGGGCTTGACGTGCTGGAACTCCACTACCTGCCACAGCTGGCCCTCGAGGTTGAGCACCATGCCGTTCTTCAGGTCGTTCGTCGTGGCCACGAGGGTTTCCTCACTGTTGCATTGCGTCTGGGACGCGCTGATCCTACCGCGAGGCGCCACACTCACCCCGTGACGGGCGTGTCGCACCGATCACGAGTGGCGGGACAAATCGGTGCCGATGTCGTTCATCACCTTCTGAGCGGCCTCGTCGGGGGTCGTCGCGGTGGTGTCGATGACGACGTCGGCCATGTCCCGGCACAGGGTCTGGCGCTCGTGGAGCATCTGGACGAACTGGTGATGGACGGTTCCCAGGGCCACGGACCGCGGCGCGTCAAGACCGTTACGAGTGGCCAGGACCCGGGTAGCACAGGTCAGGGCCACGACGTGGTGAGTACTGCGGCCGGCGAGCCTGAGACGCTCGAGGCCCTGACGCACTCCCCTGGCCTCCAGGCAGCCCGATCCCAGGGCGACGACGAGGCCCCCGGTCTCGGCCCGCTCCAGGAGCCGTTCAGCGGTGCCGGCCTCGATGCGGCGGTACTCGGTCTCCGCCACCGCGACGAGCGCCAGCTCGGGGCGAGTTCCCAGCTCATCGGCGACGAGCTGGCCCAGATCGAGCACGGGAAGGCCCCGGGCACTCCCGATGGCACGGGCCACGCTGGAGCAGCCGGCGCCGGGCGGGCCGATGAGGATGAGGGAACCCGGTGCCGTGGCGCTCAACCGCGGTTCCCTTCTGCCGGGCTGGGCCCACCGGTGACTGCCTCGTGAGCCGATAGGAGAACGCTGTCCGCCGGTGCCTGAACCCGCACGGGCCTGGCGATGTCATCGAGCAGGACGAGGCGCAGTCGCCCACTGCGTACCTTCTTGTCGCTCATCATGGCCTCCTTGAGCTCTTCCCAGCGCCCCTCCCCTTCGGGGAAGCGGGTTGGCAGACCGACCGCATCGAAGCTCTGACGGTGCAGGGCGAGCGCGTCTCTGCTCAGATTGCCGTTGCGGTGGGCGATCTCGGCGGCGAAGACGCAGCCGACGGCGACCGCCTCTCCGTGACGCCAGGAGTACCCGGTGACCTTCTCGATCGCGTGGGCGTAGGTGTGTCCGTAGTTGAGGACCTCCCGCAGGCCGGACTCGGTGAGATCCTCCCCCACCACGGCGGCCTTGACCGCGACGGATCGGGCAACCAGGTCGGCCAGCACTGGCGAGTCCCAGGTCAGGCAGTCGGCAGGATCGGCCAGGACCCGGTCGAGAATGGCTGAATCGGCGATCAGGCCGCACTTGATGACCTCGCCAAGTCCTGCCCGCAGCTCAGCGGCGGGGAGGGTGGAGAGCGTCTCCAGGTCGGCGATGACGGCGGCCGGCGGGTGGAAGGCACCCACCAGGTTCTTGCCAGCGGGCGTGTCGATTCCGGTCTTGCCACCGACGGCGGCGTCCACCATGGCCAGCAGCGTGGTGGGCACCTGTACCACTGGAACACCTCGCAGCCAGGTCGCAGCCGCGAGACCTGCCAGGTCCGTCGTCGCCCCGCCACCGAGACCGACGACGAGTCCGTCACGACCCAGGCGGAAGGAGCCAAGCCGGTCCCACAGATACTCCAGGACGCGCGCCTTCTTGGCAGCCTCTCCGTTGGGGACCTCGATGCTCAGGACTCGCAGGCCTTCGTTGGTGAGCGCCGCCTCGGCAGCACGGGCACGGTCGGCCAGTGCCTTGGCGTGGATGATCGTCACGCCTCCCGCACCCGCTCCGGGGGCGTCCTGCACGATGCGGGGCAGCTCGGCCAGGATCCCGTGGCCGATGAGGACGTCGTAGGGGCGCTCGCCGGCGACGCTGACTCGCCGTGCACCGCTGCCAACCTCCGTGGTTGCCGCGGGCCGGACGCGCCGAGGCGAGGCGTCGCCCCCGTCCGGGACAGTGGCGGAGTCCGACTGCCCCTCGGCCATGGGTGCTAGGACACTGACCGCCTGAGCGGTCTGGACCCCCAGGGCCACCAGGATGAGAGCAGCGACCTGCTGGGGACTGAGCCCATCGGTGGGCACAGTGAGAGTAGCGACCTCGGAGTACAGCGGCGAGCGCTGAGCATAAAGGGCCTCCATGCGCGCCAGGACGCCCGCGTGCTCCCCCGGCTCCTCACTGCGCTGCTGAGCCGCGCGGGTCTGGTCGGAGTCCGCGTCCGGGGCCATGACCGGCCGCCCGGTCCCGTCGCCCACGTGCTTGGCCGCGGTGCTCGGGGAGGCGGACAGGTAGATGACCGTGTGGCCGCGCAGCAGGTCTCGGTTCTCGGGACGCAGTACCGCTCCCCCGCCCAGGGCAATGACGCCCTGAGCCGCAGCCGGGGAGTCCAAGACGGCCCGCATGGCCCGGTGCTCACGGTCACGGAAGCACTCCTCGCCTTCGGCGGCGAAGATCTCGGGGATCGTCATGCGGGCTCGCCGGCGGATCTCGGCGTCGGTGTCGGTGACCTGGACGCCCAGAGCCTGAGCCAGAAGCCTGGCCTGAGTGGTCTTGCCCGCACCGGGCAATCCCACCAGTACCAGGGGCAGCTGGTCATCACGCAGAGTGATGGTCGGAACACGCTTCCAGGTCATGATCGTGACTCCCTCTCCGTTGAGATCGCTGTGGGTGCTACCAGTATCGCCCCAGCAAAGCGACTTGCTGCGAGATTCACCGCTCGGTTCGCCACTGCGTCCGTTCAGCAATGCGGGTCAGGTAGGAGCGCAGGTTGCGTCGAGCCTCATCGGCCGAGTCGCCTCCGGTCTTGTCCAGTAACAGGTCGGCCAGGACCAGAGCGGTCATGGCCTGTGCAATGACCGCTCCGGGAACGACGGCGCACACGTCAGAGCGCTGGTGGAGCCCGGTGGCGGGCTCGCCCGTGGTCAGGTCGACGGTGCGCAGGGCCTTGGGCACCGTGGAGATCGGCTTGAAGCCGGCCCGTACCCGCACAGCGGAGCCGTTGGAGATTCCGCCCTCGATGCCACCGGCGCGGTTGGTGGTCCGGGTGAGCGTTCCGCAGTTCACTGAGATGATCTCGTCGTGGGCGGCCGAGCCCCGCCGGGCCGCCTCGGCGAAGCCGTCACCGATCTCCACGCCCTTGACGGCCTGGATCCCCATGAGCGCGGCCGCCAGGCGCGCGTCCAAGCGGCGGTCGGCGCTGACATGGGTGCCCAGTCCCACCGGGACACCGGTGGCGATGACCTCAACAACGCCCCCGAGCGTGTCACCGTCCTTCCTGGTGGCATCGATCTGGGCAACCATGGCGGCACTGGTGGCAGGATCCGTGCAGCGCACGGGGTCGGCGTCCAGGCGCGAGGTGTCCTCAGCGCTGGGCGGGGGTACGTCATCGGGCAGGGCGACTGATCCGATCCGCACGACGTGGCTCACCAGCCGGATACCAGCGATCTGCTCCAGAATGGCCTCGGCCACGGCCCCAAGCGCCACCCGGGCGGCGGTCTCGCGGGCTGAGGCCCGTTCCAGGACCGGGCGGGCCTCGGGCAGGTCGTACTTGAGCATCCCCGGCAGGTCCGCGTGCCCGGGCCTGGGGCGGGTCAGCGGGCGGTTACGGGCAATCTCGCGCTCGTCACCGGTGCCGGCGTCGATGAGCAGGTCGTTGGGGTCCACGGGGTCGGCGCTCATCACCGTGGACCACTTGGGCCACTCGGAGTTGCCGATCTGCAGGGCGATGGGGCTGCCGATGGTGCTTCCGTGGCGGATGCCCCCCAATACCCGCAGCTCGTCGCGCTCGAAGGCCTGGCGGGCACCACGCCCGTGCCCCAGTCGCCGCCGGGCCAGTGCCGCCCGGATGTCCTCACTGGTGATCCGAACGCCCGCGGGCACGCCTTCCAGCACCGCGGTCAGAGCCTCGCCGTGGGATTCCCCGGCCGTCATCCATCGAAGCATGGGGTAGATACTCTCACACGCCGATACCGCCGCTGGTATCCCCCGTCGGAGTTCCCAGTAGTTCTCCGCGCAGGCATCAGTCGTTGGTGCGAACCGGAGTTGTTGAGGGCGGGGCCAGCGCCGAGCGCAGCGCTGTACGCATGCACTCGATGTCTGGCTGCCGCCCGGTCATGAGCTGCACCTGGGGCACTGCCTGGTGCAGGAGCATCAGCCAGCCCGGGGCGAGGGCTCCCCCGGCGTCCGCCCAAGCACCGGCGACGGCAGTGGGCCAAGGGGCGTAGACGACGTCGAGCATCACGGCTCCTGCTCGGGTGCCCTCGGCCCGGGCCAGGGCCTGCCTGAGCGGGCCCTCCAACGGATCGGCCGCATGCGCGGGCAGAGTCGAGATGACGACATCGGCTGCGGCCAGGCGCTGGGCCGCCTCGGTGTTGGAGGTCGAGTCAGCCGGCTTCCAGGTGAAGGGCTCGATATCCAGCCCCATACGGTGGGCGGCGCTGAGTGCGCGGCCGGGGCCGGCGTGACGCCGAGCCACGACGGTGATCCGGCCGGCCCGGAGCTCTCCGAGCGCCGCGAGGGCGGAGCAGGCGGTGGCGCCCGAACCGAGCACCACGGCCTGCTCGATCCGGAGTTGAGCATCCGAGGAGCCCGGTGTCTGGGTGCGGGCGGCCTCCCTTAGTGCACCGACAATGCCTGCGACGTCGGTGTTGAAGCCGGTCAGGAGCGCATCTCCTGCTCCGCTGCGCTGTGCCACCACGGTGTTGACGGCACCGACAGCCTCAGCGAGAGGATCGATGACGTCCAGGTGCGCCAGGAGAACCTGCTTGAGAGGCATGGTGACGCTCAGACCCGCCCAGGCGGGTCCGGCCTGAACCGGAGCGGCCAGCTCGGCGAGCAGGCCCGGCAGGGATTCGGAGTCCGTCTCACGCCGCTCATAGGACCAGTCCTCCAGCCCCAGCCCGGCGTAGGCGGCCCGGTGCAGCACGGGAGACAGTGAGTGGCTCACCGGCCGACCGATGACGGCAGCGCGGTGGCGTATCACAGGCCGGCCTCCTCAGCCATTCTTCTTGCTCTCGTTGCCCTCGCAGACGTCCTTGTTCTTGTTGCAGTAGTCGGAGAGCTTCTTGGTGTTGGCCTTCTGCTCCTCATTGGTGGAGGCGAACAGAGTCTCGCCGGTCTTGAGGTTGACCGTGACGAAGTAGAGCCAGCTCCCCGCCGGCGGGTTGAGCACCGCCTTGATGGCCGCTTCATCGGGATTGCCGATCGGACCTGGCGGGAGCCCCTGGTGAACGTAGGTGTTGTACGGGTTGCTGGCGTCCTGATTCTCCGCCTCGGAGGGGATGCCACCGTCACGGCCCAGGCCGTACTGCACTGTCGAGTCCATCTGGAGCAGACCGTGGGTCTCCCCGTCAGTCTGCGTCAGGCGGTTCTCGATGACCCGGGCGACCTGCCCGTAGTACTGCTCCTTGTTCACCTCTCGTTCGACGATGGAGGCCTTGATCAGAACCTTCTGGTAGTCCTCCTTGGGTACCTTGAGCTCTTTGAGCCGGGTGACGGTCTGGGAGACCATCTTCTTGACCAGGTCCTTCGGCGTGGCGTTCTCGGCGACGTCGTAGGTGCCCGGAGCGAGCCATCCCTCGACGTTGCCGCCGGCCTCGGCGGGCAGGCCGATGGCCGCAGAGTCGGCGTACGCCGCCTCGACCTGCTCATCGGTGAAGTTTCCGACCTTCTTGAGCCGCTCCTTGACGCTCTGCTTGGTGGAGCCGGCAATGACGGTCAGCGTGTGATCGCCCTTGCTCTCAGGATCAAGCAGTGCCTGGAGCGCAGAGCTGGCCGACATCTTCTTCTTGAGCTTATAGGTTCCCGGCTGGATCGTCGTTCCCTTGGGGTTGTTCTTCGCCGCATTGGTGAAGGCCTTGCCGGAGGCGACGACGCCTTTGCTCTGCAGGATGTCGCCGATGTCCGCCCCAGAGGCCCCCTCCGGGATCGTCACGGTGACCTCGCCCTCACCCTCGCCCTTGTAGTCCTCGGCGTGAGTCGCCTGTGCGGAGGCGTCGCGCATGATCCCGATGGCCTTGTAGCCCAGGACGCCGACAGCCACGAGGGTGATGACGATGACAAGGCTCGTCAGCCAGTGCCGGCGCCGCTTGCGCTGACGGCGCTCAACCTTCTCCATGCGCCGCTGCCTGCGGCTCTTGGGCTTGTCCTTGGCGTCACCAGCGCCCTCATCGCGCTGGATGCCGAGCTCGGCGAAGAAATCGTCGTGGCTCACGCTCTGCCTCTCTTGATCGGGTGGACTCGCTCACCGGCCGGAACCCCGGACATCCGCTCAGTTGTGATGGCCTGTTCGAGGATGACGACCGCCGCCGCTTGGTCGACGATACCGCGGAAGCTCCTCTCCTTCAGGCCAGCCGCATGCAGATCCCGGTGAGCGGAGACGGTGGTGAGCCGCTCGTCTACCAGCCGGACGCACACCCGCCGTGGCAGGCGGCTCGCCAGATCTCGCGCCCACGCTCGGGCGTCCTTGGTCGAGCTCGAGCTGCCGCCACCCATGTGCTTGGGCAGGCCGACGATCACCTCGAAGGCACCGTACTCCTCGACAAGGTCAACGGCCTCATCGAGGTCTGCACCATAGCGGTCCCGCCTGAGAGTTACCACAGGAAACGACAGGATCGCGTCCTGATCGCAACGAGCGACACCAATACGTGCCTTTCCGACATCGAAGGCGATGCGCACACCAGGGCGGACATCCATCGAGTCCGGTTGAGTCGATGAGTCTGTCACGGGATCTGCAAGACGATAGGGGACGATCCGGCTGACCGGATCAGGCCTGGATCTGCTCGGCCACGGCGCGCAGAGCCTCGTCTAGAGCCTGAGGGTTCTGACCGCCGCCCTGAGCCAGATCGTCCTTGCCGCCGCCACCGCCGCCCAGCACCTGAGCGGCGGTGCGCACCAGGGCGCCGGCCCGGATGCCCTGCTCACGTGCACCGGCATTGGTGGCCACGACCACGACCGGACGCGAGCCCACGACCGCGCCGACAGCGACGACTGCCGGTTCTGCCTCACCGAGCCGGCTGCGAGCGTCGAGGACCAGCGAGCGTAAGGCGTCGGCCGAGCCGACGGTTCCGAGGTCGGCTGAGGCAAGACGGATCTCACCCAGCCGGACGGCGTCGGAGACGATTCCGGCCGTGCGCGCGGACAGCGCCGCCTGCTCGGCCGCGGCCAGGCGCTTCTCGGCGTCCTTCAGGCGCGCCATGAGGCTCTCGACCCGCTCGGGCAGATCCTCGGGGCGACCCCCGACCATGGTGGAGAGCTGGGAGACCAGCGCGTGCTCCTTGGCCTGGTAGCCGTAGGCGCCCTCACCGACGAGGGCGTCGATGCGGCGCACGCCCGAACCGATCGAGGACTCGCCCAGCACCGCGATGCGGCCGATGTGGCCGGTGCTGGGAACGTGGGTGCCTGCGCACAGCTCCTTGGACCAGTCACCCCCGATGGAGACGACGCGCACCTCCTTGCCGTACTTCTCCCCGAACAGAGCCATGGCGCCGGCGGCTCGGGCTGCGTCGATGTCCATGATCTCGTCGGTGACGGCCAGGTCCTCCGAGAGCCTGGCGTTGACCCGCTCTTCAATGCCGGAGATCTGGTCGGAGGCCAGGGCGGAGCCGTGGCGGAAGTCGAAACGCATACGGGAGGGCGAGTTCTCGCTGCCGGCCTGGGTGGCGTTGTCCGAGACGATCTCGTGCAGCGCCTTGTGCACCATGTGGGTGGAGGTGTGGGCTCGGGCGATCGCCAGGCGGCGCGCCGAGTCGATCTGGGCGAAGGCCTTCTCCCCAACTGCGATCGTGCCCTCGGTCAGGGTGCCGCGGTGAACGTGCAGCCCCTTGACGGGGGCCTGGACGTCATCGACCTCGACGGTGCCGCCGTCAGCCAGGCGGATCGTGCCCTGGTCGGCGAGCTGGCCACCCATCTCGGCCCAGAACGGAGTCCGGTCCAGGACGACCTCGACCTCGGCCGGGGCGGTGACGACACTCTGCGGGACGCCATCGACGAGGATCCCGGTGACGGTGGCATCGGCGGAGGACTCGGTGTAGCCCAGGAAGGTCGAGCCACCGCCCATCTCCTTCTCCAGCTCGCGGAAGACGCGGATGTCGGCGTGCCCGGTCTTCTTGGCGCGCGCGTCAGCTCGAGCGCGCTCCTTCTGCTCGTTCATGAGGCTGCGGAAGGCGCTCTCATCGACATCGACCCCCTGCTCGGCCGCCATCTCAAGGGTCAGGTCGATGGGGAAGCCGTAAGTGTCGTGCAGCTCGAAGGCGCTCTTGCCCGACACCAGCGGGCGCCCGGAGCTGCCCGCCTCCTTCTTGGCCGAGGCCACCGCGGTGTCCAGGATCGTGGTGCCGGCGGCCAGGGTGCGGCGGAAGGCGTCCTCCTCGCCGTAGGCCACCTCGGAGATGGTGCTCCAGCCGGTCTCCAGCTCAGGGTAGGAGGACTTCATGGCGTCCTTCGAGACGGTCAGCAGCGTGGGCATGGCGGCCTCGTCGACGCCGAGCAGGCGCATGGAGCGCACCGCCCTGCGGATGAGGCGGCGCAGGACGTAGCCGCGGCCGTCGTTGCCGGGACGCACGCCATCGGAGATGAGCATGAGGGCCGAGCGCACGTGGTCGGCGACGACCCGCATGCGCACGTCATCGTGGTAGGCCTCGCCCGCCTCGGGTCCGGTCGAGCCGCGGCCGTAGACCTTTCCGGACAGCTCCTCGGCGGCCTTGATGACAGGGAAGACCTCGTCGATCTCGTACATGTTGGGCTTGTCCTGCATGATGAAGGCCAGGCGCTCCAAACCGGCACCGGTATCGATGGCCGTCTGGTCGAGCTTGCCCAGGAGCTCGAAGTCGTGGCCCTTGCCCTCTCCGCGCAGGAACTCGTCGAAGACGAGGTTCCATATCTCCAGGAAGCGGTCGCCCTGGGTGTCGACGGCGGGACCGCCGTCGGGCCCGTAGGCGGGGCCGCGGTCGTAGTGGATCTCGCAGCAGGATCCGGCAGGGCCGGGCTGGCCCGTGGACCAGGAGATGTCCTTGAAGGGAAGGAGCTGGATCCGCTCTGCAGGCACCCCGATCTCACGGGTCCAGTAGTCGAGGGAGACCTGGTCCTCCTCCCAGATCGTCATCCACAGCCGGTCCCCGTCCAGGCCGTAGCCGCCCTCCTCCCGGCTGCCTGTCAGCAGGCCCCAGGCGTAGGAGATCGCCCCCTCCTTGAAGTAGTCGCCGAAGGAGAAGTTGCCGTTCATCTGGAAGAAGGTGCCGTGGCGCGTCGTGATACCGACGTTGTCGATGTCATTGGTGCGGATGCACTTCTGCACCGAGGCGGCCCGGGGCCAGGGGGCCTCCTCGGTCCCCAGGATGTAGGGGATGAAGGGAACCATGCCCGCCACGGTGAACAGGATGGAGGGCTCGGGAGACACCAGGGAGACCGAGGGCCGGATCTCGTGCTCGTTCGCGGCGAAGTAGTCCAGCCAGCGGCTGCGGATCTCGGATGTGCGCATGGGGTCCTCATCCTGTTCGAGGTGTGCCCGGGCACTGCGGCTCTTGGGCCGGGTGCTGGGCGTGTGGGCGTTGTGGTATGACCTGCCGGCCAGGTATGCGGTGGAGACGGTGGAAACAGTCGCCTGCGGGCTGGGAGCCGGTCGGGTTGCTCCATGGTGAGCGTACTCCCACGCCGGGGCGCCCCGAACCTCTCATGGGTCCGGGGCGCCCCGGCGTCAAGTGGGCGTGAGGGTCAGCGCGAGTAGTACTCGACGACCATCTGGACGTCACAGGTCACGGGGACCTCGTCGCGCTTGGGGCGGCGCACCAGCGTGGCCGAGAGCTTCTCGAGGTCCACGTTGAGGTACTCCGGGACGGGGGGCAGCACGTCGCGGTGCGCACCGGCGGCGGCGACCTGGAAGGGCACCATCACCTGGGAGCGGGGACGAACCTGGATGGTCTGTCCGGGCTTGACGCGGTAGGAGGGGCGGTCCACGACCTTGCCGTCAACGAGGATGTGGCGGTGAACCACGTCCTGGCGGGCCTGGGCGATGGTGCGGGCGATCCCGGAGCGCAGGACGAGGGCGTCCAGGCGCATCTCGAGCAGCTCGACGAGGGACTCACCGGTCAGGCCCTGGCCGCGACGGGCCTCCTCGAAGACGCGCTGGAGCTGGGCCTCGCGGATGCCGTACTGGGCGCGCAGGCGCTGCTTCTCCTTGAGGCGGACGGCGTAGTCGGACTCGGTGCGGCGGCGGGCGCGGCCGTGCTCACCGGGGCCGTAGGGGCGGCGCTCGAAGTAGCGCACGGCCTTGGGGGTCAGCGGGATGCCGAGGGCGCGAGAGAGGCGCACCTGGCGGCGGGAGCGTGAAGAGCTCATGTGTGTCATTCCTGTCGGATCGATGGTCGCACGCCGTGGCGGGAGGCGACGGCGCGGGGTCAAGCCTCGGTTCGGGCCGGGACCCCAGGAGGTCCGCATCGTCGTCGACCGGTAGCACCTGCAGCAGGAGCCTGCCGTCTCCGATGTGGACAACTCGAGAACTGTAGCGTGCTCACCGGCGAAAACCCAGGTTGGAACCGCCCGGTGTGAGGCGGTCCTCAAGCTCTGCCCGCCCCCACTTGAGGCATTCATGATGCGTGCTGTCGCTCATCGAGGATGCGCCTGACCGCCTCGAGGCGGGAGGTCAGCTGCTTCTCGAAGCCGTTTCCTGTGGGCCGGTAGTACCGGCTGCCCTCGAGCCCGTCGGGCAGGTACTGCTGGCCGACGACGGCGTGGGGGAAGTCGTGCGGGTAGCGGTAGCCCTTGCCGTGCCCGAGCCCCTCGGCCCCGGCGTAGTGGGCATCGCGCAGGTGAGCGGGCACGGCCGCGGCCTTCCCGGCCCGCACATCGGCCAGCGACTCGTTGAGCGCCACAGTGACCGCGTTGGACTTGGGAGCGGTGGCCACTGCGAGCGCGGCCTCGGCCAGGATGAGCCCGGACTCCGGCATCCCGATCATGGCAACCGCCTGCTGGGCGGCCACGGCGGTGGACAGCACCGTCGGGTCGGCGAGCCCCACGTCCTCGGCGGCGTGAATGACGATGCGCCGGGCGATGTAGCGGGGGTCCTCCCCAGCGGCGATCATGCGCGCCAGGTAGTGCATGGTGGCGTCGGGGTCCGAGCCGCGCATCGACTTGATGAAGGCGCTGATGACGTCGTAGTGCTGGTCTCCGGCGCGGTCGTAACGCACCGCTGCCACGTCCGCGGCCCGCTCGACGTCGGCCACCTCGATGAGAGGCGACGTGCCGGAAGCGGGCGTCTGCGCCAGGACCGTGCCGGCGGCGGCCTCCAGCACGGTGAGCGCTTTGCGGGCGTCGGAGCCGGCCATGCGCACGATCTGCCCGCGCGCCTCCTCGCTGATGCCCACGGTGCCGGCCAGGCCCCGCTCGTCATCCAGCGCGCGATCGATCAGGCGCCCGATATCGTCGGCACCCAGAGGCTGGAGCGTCAGGAGCAGGGAGCGGGACAGGAGCGGTGAAACAACGCTGAAGGACGGGTTCTCCGTGGTGGCCGCGATGAGCGTCACCCACCGGTTCTCCACGCTCGGTAGCAGGGCATCCTGCTGGGAGCGGGAGAAACGATGCACCTCGTCGATGAACAGCACCGTCTCCTCCCCCGCCGCCAGACGGCGCCGGGCATCGGAGACGACGGCGCGCACGTCCTTGACGCCGGCCGTGACCGCCGACAGCTCCACGAACCTGCGGCCGCTGCCCCGTGCCACCAGGTAGGCCAGCGTCGTCTTGCCGGTTCCGGGTGGGCCCCACAGGATGACCGAGGACAGGGAGGAGCTAGACGGCCGCGCGGCGGCGCCCCGTTCACCAGCATGGGAGCCCCCGCTCGCCTCGGCCGGCTCCACGAGGCGGCGCAGAGGCGATCCGGGGGTGAGCAGGTGTGCCTGCCCCTGAAGCTCGTCGAGCGTGCGCGGACGCATCCGCACCGCCAGCGGCGCGTGGGAGTCCACGGGGATCCCGGCGTCATCCGTGCCGGCCGACTCGAACAGGTCCATGGACCCGACCCTATCTCCCCTGACGCCGGCCCCGCGGACGCACGATACTCAGGCGCTTGCAAGGCCTGACGTGGAAGCAGACCCGGCAAGCACCGCCAGCGCGGCGATGGCCGAGTCGGTCGCAGGTCGGTCGCAGGTCGGCCACAGGTCGGTCACAGGAGGCTGATGTCTCCGGCGCCCTCGCGCAGCACCTCGGGGACGTCGTCAGTCAGGTCGACGACGGTGGTGGGCTCGCCCTGCCCGACCGGCCCCTCGATGACGACGTCGATGAGGTGCCCCAGAGAGTCCTGGATCTCCCACCCGTTGGTCTCGGGCTCCTCCTGGCCGGGACGGATGAAGGTGGAGGACAGGATGGGGGCGCCGAACTCGGCGACGAGCGACTGGGTGATGGCGTGGTCGGGGATGCGCACTCCCAGCGTGTGCTTCTTGGGGTTGAGCGTCATCCGGGGTACGTCCTTGGTCCCCTTGAGGATGAAGGTCCACGGCCCCGGGGTGAGCCGCTTGATGAGCCTGAAGGCGTTGTTGCCCACGATGGCCAGCGGCCCGACCTGGCCGAAGTCGGCGCACACGAAGGTGAAGTTGTGCTTGCCGTCGAGCTGGCGGATGGTGCGGATGCGGTCCAGTCCCTCCTTGTTGCCCGGCGCGCAGGCCAGGGCGTACCCGGAGTCGGTGGGGTAGGCGACCAGGCCGCCGTCGCGCAAGGTGTCGACGACCTTCTCAACGAGACGGGCCTGAGGATTGACGGGGTGGAGCTCGATGTAGCGTGCCATGCGCCCACCCTACCGCGAGTGACAGGTCTCACACAGCATTCCGAAGGCAGGAGAACGTCAGCCGCGAGGGATCCGGTGAGGGACGTCGGAGATGACACCGGTCACGCCCCAGTTGAAGAGCTCGTTGGCTCGGCTGGGCGAGTTGACGGTCCAGACGTTGACGCCATAGCCCGCATCCCGAAACTCCTGGACCTGCTGCCGGGTCAGGCCGGAGTCCTCGGGATGGATGAAGTCGGCGCCCACGATCTCAAGGGTGCTCCTCCAATCACCCGACAGCGCACGACTCTCATAGAGGCACCCCACGGGGACCTCCGGGGCGCGCTGCTTGAACAGGTGGAGCAGGAGGTGGCTGAAGGAGGAGACGATGACCTTGACGTCGGGGCGCAGGCGCTCGAGCTGTGTGATGACACCGTCGATGAGACGCAAGGTCGCCTCCTTGCCGGTCTCATTGGGCTTGATCTCGATGTTGGCGTTCAGGCCGGCGTCATTCATGAGGTCGATGAGATCGCTCAGGGCGGGCAGCGGCTCACCCACAAACCGAGGGGAGAACCAGCCTCCGGCGTCGATGCCCGCCAGATCGGCCACCGTCAGGTCGTCGTACCGACCGGCGCGATTCGTGGTCCGGTCCAGGGTGGAGTCATGGCAGATGATGACTGTTCCGTCGGCGATGACGTCGACGTCGGCCTCCACCCACGTCACCTGATGATCCAGCGCACAACGGAAAGCGGCCATGGTGTTCTCCGGGGCCAGCGAGCTCAGGCCCCGGTGCCCGAAGATCATGCGCCCCTCGCCGCACACGTGCCCACCACTGTCTGAGGTCACCGATGACATGGCCGGCATGCTACCCGAGTCGCACACACGCGCATCATGGAAGGTCGGTTGACATCAAGGCGAGTTGATATAAAATCCCTTGTATGCGAAAGGTCGCCACACCACCGGAGGCCCCCCTCGGGGAGGACTCGGCCGTGGTGCAGCTGTTCAAGGCGCTGGCTCACCCCATGAGGGCGAGCATCGTCTACCGCCTCATCAGCTCACCGGCTGACGTCACCGAGCTGGTGACGTTCCTCGGCGTCTCCCAGCCCCTGGTCTCGCACCACCTGCGGGTCCTGCGCAACGCCCACCTGGTCGAGTCGGTCCGCGACGGCAAGCGCCAGAGCTACTCCCTCATCGACGACCATGTCGCATCCATCTTCATCGACACCCTTGAACACACGAAGGAGCACGATCATGACTGCCACCACTGAGCACCGCCCCGCTGAGGCCCACCAGCACACCCACGGCCCCGACTGCGGGCACCTGGCCGTCATCCACGGAGACCACGTGGACTACATTCACAACGGCCACGCCCACCACGAGGACAACGGCCACTACGACGAGTGCGACACCTGCTCGTGCGAGCACTGCTCGGACCCCTGCGCCGTGTGCGAGTGCGAGGACTGCACCTGCCCCACCTGCAACCACAACACCTGCTCGTGCGAGCACTGCTCGGACTCCTGCTCCTCGTGCACCTGCGAGGACTGCACCTGCCCGACCTGCACGCACGCCGCCTGATCGAATCAGTCAGTCACCCCTGAACGCACCGCGTCCATCGGGTGCGCCTCCATGAGGGCCTCTTGCCGAATGACGTATGTCGGCAGGAGGCCCTCACGGTTTGCGGCAACGCTGTAGCCGACGGCGCCCGACGCAGACGGTCAGCGGGAGGCCCCTGGACGATGAGGCTCAGGGAATGGCGGGTTTGCACCGATGCGCACGCGCAACGATCATGTGCCCATGAGCAGTCCCCTCCCTGTTTCCGGTGCTTCTGGGCACGTGGCGCCGCCTGTGCCCGGTGTCCGTCTGGGGCAGGTGCTGGGTCAGGGAGGATTCGCCACCGTCTACGCCGGGGAGCAGGTCTCGTTGGGGCGCCCAGTGGCTGTCAAGATCGACTCCAGGCCGCTGCACGACGAGCGAAACCGCCGACGTTTCATGCGGGAGATGGCGGCCGCCAGCCGGATCAGTGGGCACCCGAACGCGGTCTCGCTGATCGACTCCGGAGTGCTTCCCGACGGGCGCCCCTACCTGGTCATGGAACGCTGTGACGGGGGTTCCTTGGCCCAGGTCCTGCAGCACGGCGAGCTCAGCGCCGCTCAGGCCGTCAGCATCGTCACGGCCGTGTGCTCCGCCCTGGGCGCTGCTCACGACGTCGGGGTCCTCCACCGCGACATCAAGCCCGGAAACATCCTCATTGACGCTTATGGAAGCCCGCGTCTGAGCGACTTCGGCCTGGCCGCCGTCCAGCGCGAGGGCATCGACTCCTCCGTCACCCTGGAGACGATGACGCCGGACTTCGCTCCCCCGGAGGCCTTCACCCTGGCCGCGCCCTCACCCAGGGGCGACGTGTGGTCGATGGGGGCCGTTCTCTTCGCGCTCTTGACCGGACGCGGTCCTCGACGCACAGCCGACGGCGCCCCCCAGAGCCTGCCGGAGATCATCAACCACCTGTCGGTGCCCATCGACACCTCCGACGCGCGCATCCCCGAGGCGTTACGTCCGCTGCTCGACCGGGCGCTGCACCCCGACCCCGCTCAGCGGTACCGCGACGGCAACGAGCTGACCGAAGCACTGACTCGGGCCGGCGGGCTCTCGAACGGCGCGTTCAGCACCCCTCACTCGGCGCTACGGGATTCCCACCCCCTGCCTGCGGCGATCTCGACGCCCACAGACGGCTCGCGCCGCTCGAGCAGGGCACTGATGCTCCTGGCACTGGGTGTGACAGCGGGCGTCGTCATCTCCGCCGCTGTGCTGGGCGCCGTGAGGCTCATCGACTCGGTGCCGTCAGCGAACCGGGCAGTCCAGCGGGCCTCTGCCTCGCCCGTCCTACATGCCGGGGCCCGAGCGGAGCAGGGCGCCGGCAGCCGCCCCTCGGCTACGGCCCGGGCAACCGTCCCCGGCTCCCGGAAGGCTTCGTCCTCCCCGACATCCGCCCCGACTCCCGCGCAGGTCAACGCCCAGGGCATCCCCTACTCCGACGACATGCCGTGGCCTCTGGGGACCTGCCTGAGCCGGACGACCTCGGTCGTGGGCGGCACGAGCGTCAGCCAGGTCGACTGCTCCCAGGCCGACTGGATCGTCTTCGCCGGCGGAACCTTCGATCCGGCCACGACCGCTTCCAGCGCCACCGAGGCCATGGCGAATGACCCTCAGGTCGAGGTCGCCTGCACCAGCGCCTACGCGCAGCGCTATGGACTCGACCTGTCCACCAGCTACACGATCAACACGCTCGGTCCCAATGATGAGGAGTGGGCCGCGGGCAGTCGGGGTTTCGCCTGCGTTCTGGGCCGGTTGTAGATCTGCAGCGGTCTCGCACCCCCTCCGCAGGCGTCGGCCGGCGCCGACGTCAACAGGTCAGCCCCCAGGAGCCGAGTCACCGGCCGGCGCCGGCGAAAACTTCCTCGATGAAGGGATCGACCAGCCCGTGGTAGGCCTCCGGGGCGTCCCTCCGCACGCAGTGGCCGACGCCATCGAGCAGCACCAAACGTACGAGCGGATTGCTCACCTCAGAGGGGTCAGGAGCCATCTCACCGCGGCGGGGCGCCAGGTAGAGCGTCGGCCTCCGCAGCCGGTTGATCGCGCTGACGAGGTCGGCCTCGCCGAGATAGGTACCTTCGCGGATGTAACGGCGGTCGACCTGCCTCTTGCACGCGGCCCAGGCCTCGATCTCGGACTCGGTCCATGAGGTCTCGCGCCGCATACGTTCCCGCTCGGCCGTGCCGCCGTCGGCGAAGGCGTCCAGGAAGTGCTCCTGATACTCCACGAACCAGAGGGCCGGAGCCCAGTGCCCGGTGGGACGCGCGGCGTCCTCCAGTACCAGTGCCCGAACGAGCTCGGGCCGGGCGACACTCACCCGCAGCGATATGAGCCCACCCAGACTGTGCGCCACGACGACCGGCGGCTCCGGGAACAGCGCCAATGTCCTCGTAAGGTCCTCTTGCATCGTCTGCGGCGCCCGAGCCAGGGCCTCATCGTCCCACCGCGGGGATGCCCCGTGTCCCCGCTGATCGATCGCGAGGACGTGATACTGGGAGGACCAGCGGGCTACGGCATCCGGCCAGGCGGTAGCTGATTCAGTCAGGCCGTGGACTAAGAGCAGCGGCGGATCCGTCGGGTCGCCCCACTCGTGCAACGCAAGCATCGTCACCTCATCGAATCTAGGCGAAAGCCGTCAAGTTCGGTGCCCCCCCCGGGAGATGCCCCTGGGAGCACCGAACTCGACGCCGGGATCAGCGCGCCGTCCGCAGGTCCTTACCCAACGACGCGACCTGCGAACTCAGATCTGCTTCGTCCCTTGCTGTTAGCCCTGCGCCGCAGAGCCGCAGTCGTTGTCCGGGACGGCGTCGACCCCGGCCTCCTTGCGCTGCTCGGGCGTGATCGGGGCGGGCGCCTCGGTCAGCGGGTCGAAGCCGCCACCTGACTTGGGGAAGGCGATGACGTCGCGGATGGAGTCGGCCCGGGTCAGCAGGGAGACGATGCGGTCCCAGCCGAAGGCGATGCCGCCGTGCGGCGGGGCACCGAACTTGAAGGCGTCCAGCAGGAAGCCGAACTTCTCCTGGGCCTCCTGCTCGCCGATTCCCATGACGTTGAAGACGCGCTCCTGGACGTCGCTGCGGTGGATACGGATGGAGCCGCCGCCGATCTCGTTGCCGTTGCAGACGATGTCGTAGGCGTAGGCCAGGGCGCTTGCCGGGTCGGTGTCGAAGGTCTCCAGGCACTCGGGCTTGGGCGAGGTAAAGGCGTGGTGGACCGCGGTCCAGGCGGACTTGCCCAGGGCCACGTCGCCGTCGGCCTTGGCCTCGGCGGAGGGCTTGAACAGGGGGGCGTCCACGACCCAGACGAAGGACCACTCGTTGTCGTCGATGAGACCGCAGCGCTTGCCGATCTCCAGGCGGGCAGCGCCCAGCAGGGCGCGCGAGGAGTCCACGGGACCGGCGGCGAAGAAGATGCAGTCGCCGGGCGCGGCGCCGGCGGCCTGGGCCAGGCCCTCGCGCTCGGCGTCGGTGATGTTCTTGGCGACGGGCCCGCCGAGGGTCCCGTCCTCGGCGACGGTGACGTAGGCCAGGCCCTTGGCGCCGCGCTGCTTGGCCCACTCCTGCCAGGCGTCGAAGGTACGGCGGGACTGGGAGGCCCCGCCGGGCATGACGACGGCGCCCACGTAGGGGTTCTGGAAGACTCGGAAGGTGGTGTCCTTGAAGTAGTCGGTCAGGTCCACCAGCTCGCAGCCGAAGCGCAGGTCGGGCTTGTCCGAGCCGTACTTCTCCATGGCGTCGTGGTAGGTCATGCGGGCGATGGGAGTGGGCAGCTCGTAGTCGATGAGCGCCCACACCTCGCGCAGTACGTCCTCGGCGACGGCGATGACGTCGTCCTGCTCGACGAAGCTCATCTCCACGTCGAGCTGGGTGAACTCGGGCTGGCGGTCGGCGCGGAAGTCCTCATCGCGGTAGCAGCGGGCGATCTGGTAGTAGCGCTCCATGCCGGCGACCATGAGGAGCTGTTTGAACAGCTGCGGGCTCTGCGGCAGGGCGTACCAGGAGCCCGGTGCCAGTCGAGCCGGAACCAGGAAGTCGCGGGCGCCCTCCGGGGTGGAGCGGGTCAGGGTGGGGGTCTCGATCTCCACGAAGTCATGGGAGTCCAGAACCCTGCGGGCGGCCTGGCTGACCTTGGCCCGCAGGCGGATGGCGTGCTGCATGGCGCTGCGCCGAAGGTCGAGGTAGCGGTAGCGCAGACGCGCCTCCTCGCCGACCTGTCCGGCGTCCTCAGCGTGGTCGGAGACCTGGAAGGGCAGCGGCGCGGAGGCGTTGAGAATCTCGACGTCGGAGACGACGACCTCGATCTCGCCGGTGGGCAGGTTCGGGTTGGCGTTGCCCTCGGGCCTGGCGCTCACCTCCCCGGTGACGGCCAGGACGTACTCGGCGCGCAGGTCGTGGGCGATCTCCTCGCGGATGACGACCTGGGCGATCCCCGAGGCGTCCCGCAAGTCGATGAAGGCCACGCCTCCGTGGTCACGACGTCGATCCACCCATCCGGTGAGGGTGACGACCTGGCCGATGTCTGAGGCGCGCAGGGAGCCTGCGGTTCGGGTTCGCAGCACGGTGCTGAGTTCCTTCCGTGTGGGGCACTGAGCCGGTGCCCGTCGGGGCGCACCACGAGACGGGTGGGCGCCGGCGGCAGTTTACAAGGAGCTCGGGTCTCAGTCCTCAGGCCATGGCCCGACGACGTTGGTAGGCAGCCATCCTGCGACGGTTGATCGCCACGAGTACCGACAGAACGACCAGGATCACGCTGAGCCCGAGGACGAAGGCACCGATAATCGGAAAACCGGTCGACTCCCGACCCGGCCCCGCGGCCTGGATGCCGGAGGCGGCGGCCGCGTTGGACCGCCCCATGGTCGTGACCTGGCGGGGCGGCGGCGTGGGAGCCGGCGGAACGGTGGGAGGGGCGGACCCACCGATGACCGTGACACCCGATACTGTGAAGTAGGGGCTCTTGTTGGTGTAGTCCGCCGCATCGCCCTCCTGGCCGCTCTCCCCCTGAGCCCCGACGACCCGGAATCGCAGCCAGTGGTTTCCCTGCTCGACGTACTCGGGAAGCTCGAAGGAGCCTGCGGCGGTGCCGTCCTTCTTGACGGTGATCGTGGTGACCACCTCGGACTCCGAGGGGCGCGAGGCGACCAGCGCGCCGTCGTCGACGAGGACCTGGACCGTCACATCACTGGGGAATCCTGAGAGCGTGTACATGATCGTTCCTCCGACGGCGACCGTCGAGGGGCTGACCGTTGAGGCGGTTCCGGTGGTGGAGGGACCGGTCTTGGTGTCCGCGCTGGCGACGGGGCTCGTGGAGACCACCGCCACCAGGCAGGCGAGGAGGACGGAGCAGACGATGACGAGCATCCGCGGTGATCCCTGGAGGCACCTCACGCCAATGCGATGCCGAGCCAGTGCAGGACGTCGATCACGCCGTACGCGCTCAACTGTCCGGGACGTCCGGATCATCTGCTTCCACCTCCTTTCCACGGCCGCGTGCTCAGGCCCCTTGACAATGTCATTGACGCTCTCCTGCCAGACCGTCTCAGCGCCTGCGCGGAAGCCGCAGTCGCGGGGAGGTCCGTGGTGCACGCAGCGGCATCCCTGAGAACGCGGCGACCAGAAGGCTCACGGCTCCGACGACCAGCAGTCCTCCAGCGCTTCCCAGAAGCATGTCGTTGGCACTGAGGCCCTTCTTGGTGGGCTCAGCCACGTTATCCGGGAAGGTCAGCAGCTGAGCCTGGGCCGGACTGCGAGGGTCGGAGGAGGCTGAGGAGATCTCCAGCTTCGCCCACCCCAGGAGGCTGTTGTCACGATCGGCCACCGCCAGCTCGTAGGAGCCGGAGTCGAAGGTTGAGATGTCGATGGAGACGCTGTTGGCGGAATCAACCTGCACCCAGCCCTTGGTGGTGGCTCCGGGGAAGACGAACACCGAGACCCACTCGCCCGCTTGCGCCTTGGACTTAGGCAGGACGAGGTTGACGACGTTGCCCTGGCGGGAGCCGGACAGGGAGCCGGCGTTTTCCGCACTCAGGTGAGCCGCGCTGGTCACCGGGGCCACCGGGCTCCGGTCGGGACGAACGGTACGCTGAGAGGCCGTGTCAGCCTCAGACGAGGTCTGCGCCGAGGCCGCGGAGCCTTCAGAGGCATGGGCGTTCTCGCCTCCTGAGCCTCCGGCGTTCGGGGCAGGCGCGCCTCCTGCGTTCGCATGCTGCTGGGCGGAGCCGTCCTGGGAGGTCGAGGAGCCGGTCTCCGATCCGGCACCGGGTGCCTGCGGCGCGGAGGAGTCGGCCTGGCCGCCTGTGTCTGTACCCGCGCCGGAGCCATGGTCGCCAGAGTTGCTTGTGTCGCCCGGGTTACCCGAGTCACCACCTGGGTTGTTGCCGGGGGCGTTGTCCGTTCCGGGGCGTCCGCCATCCGGGTTCGGTTTCGGAGCGTTCTGATCGGGTTCGGTGGTCTGCGGTGCGGGAGCCGCGGACGCCGACTCAGAGGGGCGGACCGAGGGGACCGCCGAGGCGGAGGGCTGCGACGACGGCGCAGCGGAGGGTGTGGGACCAGGGCTGGCGGGCGAACCCGTCGGCTCCGGTGCGGGTTCGCTGGTGGGCTCCGCAGCGGCCGAGGGCTCCGCGGTCGCGGTAGGAGCCGGGCTCGGCGCGGGGGACGGCTTGGGCTGTGGGGCGACGGCCTTGTTGAGGGCGAAGATGTTGGTGGCGGCGGTCAGCCCGGAATCGATGGGCGAGAGCTGCAGGTAGTAGCGGCCCTTGTCCACGTTCCCCCCGGTGTAGAGGGCAGACAGGTTGAGCTGAGCCTCGAAAGACCCGTGATGGAAGGTGACGGGAACCGAGAGCGTTCCCGGAACCACGTATCCGCCGTAGGCCGCCACCTTGATCTCGACCGGCTTGTCGCCGTCGAGCATCTCCCCCTGGGAGCACCAGCCCGTGCCGCGGACCCTGACGGCGGTCTCCGGGTCATAGGTGGGCTCGCTCCCCTGGGGGTCGGAGCCATCGGAGCCGAGCACCTGGATGGCGGGCTTGACCTGGCACGTCTTAGCAGTGGCGCTCGGGGAGGCACTTGGCTGGGCAGAGGCGGTCGGTTTGGGCTTGGGAGTCCTTGAAGGCGAGGGCGATGAGCTGGGTGAGGCAGTCGCGGAAGGACTCGCCGTCGGGCTGGGTGCCGCGGAGGGACTCGGTGACGGGGATGCCGACGGGCTGGGGGACCCGGAAGGAGTCGGTGAGGGAGTTGCCGAGGGTGTCGGCGACGGCTCAGTCGTGGCATCAGGAGCCGGTTCCGCAGTGGGTGCGGTCGTCGGTTCAGCAGTCGGCACCGGACCGGGTGCAGCGCTCGGTTCTGCGGTGGGCTCCGCAGAGGGTTCGGCAGTCGGCTGCGCGGTGGGCTCCGCCGTCGGTTCTGCGGTGGGCTCCGCAGAGGGTTCGGCAGTCGGCTCCGGCGTCGGCTCGGGAGCCGGGGGGTTGATGACGTCCGGGTCCTGCTTGACGAAGGAGAACAGGCCCGTCGTCGCACTCACCGTTCCACTGGTGTAGGTGAGGCTGAAGACCTTCGCACCCACCTCCCAGCCACTGTCACCGGTGGCCTGACGCATCCCCTTGATGAGGTAGTCCGTCGGGATGAATACCTCCTGCTCGCCGTTGGCGGGAGCGGGACGCTCGAGCTCGGCCTTGATGCCAGGAAGCAGGTAAGGAGTGACGTTCTTCCCCTCGACGACGTTGAGCGTGATGGTGGGGTCCTCCAGGACCTCCCCTGCGGTACTGCACCAGCTCAACAGGACCGAATCGACCCCTACACCGAATCCGGTCTCATAGACCGGCATTACGTACTCGGGTGCCGACTGCCCCTCAGGGTAGACCATTCTGGCGATAGGGTGGCAGGCCGAGCCGCTCTCATAGTCCTCAACGACATTGCCTGCATTCAGGAGGGGCATGGCGGCCACACCGGCGGTGGCCAGAACAATGCCGAAGGCTGTCAGAACAGCAAGAATCGCGCGCAGGCCCGCCCTGGTCACAGGGAGGGTGGCAAGCAGCCGCTGAGCATATTGCATGACGTGGTCTCGTTCATGGGCGGGGGCAGATGGACTTACTCGTACAGCACATGGCGGACAACCGAGATGCACGAGGAAAGGACGCACCGTGAAGCAGGCGCGACTGCCTTTCGCGAACGATGATAGACGGACGCCTCCCTTCTAAGAATCCGCTATCACCCGAGAACATCGTCCGCGTTGTCGATTCCGGGTTTAGTATACACAGCGGTAACCCGTCAATCGGTCGGGTTGAGACCATTCAGAACCGGCAGGCTTGAGGAAACTCGAGCATTGGTAACGATAAATTGGGATACGTAACCCCTTTGTAGCCAAGATTTCTTTTGTGTCACGGTTTTATTTGCGCCGCAGATCCGGCCCCTGCGGCGTGCCCAGCACTGGCGATAGCCGCACACGGAGCACCTCAGGTGGCTCATGAGCAGGACCCCAGGTCCTGCTCATGAGCGTCAAGCCCCCAGGACAAGGCATGACGCCACCAGGCGTAGTCGTGCCCGCCACGCTCCTCGCGATACTCGAGCAGCGCTCCTTCGACCGCAAGAAGCTCTGAGGCCTTGCGAGCCCCCTGACGCAGGCCGTCTTCATGGACCCCGCACTGGACCACCAGTCGCACCCCCAGCCCTTCACCCTCATGAGGATGCTGGTCGCTTCTTCTCGGGCGCTGCAGGCTCCGAGCCTCGGAGCGATGACGCAACCAGTGCAACAGCTCCCCCTCGCCCTCACCTCGGCGTTGAGAGCCGAGCCAGAAGGAGCCGGACTGGACAATGGCACGAGTAGCCAGCTCGGGATGACGCAGAACCAGGTCGGCCGCGGCAACCCCTCCCAAGGACTGCCCAGCCACCACGATCCGATCTGGGCGCCACATGCAACCGGCATCCCCCTCAGATGACGCGGCAAACCCGCAGCCTCGCCTGCAGACGGCCCGATGTGCCGCCTGCAGGCACCTACGGAGCAGGTCTCTGCTGCGTTGCGGATCCCCCAGGTCGCGTGAGCGCATGGCCAGGCTGCCGGAGTCGATGAGCAGCAGATCCCATCGGCGGGATCTGGGGGCCAGGTGATCGACGGCATGGTTACCGCGCCAGATGTTGCCGTCGAGCAGGACCAGCAGACCCCGCTCACTGCGCCCGCAGGAGGACTCCTGGACACGCCCCCCGCACCACAGTGTGACTCGCCGGCCGGGGTCCCCAGGCCCATCAAAGTCTCTGAGCACCTCGTTCTCCAGGTCGAACCGGAGGACGTACCCGGCGTGTTCATCCTGGGGACGGCTCAGCGCCTGCCCTGTCCGCTCTGCCGAGGCACCCAAGCCGCTCATCCAGTCCGGGTGCAGAACAGCCTTGGGTCCCACCCATAGCGAGGACACCAGACCGAAGCCGTCATGCAGCCGGTCGGGATTGAGGCGATCGGGCCGTCCCAGTGCGTGAACGCGCTTCCAGCACTCGCGTCGGGCCCCGGCATCGTCAGGCAGGGCGTCATGAGTCACAACGATCCGGTAGCTCAAGAGCGCATCCTGCGGCAGCAGGACGTGAAGCGCCCACCAGCTGGTCCCGGGAACCCGGGCGGCCAGTGCCGGCGCGATGTGAGCGCGATGGTTGTCGGTCAGGGTATTGAGATGGATGAGCACACTGGGGCTGGCGCCGTGCCGGTGGTCATCACGCCACAGGAAGCTCGCCTCCACCATCTCAACCCCGTTGATGATGTGTCCCTCCCCCAGGACGGGAGTGCCGTGCACCGCGGCAGCGGCCAAGGCTGAATCGTCAGGAACCGGAGGCCACCACGCCGGGGTGATGCGAAGCGGGCCACCGTCCTGGGCCACAGGAGTCGCGGCCAGCTGTCTCCACCGTGCCTGCGGCACAGCCGGTTGATCGCCACACCCCCCACTCACGTCGCCGACTTTACAGCCACGCAGTAATCGGTTCCACGTATCGGTTCCACAGTGATCCGGCGATGGGAGGCTCGCATCATGGGACGCATGGCAGGCTTGCATTGTTCCGGGGAGCGTGGCATAGGGTAGTCGTCATGACGCACATCGTTCTTACGGCCACAACCGCTCCTGGCGCACAGGCGCTCGCGGTCATGTGTGGTGCGCAGATGTGTTGTTGTCGAGCCTGTTGATTCCGTCCCCTCCCCCCGGCGCTGAACCTGCCCGTGGAGCGTGACGACGCCTCAAAGCAGCGTTGACGTCGTCCGAGAACGACAACCGGCCATGACGTCGTGGGCTCCCGTGCCGCGTATTTTCCGCTCGCCAGAGTACGGAGACGCCCTTTCACACGCTCTGATGGCCTGAGGCTGTGTCCGCACTTACTCGGCTTGCTCCGCTCGGCTTCTCGTGCTCCTCCTCCACCATTTTCACCGGGACGCTGCTGCGTCATGCGCATCGAGGCCCGTTCCCACCACTACAGGAGAAACCATGTCCACGTCCTCGTCGTCCTCTTCTTCCTCCGATCCGTCCCAGTCCTCCGATTCCTTGTCCTCCGTCCCATCGGAGGCCGAGCTCGTGGAGACTCAGGAGGTCACGGCTGAGAACGCCGCCGCGATTCTGGCAGCCGATGACGACATCGATGATCCCGACGCCAATGAGACGGATCAGTCGCATCGCGGCAAACCGTCACGGCGCACGCTGCTCACGATTGGGGGACTCGCAGCCGCTGCCGTGGTCGGTACCGGCGCGTACCTGACGATTCGGCGTACCAACCAAGGAGTCATCGGAGCCCACGAGGCACTCCCCCTGGTGATTGGCGGCGACATCTGCGCCGCACCACTGTACGCCGCGTACCACCAGGGATTCTTCGACGACGCAGGACTGAAGGTCACGCTGGCGCGCACCCAGCAGACCGAGGACACCAAGGACGGCGTGGGCGCCGGTAAGTACATTGGCGCTCCAGGAATCTTCTTCTCCTGGCTGGAGCCGATCTACAACGGCCTCAACGCCAGGCTCACCGCGGGGCTCCACGCCGGCTGCCTGCGCCTGGTGGTGCGCAGGGACTCCCCGTATCAGAAGCTGGCTGACCTGAAAGGCACCACCATCGGCGTGCCGTCACTGTCGTCGTCGGCCTTCGCCTACTTCGCGATCGGGCTGTCCGAGGCCGGCATCAACGTCAAGCCGGACGGAGGCGACATTACGTGGCGCACAGTCGATGCGGACTCCTTGGGGACCGCGCTGACTGACGGCCAGGTGGACGCCATCATGGGTTCTGACCCCGGGCCGCTGCTTCCCGTCTTCAATGGGACGGCCCGTGAGCTGGCTAACAACGACGCTGAGGAGTTCTGCTGCTCGGTGGCACTCAATGGTGACTTCGTACGTCGGCAGCCCAAGGAGGCGAAGGCTCTGACCGAGGCCTGGTTGAAGGGCTCGGCCTACGTGCCGGACCACATCGAGGAGATCGCCAAGATCGAGGTCGACAACGACTACGTCGCCGCCGACCAGGACGTCGTCGTCCGGGTGCTTAAGACATACGGGTTCAAGGCCTCTGCCTCCAGGTTCCGGGCCGCGATCGAGCCCGGCATCGAGAAGTTCAAGGGAACCGGTTTCATCGCATCCGACGTCTCCGCCCGGAAGCTGACCGACACCGTCGTCGCCGATCTCGACATCAAGGACTGAGTGACGATGCCCGCTGAGGTGAGCCCCACGACCACATCAACCGCATCCGTCAAGCCCATCGACAACAGGAATCCGCAACCTCCCTCCTCCACGGCCAGGAAGAGTGAACCAAGCGATCGCCGTTCCAGCGCAGGCACGCTTGTGAGCACGACGGCACTGCTCTTGTGGTCGGCCTACCTGGTCATCCTCATCGCCCTGCCGGAGGCAGACCTTCTCCGCAAGGAGTCAACCACTCCAGTCGCCGTCCTTGCCGGGGCATGGCTGACCGCCCTGATCGCGTGGACACTCACCGCACGGGTCCGACCGGCCTCTTCGGCAGCGAGGTCTCTGACGCACTTCCTGCCCTGGATCAACGCCGCCGGCGCATGGTTCATCGTCTGGCAGCTGACAACATCCAAGCTCGGACTGCTCACGCCCCCGTACTTCGCCGCCCCAGAAATACTCATTGCCTCCTTCCTCGGTGACTGGAGGCTGCTGCTCAGCTGCCTGGGCGCCTCGGCGCTGCTCTTCATCATCGGGTACACGGCCGGATCGGTGCTGGGGTTCTTCACGGGCCTGCTCATGGGCTGGTCGAGGCGCGCCGACTACTGGCTCCATCCGCTCCTTCAGACCGTCGGGCCAGTTCCCGCGGCCTCACTCCTTCCGCTGGCACTGCTGCTGCTTCCGACGACGTACACCTCGGCAGCCTTCATCGTCGGCTTCGGCGCCTGGTTCCCCATGGCGACCATGACCCGCGCGGGCATACGCTCCGTGCGCCGCGACTACATCGACATGGCCCGCACACTGGGAGCCGATGAGCTCTTCCTTATCAGACGAGTGGCCGTGCCCTCAGCACTTCCGGACATGCTCACCGGCCTGTTCACAGGCCTGGGAACCTCACTCGCCGCCCTCATGACCGCCGAGCTGACCGGTGTCGACAAGGGCCTGGCCTGGTACATCAACTGGGTCAAGGGCTGGGCGGACTACCCCCGGATGTACGTGGGCCTCATCATTCTGGTGACCTTCTGCCGCACGCTCATGGTCCTGCTGTTCAAGATCCGCTCCTCGCTGCTGGCATGGCAGCAGAACCTTGTGAGGTGGTGAACCGATGTCTACTGGTTCGTCGGCGGCTGCCGCCGCATCGCAAATCTCGACTCCGTCCGTCACCCGCGGGGCACAGGTCGATCTCGCTGGTGTCTCCCACAGCTACCCGTTGTCCCATGACCTGGAGCATGGGTGGCTCCATCTGCTGCTGCGCCGGTTCTCCCCCGCTGCGAGGGCTCGCTATGAGGCTGAGGCTGCCAAGCCGGATCAGCTTGCCGTCCTCAATGACATCGACCTGACGGTGGCACCCGGGGAGTTCGTCTCACTCGTGGGGCCGTCCGGCTGCGGCAAGTCCACGATCCTGAGACTGCTGGCCGGGCTGGAGCAGCCCGTCGAGGGCCGCGTCACCGTCGACTCCACGCAGGTGACCAGCCCCTCACCTTTGCGCGCGCTCGCGTTCCAGGACGCCACGCTGCTGCCGTGGAGAACCGTGCGGGACAATGTTGCTCTGGGCCCTGAGGCGAGAGGCCGGGTGGAGCGTGACCGACGCCGGGTGGAGGCGGCCCTGCAGATCGTGGGGCTTCGGGACTTCGCCGATTCCTACCCCTCCACGCTTTCGGGAGGTATGGCTCAACGGGCCTCGCTGGCTCGAGCCCTGGTCAACCGGCCCCGGCTCTTCCTCCTGGATGAGCCCCTGGGCAAGCTCGACGCCCTGACACGCCTCCAGCTCCAGGACGAGATCCTCAGGCTGTGGGAGTCCCAACGCTTCACCGCCGTCCTGGTCACCCACGACGTGGACGAGGCCCTACGCCTGTCCAACCGGGTGGTCGTCCTGTCAGAGCGCCCTGCGCGCATCGTCGCCGACATTGATGTGCCCGAGCACGACGAGTCGAGTGACGAGGTCCGCGAGCTGCGTCGGAAAATCCTCAGCCTGCTGGGGCGGTGAACGGGCCACGAGACCGACCTCACCTGTGATCCAGCCCGTGGAGCGCGGAGTTCCGCGGATTCTCCCGTAGCCTGGGCACAGGAGCGATCCGTGCCCTGTTGACCCCGTTCGGGTCTTGCCGCACCCGGTGTGCGGCACGAGTATCCCGTGAGTCTGTGCGTGTTAGCCCATGAGTCACCCGGCCAGTCCGGGTGCGGGGCGAGTGTGGTGGGCCAGGTACGGCAAAGAGCGGAGGACAAAAGGTCCTCCCCCACACTCCGCCGCGGTCCCCACCATCTTCATGGGGACAGATATGGGAAAACTTCATGACTCACTCCAGCAGTACTGCGCCTGGCGCCTCCGATGCTCAGAGCCAGGACGGCAACGGCCCCCTCAGCCTCGACGCGCTCTTCTCCGCCGAGCTCTCCGGCGGCGAGCAGGCCGGCCCGGCCAAGAACGACGAGGAGAGCACTGTCGCCGCGCCGCACCACCGCGACGGCACCACCTCCTCCCCCGAGGACTTCGCCACTCCCGCCTCCTCTGATTCCCCTGAGGACCCGGAGGACGTCGACCACGAGGAGGAGGCGGACGACGTCGACCGAGACCTCCCCGAGGCCGACCCGGAGGACGGGATCGACGACTCCGATGAGGACGACGGCGTCGACATTGACGAGGATGAGGTTGACGGCCACACCCCCTTCATCGACACCGATGCTGATTCCAACGCCGATTCCGACGCTGACTCCAACGGCCACCAGCGCGACGTCGAGCGCGCCGCCTCGCCGCGCGACCGGGACAAGAGCGAGGTGAGGACCGCTCACGAGGATGAGGAGATCACCTTCGCCGACCTGGGTCTTCCCGGTGACCTGCTCAAGGCCGTCACCGACATGGGATTCGTGACCCCCACCGCCATCCAGAAGGAGGCGATCCCCGTTCTGCTGGCCGGCCGCGACGTCGTGGGCGTCGCCCAGACCGGAACCGGCAAGACGGCGGCCTTCGGGCTTCCGCTGCTCGACGCCGTCGATTCGCGCGACAACGTCGTTCAGGCGCTCGTTCTGGCCCCCACCCGCGAGCTCGCGCTCCAGAGCGCCGAGGCCATCACTGATATGGCTGCCCGCTCCCGCGGACTGGAGGTGGTGGCCGTCTACGGCGGTGCCCCATACGGCCCCCAGATCGGCGCGCTCAAGGGCGGCGCCCAGGTCGTCGTCGGCACTCCCGGGCGCGTCATCGACCTCATTGACAAGGGCGCGCTCCAGCTCGACGACGTGCGCTACTTCGTCCTGGACGAGGCCGACGAGATGCTGCGGATGGGCTTCGCCGAGGACGTGGAGACGATTGCGGAGTCCCTTCCCACCGATCGGCGCACCGCCCTGTTCTCCGCGACGATGCCTCCGGCCATCCAGGCCGTGGCGCGTCAGCACCTCCACGAGCCCGTTCAGGTGGAGGTCTCCAGGCCGGCCTCCACTGTCGCCACCGTCCACCAGACCTACGCGGTGGTTCCCTTCCGTCACAAGATCGGCGCCGTCTCCCGGGTCCTGGCCGTCACCGACGCCGAGGCCGCCATCGTCTTCGTGCGGACCAAGTCCACGGCCGAGGACGTCGCCATCGAGCTGGCGGGCAGGGGCATCCAGGCCGCCGCGATCTCCGGTGACGTTCCCCAGCGCGAGCGCGAGCGCCTGGTGGAGCGGCTGCGCGCCGGCACCCTTGACGTGCTGGTGGCCACGGACGTCGCCGCCCGAGGCCTGGACGTGGACCGCATCGGCCTGGTGGTCAACTTCGACGTGCCCCGCGAGGCCGAGGCCTACGTGCACCGTATCGGTCGCACGGGCCGCGCCGGCCGCCACGGCGAGGCCGTCACCTTCCTGACCCCCAAGGAGAAGGGCAAGCTCCGGCAGATCGAGCGCCTCACCGGAAGCCGTCTGGAGGAGATCACCCTGCCCTCCCCCGCGGACGTCTCCGAGCACCGCGCCCGCAAGCTCCTGTCCAAGGCCGCCGCCCGTCACGAGCGTGGCCGTCTGGACATGTACCTGCCGCTGGTCGCCGAGTCCGCCCGGGAGCTGGACATCGACGTCGAGGAGCTGGCGGCCACGCTGCTGGCCCTGGCCGTGGGTGACGAGGGCCCGCGCAGGCGCGAGGACCGGGGCGGCGAGCGCCCCCAGCGCGCCCGCCGGGAGGAGAACCTCGACTCCGAGGGGACCTTCCTGTCGGCTTCCTTCGAAGGCGGCAGGGAGAAGGGCCGTCGCGCAGAGCGGGGAGACCGCGGCGAGGGACGCCGCTCGGCCACGCGTTCCGGGCGCCGCGAGCACGAGGGCCCCGGGACCGTCTACCGCGTGGAGGTCGGGCACCGCGACCGGGTCCTGCCCGGAGCGATCGTGGGCGCGCTGGCCAACGAGGGCGGTATCGAGGGCTCCGACATCGGCAAGATCGACATCCTCCAGTCCTTCTCCCTGGTCACGATCTACGCCGACCTCAGCCCCGAGCAGCTGAGCGTCATGGGGCGGGCGACCTTTGCCGGCCGCGAGCTGCGGATCCGTCCCGACGAGGGGCCGGGGCACGGCTGGTCCGGCCCCAACGGCGAGCGGCGTCCTAAGCGGCGTGACTGGGAGGACCGCAGGGACCGTGGCGACCGCGGCGAGCGGTCGGAACGCGGTTTCCGTCCCCGCCGTGAGGACGGCGAGCGCGGCTGGAAGGACCGTGATGGGCGCGGCGGCAGGGGCGGCTACGACCGCTCGGAGCGCGGGGAGCGCCGTGACAACCGTCGTTGGGACGAGCGCCGTGGCGACCGCGACGGCTTCCGCGGCCGGCGCGAGGACCGGGGCGGTCGCGGCTACGACCGCGACGGGCACCGGGGCGAGCGCCATGGCTACGGCGAGCGCAACCAGAACCGCTTCGGCGGCCACCGGGGCGGCTTCCGCGGAGGGCGCGGTGAGCGCTGAGTCCTCAGGACTCCACTGATGCGGTGTGGGGGCGGCAACGTGTGTTGCCGCCCCCACTACTCTTCCCCTACTCCTCCATCTGGTTGTCGCATGGGTGGGTGCTCAGGCCCTGCGCACCCGCACGGTCCCCATCTGGGTGCGGGCCCGCAGCTCGAGGCGTCGTTCGAGGGCATCGGGGTGGTCCTGGCGCGGCAGGTCGGTGGCGACTCGACCGAAGTCGGAGTGGCAGTCGGCCAGGACCGCAGTTCCCTCAGGCACTCCCACCGACACGGTTCCCATCTCGCTGGACAGGTCCAAGGATCCTTCATGGGCCTCGACGATCTTGACCGAGCCGGCCTCCGTGTGGGCGGACACTGTGCCGGAGGTCGAGCGGATGCGCACCGAGCCGGCTTGGGCCCGCACGCTCCCCTCATGCAGGGCACCGATGACGATGGAGCCGGCGTCGGCGTGCACCTGCGCACTCATGCAGTCGCCCAGACGGATCGATCCCGCCGAGGTGCGGATCTGCACGTGATCCCAGGAGTGCTCAGCGCTGATCGATCCGGCATCGAGGCGGGCGTCCAGGTGCGTGCCGTGCGGCACCGTGACCCGGACTCGAGATGTCTGCGGGCCCCACGGCCAGATGCCAGCGAATCGTTCACGTCCCACGAGAGCGATCTGGCGGATACTCACCTTGGCCCCGTCGGCGGTGACGTCCAGGAGGGGGGTCAGGCTCTCGTCGGCCTCGACGGTGATCGCGCTTCCCGTTCCAGGCGCGGTCACCACGCTCAGGGTGGACAGATCCAGGACGAGGCTGGGCTGTACGTCATCGGGAAGGTCGAAGGTCCAGATCGGCATGAGTGGTCTCCTCAGGGTCAGGTATCTGCGCGGACCGCCACGATGTGGTCATCCAGCGGGTGAGTCGTTGGGCTCGGACCATGTCGGTGACACGACGACGCGGTGGTACGGAGTCAGCCGAACCAGCCGCTGAGCGTCGCCCCGGAGGTCCGGCGCTGTGCCGGTCTGGCACGCCAGTCGGTGGGGCGTCCGCCGTCGGAGCCACTCGCAGAGCGATCAGGTCCCGCCCCGTCGTTCCCGGTGCTCGGCGGGCGCTGGGAGCCCGACGTGAACGACTGTTCCGACAGCGCGCCTCGAGCCGCTTCCACGAGCCAGGCGTTGACCGAACGTCCCTGCCCCCGGGCAGCGGCGTCGATCTGCTGCTTGAGTGACTCGGGCAGGCGCAGCGTCGTACGGACCTCCGGCCCCTCCGCCACCTCAGGTACTGCCTGCACCGGAGTCTGGGCATGGCAGTCTGGGCCCGTCACGTGGTCCTGTTCCCGATCATCAGACCGATCAGCCTGGGTCACCAGAAGATGGGGCGTCGCACCGTCCATCACGACGGCGACATGAGCTCCGTCGAGCTCGCCGTTGAGCTCATCAGCGGTGTCCGTGAGCATCTGCAGGGCGACGAGGCGCAGTGCCGGATCGAGTGCAGCCGCCAGGGAGCGGGCCACGTCCTGGGTCCGGTCGTCACCCAAGGACGAGGTCTCCACGAGGGTACGACGCAGGGTCTCGGTGTAGGCATCCACATGCATGACACCATGATGGCACTACCAGCCACCCAAGCCAAGAGAATGTGGCGTCAAGTTGATGTCAGATCGGAACAAGATGGTGTCACATTAGGCGATTCGTTCCAGAATCCGCGCGAGCTCCACCCATCCCTGTGTCTCGGCCCTGAGCGGCTCGATGAGCTCGGCGTTCACGACCTCGTCGGTGGCCCGGCGCAAGCGCTCAATGATCCGCCTGCGGTGACGCCTGGCCTGAAGGCCGGACAGCAACGTCCCCAGACCTGCCAGGACCAGTCCGATCAGCAGGCCTCCGAGCAGGAGGACGGTGGGCCAGGGGACTGTCCCCCAGCGCGGAACATCGATGCTGATGAGCAGGAGGTAGTCCTCCAGCACGTGAATGGCCACCAGCCACAACCCGCCGATGAGTGCGGCCAGTGCGGTCACCCACTGCAGCACGTTCGCAGCTTTCCACCAGACCGGGCGCTTCCACGTCCCGTAGTCCACCTGGGCCACAGCCAGTTCCAAAGGCTCGGCAAGCCTCTCAGCACGCTCGTCACTGCGCAGAACGGCCTGAGCGGCCAGATCACCGGGCAGAGCGGAGCATGCCGCCACGGCGTAGACGTGAGCACTGCTGCGCAGCCTGCCCGTTGCGGCAGGTCCTGCGGGGGGCAGGGAAGTCAGGTCGATGACGCCGGAGCCCGTAGCGCCGTCGGATTGTTCCGCGTCTGCAGACCTCGGGGCCGGCGGGCGCCCGGTCCCCAGGTGAAGGGCTCGAAGCGGATCACGTCGCAGGTGCCCGATCCACCGCAGCCAGAACCAGCCGACTCGGGTGCTGGCCCGGTGACGGTCCGATCCTTCAACCGCCTGTGAGACGACGTCGACCCCGGCGAGGCTCGCGGCCGCCTGCCGCAGGGCAGTGAGGGACTGACGTACCTGCGGCTCCTGCTGAGCGGCCGGGCCCGGTGTTGGCGCACCACGGCCGGATGGTGCGATGAGCCCCGTGCGCTCCCCCAGCTCACTGGCTGCGCGCCGGGCGTGGGCGGCGAGGCTTTGAGCGCTGGCCAGCCTGTTGGAGGCGACCAAGGCCACGGCGCGTGCCAGAGTCTCAACGCCCTGCCCAGTGCGGGCACTGACAGGAATCACTGAGACGGCTCCAAGACCCTCTCGGTCCAGGATCCTCCTGAGGTCGGCGAGCACTGCGTCCCGGCTCTCAGGGTCGAGCCGATCCACCTGGTTAAGGGCGACCACCATGACCTCGGCGTGCGCCGCCATAGGGATGAGGAAGTCGCGATGGACAACGCCGTCGGCGTACTTCTCCGGATCGAGGACCCACACCAGGACATCGACTTTTCCCGCCATGCGCTGGGCGATGGCCCGGTGCGCGGGCTCGTCGGAGTCGATATCGGGCAGATCGACCAGCACCGTGCTCTCGCCCAGGGCCCAGTCGCCGTCGACGCGCACCCGGTGGCTGATGGCGAGCCAGTCCAGCAGCTCAGTGGCGTCATTCGCCGTGTCCGGGACGACGGCGAGGGGCTGAGTGGTCGTCGGGCGGGTACGGGCGGTACGGGACACCTCGGAGCCGGCCATGGCGTTGGTCAGGCTCGACTTACCCGACCCTGTCGCTCCGAGAAGGGCCGCCACCGTGGTCTGCGGCGCCAGACGCCGACGGTGGGAGGCCTGCGTGAGGACGTCCCGGGCATGGGCGAGTTCTTCGCCCAGACCGAGCTGCTCACCCAGGTCGACGGCCCTGGCCAGGTCCTCAAGAACCAGCGGAAGGTCTGACACTGCGGAGCGGTCGGTCGTCACCTGGACCTCCTCCCGACCGACCGGCGGCTGCCAGCAGCTGGCAAAGCGCGCAACGACGTGGCCGCCTCCTGGCAGGCCTGAAGCTGTTCTCGCAGCGTATCGGCGCTCGGGATGGGCAGCGGAAGAGCGTCGGTGAAGCACTTCGCCTGGTTGGCGAACAGAGCCGTGGCACGTTCGCCGAGGTCCTCCCGGGCCCGCTTGGTCATGCCGCGCATCGCCTGGTCTCCGAAGACGGCCTCCAGAACGCGCTGAGCCAGAATGGCCGTGCCCCCCGCGATCCCCACCTCTCCCCCGGTCAGTCCGCCGGTGTGAGCGAAGACGAGAATCATGAGGACGACTCCGGCGCCATTGACGCCCAGGGACAGCAGGCGCGCAGTGAGCCGCTTGTCAGAGCCCTCGGCTCGGACGAGAGTGAGAACCTGACGCTGCCAGTCGTGGACGAGGGCCGCGGCGACGACCTCCAGGCCGGTCTGGCTGGGCACCTCCGCCAGAGCCCGGTTGAGCGCCTGCTGGGAGGTGCCGGCTCGTCTCCAGGAGCGCTCCGTGGCCAGACAGGCCCGTTGGGACTCGGCGACCAGGAGCTCGACCAGGGAGGAGCCGATCGCCTGCTCGACGCGCTTGGCCGGCGCCGGACGTCCCCGCAGAAGCGACGTGACGCGGTCGCGGACCCGCCCCACCTGCACCTCCAAGGACCGGAACAGGTCCCCAGTGCCCACGAACTCCTGCCAACGGGCCAGCACCTCGCCATGCAGCATGGAGCCGTCCTCGGTGGCCTCGATGACACGCTCGAGGGCATCATCATGCTCGGAGGTGGCTGCTCGACGCAGCTCGGCGTGCTCAGCCTCCTGGGAGGCCAGCTCGACGGCGAGCAGCTCGCTCTGTGCCAGAAGGGAACCGATCGCGCCGGTCAGGCTGCGGTGTGCGACATCCCGGCGAGCGGCCGCGTCGGAGGCCAGCGCCCCCAGCCACTGGCGCAGCGGTGAGACGCAGGACTCGGGCAGGAAGCCGTCGTCATCCAGGGCCGTCTCGGGAATCGTGAAAACGGGCGCCTCGGCCAGGCCGGCCTCCGTGAGCCGACGCCGTAGGTCTGCCTCCACCTCGCTCTGCGCACCCTCCGGTACGCGGTCCAGGACGATGGCGGCCGTGATGTGCCGCTCGGCCGCGGCCCGCAGGTGCTCCCAGGGGACGGCGTCGGCGTAGCGCGCCGCCGTGGTGACGAAGATCCACAGGTCCGCCCCGGCCAGGAGCGTGGCGGCCAGGTCCCGGTTGTCCTCGACCACGGAGTCAACATCTGGTGCGTCCACGATTGCCAGTCCCTCGGGCAGCCCCTCACAGGCCCGTAGCTCGAGCTCTCTGGGCGTGTGGTCCGTGGCCGGGCTCGCCGGAGCATCGGCGTCTACGCGCATGCGTGACAGGGAGCCCAGGACCCGGTCGGTGTCGAACCAGGCGGCGTCGGTCGGCGCGTGCAGCAGCAGGGGGCGGCGCGTGGTGGGGCGGATTGCCGAGGCCCTGGCCACGTGCCGGCGAACGAGCGAGGACACGAGGGTCGACTTGCCGGCCCCTGTCGAGCCGCCGACCACGGCCAGCAGTGGTGCATCCAGGCTGGCCAGGCGGGGAAGGACGTAGTCACCGAGCTGGTCACAGATGAGCGTGGCCTTGTCCGAGGCGGCGGCGGTTCCCTGAAGGACATAGGGCATAGACAGGGCCGTCAGGCTGTCCCGGAGAGCAGACAGCGCCATGGTCGCCTGCTGGACGTGGTGCGTGCTGCTGGACTCGCTCCGGCTCATGGTCATGAGGCTGAGCCGACCTCACAGCCGTCCTGGCCACCGGCCTGGGAACAGGCCGCAGCCGAGCTGACGGCGACCCGAGGGGCGGCGTCGGCGGTGGGCGGCTGCCAGGTGGCGGCGTCGGCCTCGACCTGCTCTCCGGAGCGGATGTCCTTGACCGAGTCGGGGGCCCCCTCGGCGCCGGGGAACCACACGAAGGGGATGGACCGCTTGTCCGCGGCCTTGATCTGCTTGCCGAACTTGGCGGCACTGGGGGCCACGTCGGCACTGATGCCACGGGCGCGCAGCGCATCGGCGATGGCGTCGGAGGCGCAGCGGTGGGCCTCGTCGGTGACAGCCACGAGCACCGCCGTGGGCACGGAGCGGCTGACCTCCACGAGCCCCTCGCCGATGACACGGGCCAGGAGCCGGGACAGGCCGATGGAGATGCCCACGCCGGGAAAAGTGCGCTTGCCGTTGGTGGCCAGCGAGTCGTAGCGGCCCCCGGAGCACACTGAACCCAGGTCCTCGTGGCCGGCCATGAAGGACTCGTAGACCGTACCGGTGTAGTAGTCCAGCCCACGAGCGATCTTGAGGTCGGCGATGACGGCGCCGGGGCGGCGGCGTCCGGTGGCCTCGAGCAGTGCGGTCAGCTCGGCCAGGCCCTCGTTGAGGAGCTCGGTGGGCTCGGCGCCGGCCAGCGCTCGCAGGACCTGATCGGAGACGTCCTGGCCGTCGGTGCCGGTGATGGTGGCGAGCCTGAGGGCCTGTGCCGCCTGCTGCGCGCTGACACCGACGCTCTGGGTGAGCTCGGCGGCCACCTTCTCGGGACCGATCTTGTCGAGCTTGTCGACCACGCGCAGGACCTCGATGAGCCGGTCCGTGTCGATGCCGATCGACTGGTAGAAGCCCTGAGCGACCTTGCGGTTGGAGACGTGGATGGTGACCTCGGGCACCGGCAGAGCGCTGAGCGCCTCGTGCATGATGAGGGGGACCTCGACGTCGTGGTGGAGCGGCAGGGCGCCGTCACCGACGATGTCGATGTCGGCCTGGATGAACTCGCGGAAGCGTCCCTCCTGGGGCCGTTCCCCGCGCCAGACCTTCTGGATCTGGTAGCGCTTGAAGGGGAAGGTCAGCAGCCCGGCGTTGTCGACGACGTAGCGGGCGAAGGGGACGGTCAGGTCGAAGTGGAGTCCCAGCTGCTTGCGCGGATCCGCCTCGGACTCGGCGGGATCGGCCTGCAGGCGGCTGAGCAGGTAGACCTCCTTGGAGGTCTCCCCCTTCTTCGTCAGCTCGCTCAGTGGCTCGACGGCGCGGGTCTGGATGCCGCTGAAGCCGTGGAGCTCGAAGGTGCGGCGCAGGATGTCGACGAAGTGCTGCTCGACGATGTGGCCCGAGGGGAGCCACTCGGGGAAGCCGGACAGTGAGGAGAGAGCTTGTCGTACCTGTGCCATGGTCCGCATTGTGTCATGACGGGCAGTGAGCCTGCGCGCCGCAGTGATGCCTTGCCGCCGTCAGGCCTTGAGGTCTCCCCCACGGATCTTGGCCTCAGCGAGGTAGGGGTTGCCGTGGTGCTCGTGCTCCATGGTGGTCACTGCGCCGTGCCCGGGCAGCAGAATGGTGGCCGGGTCGACGGCGTTGGCCAGGAAGCGCAGGGTGGCGAGCATCTGAACCTGGTCCCCGCCGGGCAGATCGGTGCGTCCCACGGAGCCCTTGAAGATGACGTCTCCGTCGAGGGCCATGAGGTAGGTGTGCTCCTCGTCAGCGACGGCGGGGTCGTCATCGATGACCTCGGCCTCGTAGAGCAGGGCGTTGTCAGCCAGGCGGGCCTCGAAGAAGAACAGCGTGGAGCCCTCCGAGTGACCCGGAGCAGGGACCGCACGCAGCGCGATGCCGGGGGCCAGCTCGATGGCCTGGGAGAAACCGTCTCCCGGGAAGAGACGGATGTCGGCGGGCTGCTTCCACTCGCCGCCGGCCATGTCGGTGAAGGTCATGCCGTTGGCGCTGATACCGGTGGTGATGTCGGGCTCCTCGAGCCGGTAGCGGTCGCGCTCGGGGATGTATACCGGCACGTCGACGGCGTCGTCGCTGGTGAGCAGGCCCTCGGCGTGGGCGGCCTCGATGAGTGTTTGACTGTCCCACACGTGGTCTGCGTGACCGTGGGTGAGCAGGATGGCGCTCAGGGTGAGCCGATGGGAGCGAAGCAGAGCCAGCGCGCCGCGGGCGGCACCGGCTCCGGGGTCGACGACGAGGGCGGGTTCGCCCGGGCCTGCGGCCAGGACGTAGCAGTTGGCGGCGAACACGGGTGCGATGGTGCGCTCCAAGATCATGCCCCCACCCTACTTGGGCCGTCAGGGATCAGTGTCGATACGGGTACAAGAGCTGCTCAGGTCCGCAGGAGCCGGCTGGCTCACCGAAGGTGAAGCCGCCTCCCCCACCAGTGCTCAATGAGCCAGCGGTCGTGGCTGGCGACGATGAGCGTGCCCGTCCATGTCCTCAGAGCGGCCTCGAGCATCTCGAGGGCGTCCAGGTCCAGGTAGTTCGTGGGCTCGTCGATGACGAGCACCTCAGGCCCTGCAGCAGCGGCCAGGGCCAGCTGAACGCGGCGCTGGTTGCCGTCGGAGAGCTCGCTGATGGGATGGTTCCACAGGCGTGGGTGCAGAGCCCCCCGGCCACGGTCCCCGATCCCCTCGGTCCACACGCTCTCATCCACCCCAGGGTCGCCGAGTTTCGGCAGGTGCTGGGGTATCTGGAGCACTGAACCAGCTACTGTGAGGCTGCCGACGGAGTCCTCCGTGGGTGCTGACCGTCTACCCATCCAGGTCAGAAGCGTGGACTTGCCGCTCCCATTGGCGCCGGTGACCAGCAGGTGCTCGCCTGCCATGACGTCGATCGTGACCGGTGCAAGGCGCCCGGGTACGGCAGCTGACCGGGCTGAGACCGCCGTCCCTGTTCGCGGCGCCGGTTCAGCCAGACGCAGCTGCAGGTCGTAGGAGCGGGGCCTGCGCACCTCGGTACTGGCGAGCGCCTCCAGCCGGCGGTCGTCCTGCGTCTGGCGTCGGGTGGAAACGCGCTGGGCACGGTCGGCATAGAACTTCCGGGCGATGCGGGCCTCACTCCGGGGCGCTGCCCCGCTGTGCCCAACGATCTCGGAGTCACGACGGTGACGCACGAGCTTGCGCCGCTGCTCCTGCTGACGCTGGTGAAGACTGCGGTGGGAGGACCTGGCGTGCGCCTTCTCCACGAGGTAGTCGCTGTATCGCCCCGCGCACCGGTAGGCACCCATGGGGCCGCTGTCCCCGGAGGCGGTGGCGAGTGCCTGCCACGGCGCTGTGTCGAGGTCGACGACGGCGGTGGCCACCTCGTCAATGAAGGCACGATCGTGAGAGGAGAAAAGGACCGGTCCGGGCCATGACACCATCATCTCGCTCAGGTAGCTACTGCTACCGGCATCCAGGTGGTTGGTGGGCTCGTCGAGCACCAGCGCTTGACCGGCCGAAAGAAGCAGAGCCGCGATCTCCAGCCTCCCCCGTTGGCCCGGCGACAGGGAAGAGACCAGGCGGCCTGTGTCCACCTGTCCCAGTCCCAGCCCGGCGAGCGCCTCAGCCCGCCGAGCCGGCAGATTCCAGGCGTCCAGCGACTCGAGCCGGGTCAGTAACGAGTCGTACTCCTCAGCGAACTCCTCAGCGAGGGAGCCGGCTTCAGCTCCGGCATGGGCGATGGCCTCGCCCATGCGCTCGAAACGATCAAGCGCGTCCAGAGTCTCAACGCAGACGGTGTCGAGATAGCCCTCGATCGACGTGGCGGTCGACTCCTCCGAGTCGGCCGCCGGCCGACCATGCTGCTCGGGAATGCTGACAGTCCCCTGGTCAGGCGACAGCTCACCGGTGGCCAGGCGCAGGAGCGTGGACTTCCCCGATCCGTTGGGGCCGACGACGCAGACGCGTTCGTCGTCGGAGACCGTGAGGTTGATGCTCTCCAGCAAGGGGGCGGAGGTGTAGGAGAAGCTGACATGGGAGAAACTGATCGCAGGCATGACTCGTCCTTGGCATGAGGCGGTGGGGGCACAGGAGCGAGTCACGCAAGCATGGTCACATGTTAACAGCGCCAGCAGTCGCCGAGGCGGGGGCACTCGACGCCGGCCCGCTCGTGAGGGGCACCGGCGCTCAACGAATCAACTGAAATCAGTGGGGCGAAGGATGGTGAATGGAGCCAGCGGGAACGTAGACTTTCGGCACTGCCGTCCTCCGACGGCACCTCACCACCACCCGGCTTGAGAGCCGGGCGCGAACGGAACGGAGCGGTCACACCGCTCCCTCCCCGTCAACCATGAAGGAGCATCCCGTGACTGAGCGGATCCAGCCCGACAACCGGTCTGACAACCAGCCTGACAACCAATCAGACACTGAGCAGACCATCCAGCCGACCGACCTGAACGAGTCGGCAGCGCCCAGCCCGACGGAGCAGGCACCAACGGCCGACGCCTCCCCCGCCGATCCCGCGGTCGAGGCCGTTGCGTCAACGCAGACCAGCACCCCGCAGACACATGCCGACGTCGAGTCCTCCAACGAGTCCTCCAACGAGTCCTCCAAGGAGCCCGAGCTCGGCGAGCCCGCGGACCAGCCCGTCGAGCAGCCCACAGCGGCGTCCTCTGACGAGCCGGCGTCTCCCGCCTCCAAGGAGCCTGCCCAGACCGAGCAGCCGACCGAGAAGGTTCAGGCCGCCGAGACCACCCCGGAGGACGCCACGCCGACCCCGGCCGAGGTTCCCGCTCCCGCGGCAGCGGCGCCTGCGGCACCTGCCGAGCCGGCCGTCGACCCGCAGGAGGCCATGGACGCCGCCAAGTGGGGACGCGTGGACGGTGAGGGCCGGGTCTACGTCCAGGACGGTGGCGCCGAGCGCGAGGTCGGCCAGTTCCCCGATGCCCCGATCGCCGAGGCCATGGCCTTCTACGTGCGCCGCTACCTGGACCTCAAGGCGACCATCGACCTGTTCGCCACCCGCCTGCCCCAGCTCAGCGTCCGCGAGATCGACTCGACCCTGTCCTCGATCTCCGAGTCCCTCACCGAGCCGGCCGCCGTCGGCGACCTGGAGGGACTGCGGGCCCGTTTCGCCGCGCTCAAGACCGTGGCCGCCGAGCGACGCGAGGCCGTGTCCGCCGAGCGCGCGGCCGCCAAGGAGCAGGCCCTCAAGGAGCGCACGGCGATCGTCGAGCGCGCTGAGGCCATCGCTGAGCAGGACCCGGCCCGCACGCAGTGGAAGAACTCCGGCGCCGAGCTGCGTGAGCTGCTCGAGTCCTGGAAGGCCGCGCAGCGGCGCGGGCCGCGCCTGGACCGTCCCACCGAGGACGGGCTGTGGAAGCGCTTCTCCCACGCGCGCACCACCTTCGACCGTCACCGCCGCCAGTTCTTCAGCGAGCTGGACGCCAAGCAGGCGCAGGTGCGGGCCGCCAAGGAGGCGCTCATCAAGCGGGCCGAGGAGATGCAGACCTCCACCGACTGGGCCGGCACCTCCGCGAAGTACCGTGACCTGCTGGCCGAGTGGAAGAAGGCCGGACGCGCCTCCCGCAAGGAGGATGACGCCCTGTGGGCCCGCTTCCGGGCCGCCCAGCAGGTCTTCTACGACGCCCGCCGCGCCAAGGACGAGGCCGTCGACGCCGAGTTCGCCGAGAACCTCAAGGTCAAGGAGGCCCTGGTGGCCAAGGCCGAGGCGCTCCTGCCCATCAAGGACATCAAGGCCGCCAAGAAGGCACTGCGCCCCATTCAGGACGCCTGGGAGGAGGCCGGGCGGGTCCCACGCGGCGCCGTGCGTCGCATTGAGGGCCGCATGCGCGCCGTCGAGGACGCGATCCGTGAGGCCGAGAACGCCGAGTGGCGCCGCACCGACCCGGAGACCAAGGCCCGCGCCGAGGGCCTGGCCGGTCAGCTCCAGGACGCGATCGCCGGTCTGGAGAAGGACCTGGCAGCCGCCCAGGCCGCCGGTGACGCCAAGAAGATCGCCGAGGCCGAGGCCGCGCTGACGGCTCGCCGGGCATGGCTCGAGCAGGTACTGCGCTCAGCCAAGGCCTGAGCCGAGCACCTTCCGCTCAGCTCTGAGACTGAAGGAGCACCTGAGGCGGGGCCGATACCACCCACCGGTGTCGGCCCCGCCTCACGTCTCGTCCTGGCATCCCTGATGAGCCTCGTCGGGATCTTGACGTCGATCGCTAATATGTGCATAATCATGTTCATGCCAACACGAAACGTCTATGTTTCAGAGGATGATGTGAGCCTTTTCGCTGAGGCGGGGGAGATCGCCGGTAGTCTCTCGTCTGCCATCGTTGAGGCCCTCCGTGACTATGTCAAGAAGCGTGGCCACTCGGCCGAGGGCTATCAGGAGATCGAACTGAAGCTGTCTACGGGCGACGTGGATCGTCGGGTCACGTTCGTCGGTCGACGCCTGGTGCGCCTGACGAGACCGGATCCTGAGGGGACCCGCATCGACACGGTCTACCTCACAGCCAAGGGCCAGCTGGCTGTAGCGACAAAGGTTCAGAGGAGGCTGCCGGACTGGACTGCTGGCCAGGACGACCTTTGGTCCAACCCGGAAACATGGAGTCGGAACTTCTGGATCGCCGGGGACAGAACTCTGAGTGTCTTCCCAGACATTGATCACCTTCAAAAGGAGGATCCGGTTATGGCAGAGCAAGCCCGGGCGGCGCTGGCCACTCCGGCTCTCGAGGTCTTGGACATCTGACATGCAACCTTCAACCCCAAAACAGTACGTCCAGGCTCCTACTTTATCTGTCCTGGATGTTGCCAAAATATAAAATCGGAAGTTGCTACGAGGTGCCAGCGCTTAATGGAGTATTCTGGCTCTTCAGTACCCAATGGAGTGGGTAACACAACTCTCGTCAGAATCGAGATTCATCCCTCTCCCTGGCCTCATCGACCGATGTGGCGACGAGTCATTTCTCCCCCATCCCATGGGAGGTCACCCCTCCACTAGCAGCATCGAGGCTGCCAACTACCAGCTATGTAAGGATCATCGACGAACCGGGGACACTTCTCCTCTGATAAGCCGGAGGACAAACCGCTGAAGACTGGTGATCTGCGACACCTGTGGGCAAAAGAGTCCGAGAACGCGACAAGGAGAAAAGGCTATCCCCGTCCAAGCGCAAGGCCAAGAGCAAACTCGTCGACGGACAGGTCACCACCGACTGGAACAAGCCCTGACCCAGTTCACCACCGCCTACCTCAACCGAATCAATCTAAACCTTACACAAAACACTGGACAGGCTCGTGAGGGACTCACCGACTACCTCGTCGATATTATTTCAGACCTTGAGACGGTGGACTGGGGGATACCGGACTCATTGCCCAACGTCTGCATGAGGTCACCAGACCTTACGGGTGGAAATCCCTCGATTCAGGCCTGGCAGATCATGGCGGTGGTGCCAGCGTCGCTCAGGTCCTGCAGACCAACCTGAAGCAGACAGTGGATGCGTCATCATAGCCAGGTCCGGATCAGTCAGGACTTCCTGGGTCAGCGTGGACACAGCAGACTGGTGAGGAGGCATCATAGGAGTACCTCCTAGTGAATCTTGATCGAGAAACCGGGCCCTATGATGCCTCCCTGACTCTCTTCTCAGCCAGGAACCTCGCAGGAACTACCACCACACTAAGAGACTCACCCCGCGTCTCGTCCTGGTGTCGCTGGTCGAGCGATCTGCTACTCCCAGGTGGCGGTCGCGGGGTCCACTCCCTCAGACCTGGCGCATGCGTCGATGACGTCCTTGAGCCAGGCCGCCAGACCAGGCGCGCGCTTGTCGTAGTAGCGGGCATAGCGTTCGTCCACCACATAGCCGCGGGCGAAGATAACCTGCTTGGAGGTGGAGACCTCGAACCACCGGTTGAAGTCCTTGCGGTGCCACCGCGCCAGGGCATTGGCCTCGGGGCTGCCCGGCTCAACGCCGCTGCGCATCGCCTCGGCAAGCGCGGTCTCCAGAGCGACGGTCTCCTCGTGCGCCTGCTCCCAGTCGGCGCGAGACATCCGGGCCTTGCGCCGGTAGGACTCGGCCCACTCCGGTGTATCACCCCACTGCGCGCGGGCCTCCTCGACATAGACGGGGTCCCAGTCGGTCCCCCAGATCTCCGCCATCTCAGCCACGGAGATCCTCGCCCCCAGCTGCTGTATATCTATCACCATGTCGATGGAGCTGAGCTTGTGCTGCAGGTGGGAGATCTGTCCTTGCACCAGCTCGCGCTGACGGCGCAGGTGCGTGAGCGCGTCAGTGCCCGGCTCGTCGAGGACCGTCTTGATGTCGGCCAGGCTCATGCCGGTCTGCCGGTAGACGAGAACCTGCTGGATGCGCATGATGTCCGCCTCGCTGTAGAGCCGGTAGCCGGCGGCACTGCGCCGGGAGGGATGCACCAGACCGGACTCGTCCCAGTGATGCAGCGCCCTGACGCTGACGCCCAGGAGCGTTGAGACCTCACCGACCGTCATAGCGATGTCCGCGTCGTCGGGCACGGCGCTCATTGCGGTGTCGGCCGCTGTGTCATGTCTCCCGGTTCCGTCATGACGCTGTTGAGAGTCCTTCACCGTAGTCTCCTTCCTCAGTACTGGTTCCACCTGGCGCGTGTCCGGATGCGTGTCATCCACCGTGGTGCCTCCCGCCGCGTGAGGGTCAATTCCGCGCGGTCACCACGAGGTTATCCACAGGCGGCCGGTTCACTGTGGCGCCCGCGCCCGGTTGACGTCCACGATGGCATATGGCTCGTTTTGTCCCGGTACCCGGCCACGCCGCTGTGGCCCATCTGTCCGCCCGCCCGCTGACCCCGGTTCTGGGCACGCTTCCGCCTCAGGACATGGAGGTGCTCAGGTGCGCCAGCCTCGATGCCCGGCTGTTGGTCAACATTCTGGGCAACTTGCAACCGGCCGACACGCTGCGCTCGGCCGAGGGACGTATGCGGGCCATTGCCGCTGCGCTGCCCTGCCGAGGTGTGCTTCTGGCGAGCACTGCCCTGTGGGTGCACGTCGGCGGGCCAGCTCCCGACGCCCTGGAGGTGAGCCTGCCCGGAGGCCGTCGAAGTCGACTGCCCTACCTGGTGACCAGACGAGGCCGGCTGCCCCACTGCGACACGACCGTGATCAGTGGTATCACCTGCGCCACGATCGCCCGAGCCGCCGTCGACATCGCCCGCCTGGGGCCGCCGGTGCAGGCAGTGCAAGCCATTATGGCGGCCCGCGACCATGGAGTGAGCCGAGTCCGTCTCCTGCTCACGCTCAACCACTGTCGCGGGGCTGCCAGCAGAGGCTGCCCGCGGGCGCAGCACATCATCGAGGAGGTCATGGCCGGCGCGTCGTAGCCGGCGCCCAGGATCTGCTCAGCTGGAGCGGCGCGCGGCGGACAGGCTTCTGCGCGCCTCGAAGACGCCGTCGATGCGCCGCAGGGCCGCCAGCGTGTGGTCCAGGTGCCCGGCCTCAGCCAGCTCGACGACGAACCGCCCGGTGACAACCCGGTCCCGGCTCGTGCCGATGCTGGCACTGACAAGGTTGACGTGGCTGTCTGCCAGCGCTCGGGTGATGTCGGCCAACAGACCCCCGCGGTCCAGGGCCTCGACCTCCACCTGAACCAGGTAGGCCGACTGGGCGTGATCCGCCCAGGAGACGGTGATGAGGCGCTCGGGCTCACGCTGGAGCTGATCGACGTTCTGGCAGTCGGCCCGGTGCACTGAGACACCCGAACCGCGGGTGATGAAACCGACGATGGGGTCACCCGGCATGGGGGTGCAGCAGCGCGCTAGCTTGACGTAGACGTCGCCCTCGTCCATACCGGCGACGACGACTCCGGCGTCGGCCGTACGCGGCCGGCGGTGCGTCGTGGCCCGGGTGGGCAGGACTCCCTCCGCGAGAGTCTCCTCGGCGCCGTCCTCCCCGCCCATGGTGGCCACCAGAGTGTCGACGACGTGCTGGGCGGATACGTGCCCCTCACCCACCGCGGCGTACAGGCCGTCAATGTCGACCTTGTCGAGGGTCTTGGCCACGTTCATGAGGGTCTCGTGGCTCATGAGGCGCTGCAGGGGAAGGTTCTGCTTGCGCAGGGTGCGGGCGATGGCGCCCTTGCCCTCCTCGATGGCCTCCTCACGACGCTCCTTGGAGAACCACGAACGTATCTTGTTGCGGGCCCGGGTCGAGGCCACGAAGGAGAGCCAGTCGCGCGAGGGTCCGGCGTTGATGGCCTTGGAGGTGAAGACCTCCACCGTGTCACCGTTCTCCAGACGCGTGTCCAGGGGCACCAGTCGGCTGTTGACGCGCGCGCCCACGGTGCGGTGGCCGACCTCGGTGTGGACGGCGTAGGCGAAGTCCACCGGGGTGGCTCCCGCCGGCAGTGCGAGGACATCACCCCGGGGGGTGAAGACGTAGACCTGGTCCCCGGCCATCTCGTAACGCAGGGCATCGAGGAACTCGGTGGGGTCCTGGGTCTCCTTCTGCCAGTCAACGAGCTGACGCAGCCAGCCCAGGTCGCCCTGGTCGGAGTCTCCGGGCCTGCCTCCCAGGGCGCTGGGGCCCGAGGCGTTGGGGTCCTCCTTGTAGCGCCAGTGCGCGGCCACGCCGTACTCGGCCATGCGGTGCATCTCGTGGGTGCGGATCTGGATCTCCACCGGTTTGCCACCCGGCCCCACGACAGTCGTGTGCAGCGACTGGTAGAGGTTGAACTTGGGGACGGCGATGTAGTCCTTGAAGCGCCCGCTCATGGGGGTCCAGCGCGAGTGCAGGGAGCCGAGCACCGCGTAGCAGTCCTGGACGGTGTCGACGATGACTCGCAGCGCCACCAGGTCGTAGATGTCGTCGAAGTCCTTCCCCCGCACGATCATCTTCTGGTAGATCGAGTAGTAGTGCTTGGGCCGTCCGGTCACGGCGCCCTTGATCTTGTTGATCCTCAGGTCCTCCTCGATCTGGAGTCGGACCTGGCGCAGGTACTCCTCACGAGCCGGGGCCCGCTCGGCCACCATGTGCTCGATCTCCTCGTACACGCCAGGGTAGAGGGCCTTGAAGGACCGGTCCTCCAGCTCCCACTTGATCGTGTTCATCCCCAGACGGTGGGCCAGGGGCGCGTAGATCTCCAGGGTCTCCTTGGCCTTGCGGGCGGCGTTCTCCGCCGAGACGTACTTCCAGGTGCGGGCGTTGTGAAGGCGGTCGCCGAGCTTGATGACCAGCACCCGGATGTCCTTGGACATCGCGATAATCATCTTGCGCACCGTCTCGGCCTGGGCGGCCTCACCGTACTGGAGCTTGTCGAGCTTGGTGACGCCATCGACGAGCAGGCTGATCTCGTCGCCGAAGTCGGCGCGCAGGCGCTCAAGGGTGTAGTCGGTGTCCTCCACGGTGTCGTGCAGGACGGCAGCCGCCAGCGTCTGGGCCGTCATCCCCAGCTCAGCCAGGATGGTCGCTACTGCCACCGGGTGGGTGATGTAGGGCTCCCCCGACTTGCGTCGCTGACCGGAGTGAGCCTTCTCCGCCACTTCGTAGGCGCGCACGATGAGGCTCGTGTCGGCCTTGGGATGGTTGGCGCGCACCGCGCGCAGCAGCGGCTCGATGGCCGCCGGTGTGGAGTGCCCCCGGGAGCCGAACCACGCCAGACGGCTGCGCACGCGCGAGCCGGGGACAACACTGTCACCTGACGTGTCCGGGGTGTTCTTCGTCTCCGTCATTGACGCATCATATAGCGGCCAGCACACCGAAGCGTGCCGGCGCTGCTGGTAGGCGTGCGGTGTCGCATCCTTCGGGAGCACGACACCGCACGAGAAACAGCCCCGGTCACCCGTCAAGCAGCCGGCCAGCGACGAGCCGCCGCCTCAGAAGATGACGATCGAGTCGACCTCACGCCCCTGGAGTTGGCGACGACCGTCGAGATCGGACAGCTCCAGAAGCATGCAGATGGCCTCCACTGAGGCACCGGCCTGCTCAATGAGGGAGATGGAGGCGGAGGCCGTCCCACCGGTGGCCAGCACATCGTCGATGACCAGGACACGTGCGCCCTTGGTGACGGTCTCGGGCCGCAGCTCCATCCGGGCCGTGCCGTACTCGAGTGCGTAGTCCACGCCGATGACCGGGCCGGGCAGCTTGCCGCCCTTGCGCACCGTGATCATGCCGACCCCGAGCCGAACCGCCAAGGGCGCTGCCAGGATGAAGCCGCGCGACTCGAGCCCCGCGATCGCATCAATCCGACCCCGGTAGTGATCGGCCAGCCCCTCGACGAGAGCGGCGAAGGCATGTCCGTCGGCCAGGAGCGGAGTGATGTCCCGGAAGAGGACCCCCGGCTCGGGGAAGTCGGGAATCTCGCGAAGATGGCTCATGACCAGCTTGGTCAGAGACTCGGGCACCGACTCGGAATGGGCCACGGGAGCGGTGGTCATCTGCGCTTCTTCTTCCTTTTAGGCTGAGCCGCCACGCCGAGGTGGTGGCCGGGAGTGACTGGTGAGGCGGCCGGAGCCGCGTCAATCTTAGCCAGTTCCTCGGCATCGTCACCGGCCTCGTCCCGACGGTGCTGGCGCGCCGCGGCGACCTTGGCGGTGTGTTCCTTGATGCGCTTCTCACGTGAACGCAGGTCCACTAGGAGGGGGGTGGCCAGGAAGATCGAGGACAGGGTTCCGGCGATCATACCGATGAACAGCGTCAGGGCGATGTCACGAAGCGTTCCTGCGCCCAGGATGAAGGCTCCGACGAACAGCAGCGAGGCCACCGGGAGCACACCGACCACGGAGGTGTTGATCGATCGGATGAAGGTCTGGTTGACCGCCAGGTTCGCGAGCTCGGCATAGGTGGATCGGCTCTGGGACTCGAAGTCCTCGGTGTTCTCCCGGATCTTGTCGAAGACCACCACCGTGTCGTAGAGGGAGTAGCCCAGAATCGTCAGCACACCGATGATCGTGGCAGGGGTGACCTCGAATCTGGACAGGGCGTAGATGCCCACGGTGACGATGATGTCGTGGCACAGGGCGAGCAGGGCTGCGGCCGCCATCTTCCAGGTGCGGAAGTACGCCCAGATGAGTAGTCCGACGAAGATGAAGAACAGGATCAGCCCTCGAATCGCCTTCTTCGTGACGTCGGAGGACCAGGTCGGTCCCACGGTCGTCGCTGAGACGTTGGAGGCGTCGGTCTTGTAGGCGGTGGCGAGCTGACCAGCCAGTGAGTCGAGGCGCTGCTTGCTCAGCTCAGTGGTCTGCACCCTGACCGACGAGGACCCCATGGTGGTCACCGAGGAGCTGGCCGCCAGGTCGCTCTTGGAGAGGACCTCGTTGGCAGGACGCTCTGAAGGAGCGGACAGCCCGGTGACCGTGATCTCCGAACCGCCCTTGAAGTCGATGCCCGGAGTGAGCCCCACGGTGCCCAGGAGCGTGGCCGAGCCAAGAATGATGACGACGGCGATGAGATACCAGATCTTCCGTTTGCCGACGAAAGGGATGGATGTCTTGGCCGAGTAGAGCTCGTTACCGAGCGTGGCGAGAGACTTCACTTCGTCTCACCGTCCTTTCCCTTGTCGGCCGCGACATCGACCGCGTCGCCCTCCTGCTGCTCATCCTCATCATCGACGGCCTCGCCGTCGGACTCTTCAGCTGCGTCCTCCGGGCTCTCGGCGTTCCTACGGGCCTCGGCCTTGCGGCGCGCCAGAGACCCGGCCACGCGATCGGCGACCGCTTCGCGTCCCTTGCCGTAGGTCGTGGACGTCGCCCCGAGGTGCTCGGGGTCAAGACCGGAAAGGCGGTGCCCCTCACCGAAGAAACGGAATCGGACGATCCACTCCATCAACGGGTGGGTGAACAGGATGATGATGGCCAGGTCCACGCACGTGGTCACCCCCAGGGTGAAGGCGAATCCCTGGACCCCGCCGACAGCCAGGAAGTACAGGACGATCGCGGCCACGAGGTTGACGGCGTCGGAAACGAGGATCGTGCGCCTGGCGTGCTTCCATCCTTCATCGATCGCGGTCCTCAGAGTCCGTCCCTGGCGCACCTCGTCACGGACGCGCTCGAAGTAGATGATGAAGGAGTCGACTGTGATGCCGATGGAGATGATGAGTCCGGCGACCCCCGCCAGGGACAGGCGGTAGCCCATGGTCGCGCTCAGGGCCGCGATGACCAGGTAGGTGCCGGCTGCTGCCACCACCAGGGAGGCCACGGCCACCACCGCCAGGCCGCGGTACTGCCAGGCCAGGTAGAGGATGATGAGAGCGAAGCCGATGAGCCCGGCGATCAGGCCATTGCGCAGCTGCTCGGTTCCCAAGGTGGCTGAGATCTGCTGCTCGGACTGCACCGTGAAGCTCAGCGGCAGCGAGCCGAAGGAGAGCTGGTTGGCCAGCGTGTTGGCCTGGTTCTGGGTGAAGCCGCCAGTGATCTGGACCCGACCGTCGGTGATCGGTGAGTGGACGGTCTCGTTGAAGCCGGAGGCCATGATGGTCAGGCCGTCCAGGACGATGGCGAACTGGGCCTTGTCCCCACTGCTCTGGGCCTGCGGGTTCTGAGCGCCCTGCGCGCCGGCGGCACTCGCCTGGTCGCGGTAGGCCAGCAGCCGCTTGGACAGCTCGGCGAACTTCTTGGTGCCGTCACCGTTGAAGGCCAACGAGACGACCCACTGGTGGGTGGCCTGCCCCCGGGAGTCGGTTTCCAGACCCGAGTTGGCGCTCTTGAGCTCGGTCCCGGTGATCTCGGCAGGGCCGAGGATGTAGGCGCCGTGGCTGTGGGAGCCGGCCTCCTTGGAGCAGGAGATGACGGCGACCTTGGGGTCCTGCGTCTGCCCCGTGAGGTTCTTCGGGTCGGAGCAGTCGGTCATGTAGCCGTCGTAGAGGAGCTTCTCGGTGATCCAGGAGTCCGATGAGTTCGTCTTGTCCTGCGCGGGGAGCGGGTCGGAGGAGATGACGCCGTCCTGGTTGACGTCCGCCAGCTGCTTGGCAATCTCCTCGGGAGTCCTGGGCTGCGCCGTCGGCTGAGCCGTGGGCTGCGCGGTGGGAGCCGGGGTCGCGGCCGGCTGCTCACCCTCGCCTGTGCCCTCCTCAGCGCCCTCCGAGTCCTCTGCGGGCTGAGTCGCCTCGCTACCGGCGCTCGGGCTGGGCTGAACCGTCGGCGCCGGGGTCACCGCGCCGGAGGGGTTCTGGCTGGCGATGTTCTTAGCGGCCTGCTGGGCGCTGCCCGGAAGAACGCGCAGGACCGGGCGGAAGTACATGACGGCCGAGGTACGTACCAGCTCCAGGGTGGCCTGGCTGGGCTTGCCGGGCAGCGAGACCACGATGTTCTGACCGCCCTGGCGAGAGATCTGCGCCTCGGAAACACCGGAGGCATCCACGCGCTGACGGATCACCTCGATGGCCTGTTCGACGTCGTTATCACTGATCGCCGAGCCATCAGAGGTGGTGGGCGTCAAAATGAGCTGGGTGCCGCCCTCCAGATCGAGGGCGAGACCGGGGGTGAGCGAGGCCTTATGCCTCATACTTCCCGCCACGAGCGCACCGAAACCGATGACGAGGACGAGGACGAACATCAGGAGGCGGCGCCCTGGGCGCTTTCGCTGCTTACTGGACACGTGGTCCCTTCCTGGGGTGGAGTGTGCTCGAGCGCACGGCTCGAAGATTGAGGTGAGTATGGGGTTGGGATGCGTGGCGGGCGCGACCATGAGGCGCACCGTTTCCGGTGGACTCGGCGAGTCGGCTGGCCAAGCCCGGGCGGGGTCTGCAGGGCTCCAGGGGGAGCCACCGCGTTCACATCGTGGAAGAGCGGTCGGTTCGGGACATCACGACTGCGGCTCGGCGGAGTCCTGCTCGGACTCGCGGCCGTCCTCGGACTGCTCGACGTCGGAGCCGGACTCTTCGTCGACGGAGGCGGAGCCGAAGGGCGGCTCCTCGATGGCGGCGATCGCCCGCTTGCTCCACAGAGTCTCGTCTCCCAGCGGTGTGGCCAGGGTGACCACGTCACCGTCGACCTCGACGACCGTGCCGTAGAAGCCTCCGATGGTACGAACCCAGTTGCCGGGCACCAGACCCTTCTCGGTACGGCGCTTCTGCTCCTCCTGCATCGCGCGCTGCCTGCGACTGACGAACCACATCATCAGGAGCATCCCGATGAACATGATCCAGATGAAATACGACGACATGGAGGCCTCTTCCGTTTCGACAAGGCAGTCTCGGCTGATGCAGACCTACGACTGTCACAGGCCGGCGGTGGCGAGTCTATGGCACGTGGGCCAGAGCCTTACCGACCGTTGGCGAGTGGTCGGGCACAACTGGGTACCAACCGGTTACAAAATGATTACATTACCCGGTTGTCGCTCAGGAGAACAATGATCCGTCGGCAGGGGGCTCGAGTCCCAGGTGGCTGTAGGCAGCCGGCGTGGCGGCCCGCCCCCGCGGGGTGCGCACCACGAGCCCTTCGCGCACCAGGTAGGGCTCAGCCACGGTCTCCACCGTCTCGGGCTCCTCCCCCACGCTGACCGCCAGCGTCGTCAGTCCCACCGGGCCGCCACCGAACCGGGTGCACAGGGCCTCGAGCACCTGGCGGTCCAGACGATCCAGCCCGAGGGCGTCGACCTCGAAGACATCGAGGGCGCCGCGCGCCGCCGTCAGGTCCAGTCGTCCGGGCCGCCCGTGCACCTCCGCCCAGTCCTGGACGCGGCGCAGCAACCGGTTGGCGATACGGGGTGTGCCGCGCGAGCGTGAGGCCAGCTCCTTGGCGGCGTCCGCCTCCAGGCTCACCCCCAGCAGCCCTGCGCTGCGCGTGAGGATCCGGGTGAGCTCGCTCGGCCCGTAGTAGTCGAGGTGCCCGGTGAAGCCGAAGCGGTCCCGCAGCGGCGCGGGCAGCAGCCCCGCCCTCGTGGTGGCTCCGACGACGGTGAAGGGAGGCAGGGACAGGGGGATGGAGGTGGCGCCGGGTCCCTTTCCCACGACGATGTCGACGCGGAAGTCCTCCATCGCCAGGTAGAGCATCTCCTCGGCGGTGCGTGCCAGGCGGTGGATCTCATCGATGAACAGCACGTCCCCCTCCTCCAGGGAGGACAGGATGGCCGCGAGGTCTCCGGCGTGCTGGATGGCCGGCCCCGAGGTCAGGCGCAAGGAGCCGTCCACCTCGGCGGCGATGATCATGGCCAGGGTGGTCTTGCCCAGCCCGGGCGGCCCAGAGAGCAGTACGTGATCAGCCGTCACTCCACGGGCCAGGGCCGAGCGCAGCACCACCGAGAGCTGGCCTCGCACCACCTCCTGCCCGGTGAAGTCCTCCAGGCGCTTGGGCCGTAGAGCCGCCTCGGCGGCGCGCTCGGTGGCGTCGGCACCACCACCGACCAGGCGCTGCCCATCGAGCTCATCGGGCTCAGCCACGCTGCCCGCCCCCCAACCACCTCAAGGAGGCCCGCAGCAGGGCCGCCATGTCCAGCTCCTGCTCGGCCTCTGCGGCATCGGCCGTCACGGAGGTGACTGCCTGGCGCGCACTGGCCTCGTTCCAGCCGAGCTGCACTAGAGCGGCAACGACGTCGGCGTGCGGCTCGGGACCGCCGGCGGGCACCACTTCCATCCCCGGCGCTGTCTGTGCAGCTGTCCGCCCGGCCCCCAGATCGTCCCCGGTGACAGGGCCCAGCTTGTCGGCCACGTCCAGGATGACACGCTGAGCACCTTTGGGCCCGAGGCCAGGCACCCGCGTGAGGGCCGCGACGTCCTGGGAGGCGATGGCCCGCCTGAGCGCGTTGGGCGTGTGGACGGCCAGCATCGCCAGCGCCAGCTTGGCTCCGACCCCCTTGGCGCTCATCAGGGTGCGGAAGCTGTCCCTCTCATCGGTGTCGGCGAAGCCGAACAGCGTCAGCGAGTCCTCACGGACCACCATCTCGGTGTGGACAAGGGCCTCCTCACCGGCCCTGAGGCCGGACAGCGTGGTGGGCGTGGCCTGGATACTCATGCCGACGCCGCCCGTCTCGATGACGGCACTGGTGAGGCCGACACTGAGGACAGTGCCGCGCAGTGAGGCGATCATGGGCGACTCCTCCTGGAGTTCTCAATGGGTCGAGCGTCCTCAGGCCGACTCAACGAACGCCGACGGTGCTCGAACAGACGTTCGGATCCTAGCAGCCCGAGTTCAGCGCGCCCCTCAGCGCCGCACCCGGCGCGGGTCGACGGCACCGGTGCGCCGGGCTGCGGCCTGGGCGGCAGCCCACTGGCGCTGTGCCGGTGTGCGGGCCGAGACACGCACCGCTCCCCCGGCGGAGACCATCTCGGTGGCGTCGTCCGTCCCCGTTCCTCCCCCGCGCCAGCCGTGGCAGATCGCCTGGGCCAGAGCGTCGGCGGCGTCGGCCGGCCGGGGCGGGGCGTCGAGGCCGAGGATGCGGGTGACCATGGCCTGGACCTGAGCCTTGTCAGCCGTGCCCGAGCCGGTCACGGCGGCCTTGGCCTCACTGGGCGTGTGCTGAGCGACCTCCAGGCCCGCGCGCGCCGCCGTGGCCATGGCGGTCCCCATGACCTGGGCGACCCCGATGACCGAGCGCAGGTTGTCCTGCGCGAAGACCCGCTCGATGGAGACCACCGACGGGCCCAGGCGGGCGATCCAGTCCTCAATGGCCTCCGTGATGGTCAGCAGTCTCAGCTCGGGGCTCTGGGAAGGCGGCGTGCGAACCACGCCGACCTCCACCAGACGGACCCGACGGCGAGGGTCGACGTCCACGCATCCCAGACCGCAGCGGGTCAGTCCGGGATCGATTCCCAGGACCCGCTGCTGGGCGACGACGGCGCGGGCCGAACGCGGCCGGGGGCCGGCGAGGTCCAGGGGCTCAGTCCTCGTCGTCGGCGAACTCGGCGGCCACCTCTGGGCTGAGGTCCACAGAGGTGTAGACGTTCTGGACGTCGTCGGAATCCTCCAGGGCGTCGATGAGGCGGAAGACCTTGCGGGCTCCTTCGACATCGACCTCCACCTTGGTGCCGGCGACGAACTGGACCTCGGCGGAGTCATAGTCCATCCCTGCCTCCGTCAGGGCGGTACGCACGGCGACGATGTCACCGGGCTCGGAGTAGATCTCGAAGGACTCGCCCATGTCCTCGACCTCCTCGGCGCCGGCCTCCAGGACGGCCATGAGGATGGAGTCCTCGTCCACGCCGTCGGCCTTGGCGACCTCGACGACGCCCTTGCGGGTGAAGTTGTAGGCCACCGAACCGGGGTCGGCCAGGTTTCCGCCGTTGCGGGAGAAGGCCACGCGCACGTCGGAGGCGGCCCGGTTGCGGTTGTCGGTGAGGCACTCGACGAGGAAGGCGACCCCGCCGGGGCCGTAGCCCTCGTACATGATGGTCTGCCAGTCGGCGCCACCGGCCTCCTCGCCGCTGCCGCGCTTGACGGCGCGGGTGATGTTGTCCGCCGGCACCGAGTTCTTCTTGGCCTTCTGGATGGCGTCGAACAAAGTGGGGTTACCGGTGGGGTCACCACCGCCGGTGCGGGCGGCAACCTCGATGTTCTTGATGAGACGTGCGAAGAGCTTGCCGCGCTTGGCGTCGATGGCGGCCTTCTTGTGCTTGGTGGTGGCCCACTTGGAGTGACCCGACATAAGTGCTCCTTGGGAGTCGATACTGGGGGCGCTGCCGGACCTGCTCAGACCCGACGCGTCACCATGGAGACGAAGACGTCGTGGACCCGGTGGTCGCCTCCGACCTCCGGGTGGAAGGACGTGGCGAGCAGGGCCCCTTGACGAACCGCGACGATCCTACCGCCGTCGGCCCCACCGACCCCAGCCGCGCGTCCGGCGCGGGTCGTGGCGAGGATCTCGACGTCCGGGCCAACCTCCTCCACCCAAGGAGCCCGGATGAAGACGGCGCGCAGCGGTCGGTCCGGCCCCGCGCCGAGCGCCGGGGCGAGGAGGTCCTCCTCGTAGGAGTCCACCTGTCGGCCGAAGGCGTTGCGGCGCACGGTCATGTCGATGCCACCCAGGAAGGCCTGGCCCTCCTGAGCCCCCTCGACGCGATCGGCCAGCATAATCATCCCGGCGCAGGACCCGTAGGCGGGCAGGCCCGCGCCGATGAGCTCACGCAGGGGCGCGAGCATGTCGAAGGCGGCCAGCAGCGTGCTCATGGTGGTCGACTCCCCTCCGGGGATCACCAGGCCGTCGAGCCGGTGGCCGGGAGCCTCGCCCAGATCGGCGGCGCGGCGCACGACGACGGGTCGCGCTCCGGCCGCCTCGAGGGCCAAGGAGTGCTCGCGCACGTCACCCTGAAGGGCCAGGACCCCGATTGTGGGGCGGGAGTCGGGCGCTGCGAGCGCGGGGAAGAGCGCCCGGGGGTGGCGGGCGTCCATCGTGTGGGCCGGGCGGTGGGCGTGCCTCGGGTCGGTCATCGGGCTCCTTCAGGTGTTGGGGTCTCAGTGACGGGGAGAGGTGCTCGCGAGCTCGGCCAGGACCTCCTGGTCCACCGGATCGGTCAGGTCGAGGCGCCGACCGTTCCAGCCCGAGGCGAGATCCTCCACGATCTCAGGCAGGCGCACCGGGTAGATCTCCTGCCCCCGCTGGTGGGCGGCCTGCAGCTGCTCGGCACTCCACCACGAGATGGAGTCGACGACGTCGCGCTCCAGGCACGTCCATCCGTCCTTCCTGATCGGGCGTCGGGTCGGCAGGTGCAGGAGGAAGAAGATCTCGTCCTGTCGGCACGTGACCGAGGCGAAGCGGAAGATCGCCTCCCGGTGGGCGATGGGCCCCTCCAGGTCCTCCGGGGCGACCTTGATCCCGGACTCCTCAACCAGCTCGCGCACGGCGCCGGCACGGGGGTCCTCACCGCTGCGCAGCCCTCCTCCCGGGGTGAAGACCCAGTTGTGATCCGGGTCCGCGGCGTCGTGCCCCACCAACAGCAGTACCTCGCCGTCCTGGGTCACGGCCAGGACCCGGGCGGCCGTCCTGAAGGGCAGACCGTCCTCCCCCAGGCTCCACTCGGCGGCGTCGAGGTGCTGGTCCCAGTCCTCGGGGACCAGCACCGGGTGGCGTCCGTCAACCAGGGGGCCGGTCACCAGCCGCGTTCCGCCAGGCGGTGGGGCTCGGGGATCTCGTCGACGTTGATCCCCACCATTGCCTCGCCCAGTCCGCGCGAGACCTCGGCGATGACGTCGGGGTCGTCGAACTGCGCGGTGGCGCGCACGATGGCGGCGGCCCGCTTGGCGGGCTCACCGGACTTGAAGATGCCCGAGCCCACGAAGACGCCCTCGGCGCCCATCTGCATCATCATGGCGGCGTCGGCCGGGGTGGCGATGCCGCCGGCGGTGAACAGCACGACCGGCAGGTGACCGGTGCGGGCGACCTCGGCGACGAGCTCGTAGGGGGCGGCGAGCTCCTTGGCGGCCAGGTAGAGCTCGTCCTCGGGCAGCGAACTCAGACGACGGATCTCGTCGCGGATCGTGCGCATGTGGGTCACAGCGTTGGAGACGTCCCCGGTTCCGGCCTCTCCCTTGGAGCGGATCATGGCCGCACCCTCGGTGATGCGGCGCAGCGCCTCACCGAGGTTGGTGGCCCCGCACACGAAAGGAACGGTGAAGGACTGCTTGTCGATGTGGTGGGTGTAGTCGGCCGGGGTGAGGACCTCGGACTCATCGATGTAGTCCACGCCGAGGCTCTGGAGGACCTGGGCCTCCACGAAGTGGCCGATACGGGCCTTGGCCATGACCGGGATGGAGACCGCCTCGATGATACCGGTGATGAGGTCGGGGTCGCTCATGCGGGCAACGCCGCCCTGGGCTCGGATGTCGGCAGGGACGCGCTCGAGCGCCATGACGGCGACGGCTCCTGCGTCCTGGGCAATACGGGCCTGCTCAGGCGTGACGACGTCCATGATGACGCCGCCCTTGAGCATGTCCGCCATGCCGCGTTTAACGGTGAGGGTGCCGGTGCTGGGAGTGGTCTGCTCTGTATTCAATCGTGGTCCTCCGGCCGTGAGCCGTGACCGCCGCACAGGGCGACGGCAACGTCTCCATGAAAATACTGACGCCACGCATGCTACCCCGCGCCTCCGTAACAGTCCCCGATACTCACGCAGCGAGACCTGAACCGTCGCAGGATATCCGGCTACTGCCGTCTTCTAGCCGGCCCCGAGGAAGGACCGCCGCGCCGAGCTGACCCGGTCGAGCAGCTCGGTCTCCTTGACGGACAGCTCGCCCTGAACATGACTGTCCACCGCCTGCTGGCGTAGCTGGGCCAGTTCCGCAGCACCTTTCTGGAAGGTGTTCATGGCCGCCGAGGCCTGCAGCCCCCTGGCGGCGGCCCACCGCTTGCCCGACCGGCGCCCAGCACCGGTGGTGAGCATCTGGATTTCGGCCGGGGAGAACCAGCCGGCGCGGGCGTAGTCCTCCAGCCCGCGACGCATCGACCGGCGCTCACTCCAACGCAGCCACGAGACCAGCCCGGCGCACAGAGCGTAGAACGGAACCTGAAACAGCAGATACACCCCGAGGTTTGAGGCGATGAACCCGTTCCAGGTCGCATGAAGCACGATCGCGCCGACCAGGCCCACAGGCGCCATCCACGCCCAGGCGTACTGAGACCGCCGGCGGGAGGAGAAGCCAATGGCGACCCCGGTGCAGGCGGTGAAGGTCAGGTGAGCGAACGGGGACAGGACCCCTCGTGTAACAAAAATGGTCCCGACGTGCTCCCATCCCTGAACGAAGTAGAGAATGTTCTCAACGAAGGCGAAACCTGAGGCGGTGAACGCCGCATACACGACCCCATCGATCGTGCCATTGATCGTGCGGCGCCAGATGAGGAAGACGAACAGGACGCCCAGTCCCTTGGTCAGCTCCTCCACCAGAGGTGCCGAAATCACCGCGGCGGCGCCCAGATCCCCCATGGCCTCAGTAATGACCTGAGCCACCCAGTTATTGACCACCAAGGAGCACAGGGTGGACACGCTCGTCCCCCACAGGAATGCCACCAGGAGCGTGACCACCGTGAACACACCGGGAGGCCTGGGCTCCCAGCGGACGTACCAGAACACTCCCGCGAGCAGCATCGTGGCCACCAGCACCCCGCCTAGCGGGATGAGCGCGAGCAGAAATGACGGAAGCACGACCGGCCCGAAGTCGTCCTGAAGGCCCGCGAAGTAAAACAGGGTGTACAGGGAGAAGACAACGATCGCGGTGAGCATGACGATCGCCCCGACCTTCGCCGGAATACCAGGTGGGATGAGGGAGGCCACCTGCCCGTGCTGCTGCCAGCCATCCTCAGGATCCGTGGCCCGCGAGGGAGGCGTGCCCTGAGTGTCACGATGAACCTGATACCGCTGCCCGACTGCGGGAAGGGGGCCGGAGTCGGCTGGGGTCTGCGGAAGGGCGCTGGAGCGCCGGTATCCGGGGCGGGGGGCCCAGGGACTGGGGGGCATGCTCATGGAATCACCTCGGTTGCACCTCGTCGTCGCGCTCGGGCGGCGCTTCAGGGGTGGTGTCGTCGTCGGCGTCGAAGGTCTGGGGCATGGGCGCGTGCCCAGCCAGGTGACACATCCGCACGAGTAGGCGTCCCCTGAGCGCCTGGGCCTCGCTGACGTGGGTGTTGTGGAACCTGCGCGCCAGGACCAGGCGGGAGCAGGCCCGGTCCAGGCGGTTGAGCGCGGGCAGGCTCAGCGGGTCGGCGGACAGCTCGCGGCGCGTGGGCTCGCTGACCACCGTCCGCAGGACCCTGCTGAGATCGGACTCGATGAGGGCCCGACTGCGGGTGGTTGGCGCCGAGAGCGCTGCACCACCTGAGGCAGGGTGAGAAGCGGGGCTGCCCTCAAGAGGCATGGAGGTGTCCAGACCGTCGTCGACGACACGCCCCTCGGCATCCAGTGCCTCGCGAGCGGCCCGGCTGAGCAGGAGGCCGGAGGCCGGATCCAGGGCGGGGACAGTGGCCAGCTCCGCCGCGGCCTCGGCCCGGTACACGAGTTGGGCCTCAAGCGTGGCTCGAGCTCCCAGCACCTGCCGGTGCAGCCGGTCCACCCGCACTGCCCTGGCGTACAGGGCCCACCCGGCGGCCACCGCCAGCCCGACCAGCAGCACAACGATGCTCCATATCGGCACCGTCGTCACACCGGACCCAGTGGAGGACAGCGCCGGTAGAACCGTGGTCGAACCGGCGGGGACATCGACGAGCCGCGTCATGGCCGTCGTCATGGTTGCTGCCATGGTCGGTTCCTCATCACTCCTGAGCTCGGCTGCTAGTCGTCCAGGGCATCGCGCAACCGGCCCAGCATGGTGCGCGAACCGGGGGCGGGCTCGATCCGGGTATGGGCGGTGGACAGAGCCATGTCGTAGACGTCAAGGACCTCATCGGTGACCGCGGACCAGTCGTAGCGGCCCACCACGCGGGAGGCCGCCTGGACGCGGGCCTGGGCGGCGGTGGCGTCCTGCAGGGTGTCGATGATGACTCGGGCCAGGTCGCCGCCGTCCTCATTGCGGAACAGCGCCCCGTAGCGGCCCTCACCGAGCACGTCCGAGAAGGCCTTGAGGTCGGAGGCAATGACCCGGGTCCCTGCGGCCATGGCCTCCACCAGGACGATGCCGAAGGACTCTCCCCCGGTCTGCGGGGCCACGTAGCAGCTGGCCGAGGCCAGCATGGCGGCCTTGTCCTCATCGCTGACACCCCCCAGGAAGACCACGGAGTCGCCGAAGCGGGCCAACTCCTCACGGATCTCCTGGGCCTGCCCGCGCCCTGCGATGAGGAAGCGCGCCCTGGGCACCGACTCCAGCACCGTCGGGATGGCATCGGCCAGGACCCGCAGTCCCTTGCGGGGCTCGTCCAGGCGCCCCAAAAAGGAGATGGTGGGGGCCTCGTCCGTGCCCAGGAAGCGGGGGTCGTCCTTGGGCGCGTTGGCGAAGGGCCCGACATTGACGCCGTTGGGAATGACGACGGCGTCGCCGCCGTGGTACTGGATGAGGGTGCGGCGGGCCTCCTCCGAGACGGCGATGCGCGCCGAGAGCTTCTCCATGAGCGGCACCGTCGCCGGGCTCAGCAGCTCACGGGCCAGCGAGCGGTCCATGGCGGCGTGGAAGGTGCCCACAACCGGTCCGGTGGCGGCCTGCAGGGCCAGCATCCCGACGCTGGGAGTGATGGGCTCATGGATGTGCAGGATGTCGAAGTCTCCGGCATCCAGCCAGCGCCGGGCCCGCCTGGCCACGAGGGCCCCGAAGTTGAGCCGTGCCACCGAGCCGTTGTAAGGAATGGCGATGGAGTCACCGGCACTGGTGACCCAGTCGGGAAGCTCGGTGTCCTGAGAGGCCGGCGCGAGGACCTGCACCTCGTGACCACGGCGGAAGAGCTCACCGGCCAGGTCCATGACGTGGACCTGGACGCCTCCGTGAGCATCGAAGGAGTAGGGGCAGACGATACCGATCCTCATGCGTTCTCCTCGTGGGCGACCTGCTGGTCGCGGGCGTGGCTGCGCGCCAAACGCTCCTGGTCCAGGTCGGCGTCGAAGACGGGCTGGAGCATGTGCCAGTCCTCGGCGTGCTCGGCGAGCAAGGGGTCGAGCGCGGCCACCCAGGCGCGCGTGTGCGCCACGACCTGCTCGCGTCCTTCCATCTGCTGGGGCGCCGGAACCCTGCGGGCGGTCAGCACGAGTCCCCAGGACGATCCGGCCCGACGGCGCCGCTGTCCGGTGAGCGGCTCGTAGTGGATCGAGGCGGCGTACAGGGGGCGTCCCAGGCGCTGGGCGATCGCCGCGGGGCCGGCGGCCACCCGTGCCGTGGCACCGCCCAGCGGCGCCGTGATGCCAGCGGACGACAGGTCCCGATCGGCCAGGAGTGCGACGACGTAGTGCCCCTGGCTCGCTGCCTCAAGGAGGCGGTCGAAGACCTTCTCCCCGTGGGCCTGACCGATGATGCGCATGCCCAGCAACTGGCGGAAGGAGACGAACTGCTCGAAGAGGTCCTCGGGCTCCAGGCGCTCGGCGACGGTCAGGACGGTGGCGAGCTCACGGCAGGCCCAGGCTCCGATGAGGTCCCAGTTGCCCATGTGCGGCAGGGCCATGACGACGCTGCCGGCGCGCACGTCCTCGTGCAGCTGGGGGTCGATGTCGGTGCGCACGCGCGCCAGGATCTGGTCCGGTGTGATCCCGGGCAGGGCGAAGGCCTCGTAGAAGTATCGCATGTAGGAGCGCATGCCGGCTCGGGTGGCGCGGCGCAGCGCGCGCGGTGGTGTTCCCGCCGGGAGGATGCGTGCCAGGTTGCGCTCGAGCTGCCCCACCCCGGTGGCGGAGCGCCGCAGGCGTTGCCAGGCCCACAGCACGTCGGCCACGGTGTGCGCCAGGCCGTAGCCCACCGGCGCGGGCAAGTGGCGGGTTCCACGCCAGGCCAGGCGGTAGGCGTCGGAGACGGAGGGCAGGCGCATCCTCATGCCTTCTCACCCTCCTGCCGGACCTGCTGGGAGACGGTGAACACGCGTTGGATCAGGGTGATGAAGGAGGCGATTGCCACGTAGAGGAGCCCGACGGTGAGTACCCACTGGGGCGCCCCGAGACCCACGATGAAGGTGGCGCCGAGCGCGACCAGGAGCCGGTCGGTGCGCTCGGCGATCCCGACAGAGGCGGCGGCGCCGATGGCCTCGGCCCGCGCCCGGGCGTAGGGAACAGTGGCCGCCATGACGACGGCGACCAGGGCAGCCGCGACGGTCACGGTGCGCAGCGCGCCGACGGGCATGGACAGGGCCGCCCAGGCCGCGAGGGATCCCAGAACGGCCCCGTCGGCGAGGCGGTCCATGGTCGAGTCCAGGAAGGCCCCGAAGACCGAGCTCTTGCCAGTGGCCCGGGCCAGAATGCCGTCGAAGGAGTCGGCCACCAGCACCACGAGCAGAACGAGGGGCCCGACCACGAAGTGCCCTCTCGGCAGCAGGGTGACCGCCGCTGTCACGGACAGGACCGTTCCGGTGACGGTGAGCATGTTGGGAGTCACCCCGAGCCGCCCGAGCGCGAGGGCGGGGCGGGTGAACAGAGCCTTAGTCAGGCCGCGGCCGTGGTTGCCGAGCATGAGGTCCTTAGGTCTGGGGTGGAGCAGTCGGAGAGACGCTCTGTGATGACATGGGATGGATCGGGACGGACGGGAACACCCTCAGCCTGCCGGAGCACGTCAAGAAGGGCCAGGGGGATCAGTCCCCGCTCTGCCCGGCCCGGGTGGCCCAGGCGGCGGCGAGCATGTCCCGCTGCTCCCCGAGCAGCTGGGGCACGGGCTTGGTCCGACCGATGATGGGCATGAAGTTCGCGTCCCCCTTCCAGCGCGGCACGATGTGCTGGTGGAGGTGGGCGGCGATCCCTGCACCGGCGACCTCGCCCTGGTTCATCCCCAGGTTGAACCCGTGGGGGCGGCTCACCGAGCGCACGACGCTCATGGCCGTGGCGGTCAGCTCACCGATCTCCTGGCGCTCGGCCGGGGTGGCCTCGGTCCAGTCCGAGATGTGCCGGTAGGGGCACACCAGCAGGTGACCGGTGTTGTACGGGTACAGGTTCATGATGACGTAGCTGGTCTGGCCCCGGTGGACGATGAGGGACTCCTCGTCACCGCGTTGCGGCCCGGTGCAGAACGGGCACTGTGCGGGGGTGTCATCGGAGGGCTTGTTCTGCCCCCGATGTAGACCATGCGGTGCGGAGTCCACAGCCGCTGAAAGGCCTGCGGAGCGCCCTCGTGGTAGAAGGGAGCCTCCACCTCGACGTCGTCACCGCCCCCGGGGGCGCTGATCGTCTCTCCGGTCACTTCCTCAGTCACTGTGCAGCTTCTCCCCCGCCGGGTCGTTGATACGGGCGTCGATGACGCTGACGATGTGGGCCACGGCCTCCTTGACGGGCACGCCGTTGGTCTGCTGGCCGTCCCGGAACCGGAAGGAGACGGCGCCGGCCTCGGCGTCCTCTCCCCCGGCGATGAGGGTGAAGGGGATCTTGTCCTTGGAGGCGTTGCGGATCTTCTTGCCGAAGCGGTCGTCGGAGTGGTCCACCTCGACGCGCACCCCCTGGGCGCGCAGCTGGGCGGCGACGTCATCGACGTAGGCGTCGAAGGCCTCGGCCACGGGGATGAGCCGGACCTGCACCGGGGAGAGCCAGGCGGGGAAGGCGCCCGCGTAGTGCTCGGTGAGGACCCCGATGAAGCGCTCCACGCTGCCCAGCTTGGCCGAGTGGATCATGATGGGGCGCTGGTGGGTGCCGTCAGCGGCCGTGTACTCCAGGTCGAAGCGCTCGGGCTGGTTGAAGTCGTACTGGATGGTGGACATCTGCCAGGTCCGGCCGATGGCGTCCTTGACCTGGACCGAGACTTTGGGGCCGTAGAAGGCGGCGCCACCCGGGTCGGGAACGACCTCCAGCCCGGAGGCGTCACAGGCGTCCTGGAGGGCCTGTGTGGCGGCGGTCCAGTCGGCGTCGGATCCGATGAACTTGTCCTTCTTGGCGCCGTCCTCGTCGCGGGTGGACAGCTCGAGGTAGAAGTCGGTCAGTCCGAAGGCCTTGAGGATGGACAGGAAGAAGTCGATCTGGGCGCGGATCTCCTCGCCGGCCTGCTCCGGGGTGCAGTAGGTGTGGGAGTCGTCCTGGGTGAAGCCGCGCATGCGGGTGAGCCCGTGGACGACACCGGACTTCTCGTAGCGGTAGTCGTGGCCCATCTCGAAGAAGCGCAACGGCAGCTCGCGGTAGGAGCGTCCGCGGGAGCGGAAGATGAGGTTGTGCATCGGGCAGTTCATGGCCTTGAGGTAGTACTCCTGGCCGGCCTTGGTGATGTTGCCCTCGGCGTCGCGCTCCTCGTCGGCGAGCATGGGCGGGAACATGGTGTCGGCGTAGTAGGGCAGGTGCCCGGAGGTGTGGAAGAGCCCGCCCTTGGAGATCTCGGGGGTGTGGACGAAGTCGAAGCCGTAGTCCTGGTGGCGGTCGACGACGTACTGCTCGATCTGGTGGCGCAGCATGGCGCCCTTGGGGTGGAAGACCACCAGGCCGGGGCCGATCTCCTCGGGGAAGGAATAGAGGTCGAGCTCGGCGCCGAGCTTGCGGTGGTCGCGCTTGGCGGCCTCGGCCAGGCGGGTCTGGTAGGCCTTGAGATCGTCCTTGGTGGCCCAGGCGGTGCCGTAGATCCGCTGGAGGGAGTCGCCGGACTGGTCGCCCTTCCAGTAGGCCGACGAGGACTTGGTCAGCGCGAAGCCCTGCCCGATGAGGCGGGTCGAGGGCAGGTGGGGGCCGCGGCACAGGTCGGTCCAGGCGACGGTGCCGTCGCGTCGGACGTTGTCGTACATGGTCAGCCCGCCGGCGCCGACCTCGACCGAGGCGCCCTCGGCGCCCGCTCCCTTGGTGGTGATGAGCTCGAGCTTGTAGGGCTGGTCGGCCAGCTCCTCACGCCCCTGGTCCTCGGTGATGTCGCGGCGCACGAAGCGCTGCCCCTCCTTGACGATCCGCTTCATGCGCTTCTCGATCTCGCGCAGCATCTCGGGGGTGACGGCGTCGATGGCGCCGAAGTCGTAGTAGAAGCCGTCGGTGATGAAGGGGCCGATGCCGAGGTTGACGTCCGGGAACATCTCCTGGACGGCCTGCGCCATGACGTGGGTGGCGCTGTGGCGCAGGATGTTGAGGCCGTCCTCGCTGGCCAGGGTGATGGGCTCGACGACGGCGCCCGCCGGGACCTGGCGCTCCAGATCCCAGGGCTCGCCGTTGACGCGCATCGCGACGACACCGTCCTTCTTGACGGCGTCCTGCAGGAGGAGCGCCCCCGTGCTGCCCGCCTCAATGGTGCGGGGCGCGCCGTCGAGGGTGATCTCAATCATGAGCTGGTCTGACACGGGTTCGTCTCCTCTGCTGCATCGGTGCGGGGCGCTGTACTGGTGCACCCCGGTTCGGCCGCGAGTCTACGTCGTGGTCGCGCGGGCTCAGTCCTCCCGTGAGCCACGCCGCGCGCGCAGTGCGTCACGCAGGCGCTTGGCGGCGGACATCCCGGAGTAGATGACGCGGGAAACCGGAACGTCCCAGGCCCCGTCCACCTCGGTGACGTGCTGGGCGTAGCGCTTCTTGTACTGGCCCACCGTGTAGAGCGAGGGGACGCGGGTGGAGCCGGCGCCCATGAGGTCCAGGCCGCGGTAGCCCTCCTGCGCCAGGGTGCAGGCGGCCCACCAGTCCAGGGCCTCGGCCCCGCGGAAGGTGCGCGACTCGTTGGAGGAGGCGCCGTAGTAGGCCACGGCATCCTTGCCCGAGGTGAGGATGAGGTCCCAGGCGTGGGGGATGCCGTCCTTGCGCAGGACGAACAGGCGGGCGTTCTTCTCCCCCAGGGAGGTGAGCATGGTCCAGTAGACCTCGGCGTCGTGGGGCTTGAAGCCGTCGCGCTCGGCGGTCTCGCGCAGGACCTCATAGACCTGGTCGAACTCCTCGCGGCTCAGGCCGGTCTCGTCGCTGATGGTGCAGCCGGCCTCCCGGGCGACGCGCTCGGCGCGCTTGACCGCGCGGCGCCCGTCCTTGGGCATGACCGCCGCGATCTTCTCCGGTGTCTTGGGCACCAGGTCGATGACGTAGGTGCGGTCGTAGGTGATGGTGGACAGCAGCTCTCGCAGGTCGGCAGCGCGGTAGCGGGCGTGCATGCGGATGAAGCGCACGGAGCGGTCGCGCTCCTTGACCACGGAGCGCAGCAGGCGCCGCAGGTGGGCCTCGCGCTCGGGTGACTGCTCCTTGAGCCAGACCGGGCCGTGCTTGGCCCACAGGAAGGTCTGGCCGCCCATCTCGTAGCGGTACAGGGCGATGGCGGCCACGGGCTTGCCCTCGTCCTCATAGAGGTAGCGACCCCACAGGGGGCGGCCCATGGCCTCCTCGAAGCGCTCCCAGGCCTCGGTCTGCTCAACCGGGAAGTGGCTGTTGCCCACGGCCAGGCGCATCTCGCGCCCGTCGACCCGACGCAGGGTCTCGGAGCGGTCCGGGGTGGAGTGCACCGGCTCGGGGTGCGTGAGCCGAGGCGCCTTGGGCTTGTCAGCCTTGTCAGCCCTAGCGGGCTGGGCGGGTTTGTCGGTCGGGTCGCCCTTCTGCTCGGGCTGCTTGGGCTGTTCGGGCTCGCCGCCCTTGCGCCCCTTGTTCTTGGGCTGAGTCGCCTGAGCGTTCTCGGGGGCCGGCGCACCGGCCTCGACCTTGGCGTCAGGGGTGGAGTCAGTCATGGAGTCAGTCGCGGAATCAGTCGTGGCGTCGGGGGTGATGCTGTCGGGCATGTTCTCGTTCTCGGGCATTCAGCGGGACCTGTCGACTCGTTGCGGATAGTTGCGGGCGAACTTGCGGTAGTGGTTGAGGCGCTGGAGCTCGATCGTCACGCGACGGCGCAGCGAGCGCTCGGCCGGGTCGCGCAGCGGGTCGACGCCCCGCCCCAGGCCCTTGGCCTTGCGGCGCAGCGCCTCGTCGGACACGTAGCGTGCGATGACGCCGTCGGGAACCAGGGAGTAGAGGACCTGCCGGGTGACCTCGATGGGCTCGTCGCGCTGGTCCAGGACCAGGTCCTTGAGCATGACGGCCATGGGGTTGGCGCCGGCGGCGGTGAGGTAGAAGGAGTTGCGGCCGATACGGGGGTTGACCTCGAAGAAGAGCTCCCGTCCGTCGCGGGGGTCGACCTTGATGTCGAGGTTGGCGAAGCCGCGGTAGCCGGCGTGGCGCAGCAGGCGTCCAGTGGCCTCCCACAGGTCGGGGAAGGCCTCGGTGATCATGGCGACCGGGTTGCCGATCATGGTGGGCGCGTGGTCCTGCAGCAGGACACGCGCCGAGCCGATGAGGCGCAGCTCACCGGTGGAGTCCATGTAGGCGGTCACCGAGCGCATGGCGGTGTCGTCACCGGGGATGCACTCCTGAACCAGGAAGGTGGAGCGGTAGCCGGCCTCCTTCAGGCTCCTCCACATGCCTGCCAGCTCGGCGGCGTCGTCGATGAACCAGATCTTGCGCTTGCCGGGGAAGGAGATGCGGTCGTAGTCAGCGCCGATGGCCGCCTTGGCCACGAGCGGGAACTCCATGCCGAGCTCGTCGGCGCTGGTAGGCGGCACGCAGTCGGGGTCGGCGAGGTCGACGACGACCTCCCGGGGCGTGAGCACCCCGACCTCTGCGCACAGACGGGAGAAGGAGGCCTTGTCGCTGACGGCGTCGAGAACGTCGATGTCCGGGAAGGGCAGGACATAGGTGGGCTCGAGCTCGCTGCGGTGGGCCGAGATCATGGCGGCCGCGGCGTCGGTGTTGGCCATGAGCACAGCGCTGCGGGGCCCTCGGCCCTGGGCCAGCTTTCGCAGCAGCGCGATGGTCCGCTCCGGCGGGGCCCCGGCCTCCTGATGGACCACGGTGATGTAGGCCGACTCGGAGATCGCGACGATCGGATCTGAGGCCACAACCGTCACCGACGTGCCGGTGACCTCATGAAGCTGCCGAGCCAGGGCGTAGGCGCCGATATCACCGCCGAGGACCACGGGCAGCAGGTGCCTGAAGCGTTGCGTCATAACCATCCGTTTCTTGCCGCAGGGGCCAACTCCTCCCCAGATGGTAGAGCACGCCGGGACGCCCCGTTCCCGACCGCTCCAGGAACATCACGATCCAGACACGGGACCGTCCCCGACCGTCTCCGCCCCACCCCCTCAATCCATCGTGATTCCGCGCGATAGTCCGCACCTCAACGACAACATCGCGGCCTGACGGTGACACATGCCACCCAGCGCGAGACCACCCGCCCGGAGAAAGACAAGAGCCCGGAGCGCTGGGCTCCGGGCTCGATCCAACCGTTGGTTCTGGTGGGCGATACTGGGATCGAACCAGTGACCTCTTCCGTGTCAGGGAAGCGCGCTCCCGCTGCGCCAATCGCCCGAGCGGATGACGGGACTCGAACCCGCGACCCTCACCTTGGCAAGGTGATGCTCTACCAACTGAGCCACATCCGCGTGACACCCTTGTGGGGTGCGGGAAGAAAGTTAGCAGAGGTACCCCTCGGAGGCAAAACCCAGTCGAGCCCGTGTCCTCATGAGGTGTCTCACGCCCCGCCGACCCGCCTCGATCACCGGGCAGCACCCGGGGATGTGCCAGAAGACGCTCCGACGTGACATGTCTTTCTCCCACTCTCCTGCCTTCGCACCTCAGTCGTGGCAGGGTAGTCCCCATGACCACGCCGACAACACCGACGCCTCAGGCCGCACCGGAACCTCAGGAGGGCCCCCAGCGCCAGATCTGGCCGGGCCACCCCTACCCACTCGGGGCGACCTATGACGGCTCGGGAACGAACTTCGCCCTGTACTCCTCGGCCGCCACCGGTGTCGACCTGTGCCTGTTCGACGACGAGGGCCATGAGGAGCGGGTGGCCCTCAAGGAGGTCGACGGCGACGTCTGGCACGTCTACCTGCCCGGGATCTCTCCGGGCCAGAAGTACGGCTACCGGGTGGCAGGCCCCTACGACCCGGCATCGGGTCATCGTTGCGACCCCTCCAAGCTGCTGCTGGACCCCTACGCCAAGGCGATCGACGGCGAGGTGACCCCGTCCCAGACGCTGTACTCCTACTCCTTCGACAACCCGGAGGTGCGCAACGAGGAGGACTCGGCGGGACACACCATGCGCTCAGTGGTCATCAACCCCTACTTCGACTGGGGCCATGACCGTCCCCCGAACCACGAGTACCACGAGACGATCATCTACGAGGCCCACGTCAAGGGCATGACCAAGCTGCACCCGATGGTTCCCGAGGACCTGCGGGGCACCTACGCCGGTCTGGCACAGCCCGCCGTCATCGACCACCTCAAGAACCTGGGTGCGACGGCCATCGAGCTCATGCCGGTCCATCAGTTCGTCAACGACACCCACCTGCAGGAGAAGGGCCTGTCGAACTACTGGGGCTACAACACGATCGGATTCTTCGCCCCGCACAACACCTACGCCGCCTACGGCACCAAGGGTGAGCAGGTCCAGGAGTTCAAGTCCATGGTCAAGGCCTTCCACGAGGCCGACATCGAGGTCATCCTGGACGTGGTCTACAACCACACGGCCGAGGGCAACCACCTGGGCCCCACGCTGTCCTTCCGAGGCATCGACAACAGCTCCTACTACCGCCTCGTCGATGGCTCGGCCAGCCACTACTTCGACACCACCGGTACCGGCAACTCGCTGCTCATGCGCTCGCCGGCGGTCCTCCAGCTCATCATGGACTCGCTGCGCTACTGGGTCACCGAGGTGCACGTCGACGGGTTCCGCTTCGACCTGGCCTCCACTCTGGCGCGCCAGTTCCACGAGGTGGACAAGCTCAGCGCCTTCTTCGACATCATCCACCAAGACCCGGTGCTCTCCCAGGTCAAGCTCATCGCCGAGCCCTGGGACGTGGGCGACGACGGCTACAACGTGGGCGGCTTCCCGGCCCTGTGGAGCGAGTGGAACGGCAAGTACCGCGACACCGTGCGCGACTTCTGGCGCGGGGAGCCCTCCACCCTGGGCGAGTTCGCCTCCCGTATCACCGGCTCCTCCGACCTCTACCAGCATGCCGGGCGCACCCCGGTGGCCAGCATCAACTTCGTCACCGCCCACGACGGCTTCACGCTGCGTGACCTGGTCTCCTACAACGAGAAGCACAACGAGGCCAACCTCGAGGGCAACGCAGACGGGGACAACAACAACCGGTCCTGGAACTGCGGCGCCGAGGGGCCCACCGACGATCCGACGATCACCGAGCTGCGTCAGCGCCAGACCCGCAACTTCCTGGCCACTGTCCTGTTCAGTCAGGGCGTGCCCATGATCTGCCACGGCGACGAGATGGGACGCACCCAGGGGGGCAACAACAACGTCTACTGCCAGGACAACGAGATCTCCTGGGTCAACTGGGATCTCAGTGAGCAGGACAACGACCTGCTGGAGTTCACCCGCACCATGATGTGGCTGCGTCGCGACCACCCGGTGCTGCGGCGTCGGCGCTTCTTCACCGGGGATGCCCGCCACGGCGGGGAGAGCGAGCTCGGCGAGATCGAGTGGCTCACTCCGGCCGGTGAGTCCATGACCGACCAGGACTGGACCACCTGGTACGCCCGGGCCATGATGGTCTTCCTCAACGGGGAGGCGATCGCCGAGCCCGATGAGCGGGGCCAGAGGATCGTGGACGACTCCTTCCTCGTACTCATCAACGCCTCCGACGAGGACATCACCTTCACCCTGCCCGGAGAGGGCTACGCCCCCACCTGGAAGGTTGCGCTGGACACGGCTCCCGCAGTGGACGGGGACTCCGACCCGGTTCTCGCTGCTGACGACACCGTCGTGGTCGAGGCCCGCTCCATGCTCTTCCTCATCGACGCCCCCGAGTCCGCCGCCACCACGGAGCGCCACCCGAGGTAGGGGCTCTCCGCGGCCCTCCGGCGCACCACCGAACGCACATCACCCATCAAGCAGCACCACCCGACGCAGACCAGACGAGCTTCAGGAAGTGACATGACCGACGCAGTGGACGCAGCAGTGGATCAGGCAGGTTCGGCGGGTTTTGCGGAGACACCCGCCTACGCACCGTGGTCGGGGCACGTGCCGGCTCCGGAGCACCGCACGCCGGTGACCACCTACCGTCTCCAGCTCGGCGAGGACCTGACCTTCGCAGACGCCAAGGCCCTGGTCCCCTATCTGGCCGACCTGGGGGTCACCGACCTCTACCTCTCCCCGATCCTCACCGCCGCACCGGGCTCCACCCACGGCTACGACGTCGTCGATCACCGCCGGGTCTCGGCCATCATGGGCGGAAGGGAGCAGCTGGAGTCCCTGGCCGCTGAGGCCGACGCCCACGGCATGGGCGTCGTGGTGGACATCGTTCCCAACCACATGGCCGTGCCCACCCCCGGCTGGCACAACCTGCCCCTGTGGTCGGTACTGCGTGAGGGTCCGGACTCCCCCTACGCCGCCTGGTTCGATCTCTCCCTGGACGAGCCCATCCTCATGCCGATCCTGGGCAAGCGCATCGGCGCCGTCCTGGCCGATGAGGAGCTCACCCTGGAGCAGATGGTGGTTCCGGGTCAGGAGGACCTGGGCGAGCAGTGGGTCCTGCGCTACTACGACCACGCCTTCCCCGTCGCCCAGGGCACAGAGTCGCTGCCGATGCACGTCCTCGTCGACCGCCAGCACTACCGGCTGGCCTACTGGAAGGTCGGCGACGAGGAGATCAACTACCGGAGGTTCTTCGACGTCGGCACCCTGGCCGCAATCCGCGTCGAGGAGCCCGACGTCTTCACCGGAAGCCACGGCCTCATCCTCGACCTCATGAGAGACGGAGTCATCAACGCCCTGCGGGTCGACCACCCCGACGGCCTGGCCGACCCCGGCGGCTACCTCACTCAGCTGGCCGAGGCCACCAGCGGGGCCTGGATCGCTGCGGAAAAGATTCTGGCGCCCGACGAGTCCCTGCCCACCTCCTGGCCGGTGGCCGGAACCACCGGCTACGACGCCGCCTGGCGGATCGACCAGCTCCAGGTGGACCCCGCCGGCGCGGCCCGCCTGGGCGCGCTCATGCAGGAGCTCACCGGGGACGCTCCGGTGGACTACGACCGCATCGTCGAGGAGGCCAAGCGAGAGGTCATCGCCGGCTCACTGGCAGCCGAAGTCGACCGTCTGGCCCGCATCTTGGACTGCCTGACCTCACAGGACGTGCGCCTGCGTGACCACACCCTGCGCGACCTGCGGGCCTGCGTCGTCGAGCTGCTCGTGGCCGCAGACCAGTACCGGGTCTATGTCGTTCCCGGCACAGCTCCCGGCCCGGAGACGGCCGCCGTGCTCCAGGCCGACGCCGAGCGGGCCCGTCAGCGCCTTGAGCCGGACCAGGGAGAGACCCTCGACCTCGTGGTCGCCATCCTCCTGGGTGAGCCGGTCGGCTCCGAGGGACTGTCGGAGTCCCCCGAGCGAGCCGAGGCCATCATCCGTTTCCAGCAGGTGTGCGGGGCCGTCACCGCCAAGGGAGTGGAGGACACGGCCTTCTATCGCTGGACCCACCTGACCAGTCTCACCGAGGTCGGCGGCAACCCGGCCGGCTTCGCGCTGAGTGCCGACGAGGCCCACGCGTGGGCCGACCGGGTCCAGAACATCTGGCCCGACACGATGGTCACCTCCACCACCCACGACACCAAGCGCGGTGAGGACGTGCGCGCCCGCCTGGACGTGCTGGCCTCCTACGCCGAGGAGTGGAGCGACCTCATCCATCGTCTGCGCGCCATGACCGCGCAGGTCCGCCCCCTGGACCTCGACGGGCGCAGCGAGAACCTGCTGTGGCAGACCCTGTGGGGGACCTGGGCGCCCGACAGCGACGACCCCATGACCTCCGAGCGGCTGAGCGCCTATCTCATCAAGGCCTCCCGGGAGCAGAAGATCTGGACCACCTGGACCGCCCCGGACCTGGCTCGGGAGCAGGCCCTGACCGACTACGCCACCCATCTGCTCACCAGCGAGGAGGTCCGCGACGAGCTCGAGGCCTTCGCGGCCCTGACGGCCAGGTCCGTGCGCACCGCGATCCTCGCCGGCAAGGCGCTGTCGCTGACCTGGATGGGGGTCAGCGACATCTACCAGGGCAGCGAGACCACCCGCACCTCACTGGTGGACCCCGACAACCGTCGCGCGGTCGACTACGCCGGGCCCTCGGGTCTCATCAGCGCCCTGGAGCGCCTCGACTCCGGAGCCGCACCGCGCAGCCTGGATGAGGACAAGCTCTTCCTCACCTCACGCCTGGCGCGTCTGCGCGCCGCTCGCCCCCACACCTTCGTCGGTCCCCGCTCGGGCTACCGCACGATCCCGGTGACCACCTCCTTCGCCTTCGCCTACACCCGCCTGCTCGACGAGGTCCCCGACGTCGTCGTCATCGTCAGGCGCCTGTCCCGGCGGCTCGAGCAGCTGGGGGGATGGCGTGAGGAGAGCATCGTCCTGCCGGATGGGACCTGGGAGCACGTCCTGCGCACCGGCACCGTGGAGGGAGGCAGCCAGCCTCTGACCGAGGTGGTCGGGGACGATGCTGTCGTCGTCCTGGCCAGGGTCGTCTCCCCCGACTCCCAGACCGACGCGGAGCACGCCGCCCAGCACACCACCCAGGAGGCCGCCCGATGAGCCCGGCATCCCGGACCTGGCAGTCACCGGCCCTGCCTGTGGGCCCCCGCGTTCCCGTATGGGCCCCCACGGCGAGGCGGGTCGAGCTGCACCTGCCCGGCGATGAGGGACTGGATGACCGGCTGGTCGACATGGTCCCGGCCCCCGGCGGCTGGTGGGCCGCCCCCTTCGACCTGGAGCCTGGCACCGACTACGCCTTCCGGGTCGACGGTTCCCCCGACCGCCCCGACCCCCGCAGTGCCCTGCAGCCCCATGGCGTCCATGGCCCCTCTCGAACTACGGATCCGAGCGCCTGGCAGTGGACCGACCAGGACTGGATGGGCAAGGACCTGCTCGGCTCAGTCATCTACGAGCTCCACGTGGGCACGTTCACCCCCGAGGGCACCCTGGACAGCGCCATCTCCCGGCTGGGCCACCTGGCTGAGCTGGGCGTCGATATCGTCGAGCTCATGCCGCTGGCAGCCTTCCCCGGCCGAGCCGGATGGGGTTACGACGGGGTGGGCCTGTGGGCCGTCCACGAGGCATACGGGGGCCCCGAGGCCCTGATGCGCTTCGTCGACGCCGCCCACCGCGCCGGTATCGGCGTGTGCCTCGACGTCGTCTACAACCACCTGGGCCCGTCGGGCAACTATCTCAGCGTCTTCGGCCCCTACTTCACTCCCGCCCATCACACGCCCTGGGGTGAGGCCGTCAACTATGACCACGACGGCAGTCATCAGGTGCGTGCCTTCGTCATCGACTCGGCCCTGCGCTGGCTGCGGGACTTCCACGTCGACGCCCTGCGCCTGGACGCCATTCATGAGATCAAGGATGACGCCGCAGCCGCTGACCCACCGCAGGCTCACGTCCTGGCCGAGCTCTCCGACGCCGTGGCCGCCCTGTCCGCCGAGCTGGGCCGCCCCCTGAGCCTGGTGGCCGAGGCAGACCTCAACGATGTCGGAGTCATCACCCCCACCGACCAGGAGCCCCCCGCCGCGACACCCAGCCTGGGTATGACCGCTCAGTGGGCCGACGACGTCCACCATGCCCTGCACGCACGGATCACCGGCGAGGCGCAGGCCTACTACGCCGACTTCGCCGAGCCCGGGGCGTGGACCAAGGCCTACAGCAGCGCCTTCCTCCACAACGGCATCTGGTCCACTTTCCGGGACCGGGTCTGGGGCGCCCCCGTCCCCGAGGACACCGACCCCAGGCGCTTCGTCGTCTTCGGCTCCAACCACGACCAGATCGGCAACCGAGCCGTCGGGGACCGCCCCTCGGCCGGTCTCGACGACGCCGCCCTGGCCGCCACTGCCGCCCTGGTGCTCCTGTCGCCCTACACGCCCATGCTCTTCATGGGCGAGGAGTGGGGAACCCGTACTCCCTTCCAGTTCTTCACCGACCACGAGGAGGAGGACCTGGCCCGCAGCGTCAGCCAGGGGCGCGCCCGGGAGTTCGCCGGCTTCGGCTGGGACGCCGACGAAATCCCCGACCCCCAGGACGCCGGGACCGTCGAGACCTCACGCCTGGACTGGTCCGAGCTGGACAAGACCGAACACGCCCACATGCTGTCCTGGTACCGGGCACTGACCGCCCTACGCCGCGAGCTGGGATGGTCCCAGCGCACCGCGTGGCCGCAGATCGATGAGGCCGACGATGTTGTCACCGTGACCTACGAGGACATCGTCGTCGTCACCAACCTCTCCGGGAGGCCACGGCCCGCTGCCGAGCTGAGCGAGGTGCTCCTGTCCTGGGACCCCGTCGGCTCCGCCCCGTCCTGCCTGCCGGCCGGACAGACGCTCATCGCCCGACGCTGACCAGTCCCACCAGGCGGCTTCCCTGGCCGACCAGATGCCGGCGAACCGGAAGCGGCCGATGCACATCCGTTCAGAAAGGCAGGCACCTCGTTGACACAATGCAACCCTCCCAGCGGCGTGGCTTCATGTGCCCACTGCGGTAGCGCACTAGCGTGGCATCCGTGACTGTCAACGGTAGGCCGCGTCAGAATGAGGCAGGTGGCATCCCCGAACGATTCGAGGAAGCGCTCCTGTCCCTTCGCGACGCGCCCCGCCCCCGAGGGCTCCTCATGGAGGAGGTGCCCGCCCCCAAGAAGCTGGCCCCCTACTCCGCCGCCCTGAGCGCCGAAACCGTGGAGACAGTCGGCGCCACCCCCGTGGCCACCGGACGCTTCGTCGTCCTGCACGACCCCGACGGCCAGGAGGCCTGGGACGGGGACTTCCGCATCGTCGTGCAGGCGCGCGCCCGCATCGACGACGAGATCGGCATGGACCCCGTCTTCGAGTCTGCCGCCTGGAGCTGGCTCACCGACGGCCTGGAGGACTCCCGCGCCGGCTACCACTCACTGGTCGGAACCGTCACCAGGGTACTGTCCGAGACCTTCGGTGGGCTGACCCTCACCGACTCATGCGCCCACGCCGAGATCCGGGCGTCCTGGTCCCCCACGACCCCCCAGCTCGGCCCCCACCTCACCGCCTGGCACGAACTCCTGCTGGTCGCCTCCGGCCATGAACCGGCCGCAGTCCACCCCCTCACTCTCGCCGGAGCCGGAAGGTGACGCCCCGCCGCACCGGCGTGCCCCGCCCAGTTGCTTCCTCGGCCGTGCCCCGCCCAACTGCTTCCTCGGCCGTGCCCCGCCCAACTGCTTCCTCGGCCGTGCCCCGCCCAGCCGTCCCCCCTGGCACAACAGATCACCCCATCAATCCGCACGACATCGTCGACTACCCCCGTCCCAAGGACGGGCTCCCTGAGATCACCGCCACCCCCACCCAGCTGAACCGAGCCGCTCAGCTCCTGGCGGCCGGTCGGGGCCCCGTCGCCGTCGACGCCGAACGAGCCTCCGGCTTCCGCTACGGACAGGACGCCTACCTCATCCAGCTGCGCCGGGACGGCGTCGGCACCCTGCTCATCGATCCGGTCACCGCCGGGCCCCTGACCGAGCTGGCCACAGCCCTCGACGGACCCGAGTGGATCCTCCATGCCGCCGACCAGGACATCCCCTGCCTGACCGCACGCGGCCTGAAGGCCGCTTCCCTGTTCGACACCGAGCTGGCGGCCCGCCTCCTGGGCCGGCAGCACGTCGGGCTCGGCGCCGTCATCGAGGAGACCCTGGGCCTGCGCCTGGCCAAGGACCACGCGGCCGCGGACTGGTCCACCCGGCCCCTGCCCGCCTCCTGGCTCACCTACGCCGCCCTCGACGTCGAGCTGCTCATTGACCTGCGCGATGCTCTGGCCACCGAGCTCGAGGCGGCCGGCAAGGACCAGTGGGCCGCCCAGGAGTTCGAGCACGTGCGCACCAAGCCGGCCAAACCCGCCAAGGTCGACCCATGGCGCAAGACCCCGCGAGCAGGAAGCTCCGTGCGATCCCCCCGCTCACTCGCCATCCTGCGCGAGCTGTGGAACTCGCGCGAGCAGCTGGCCGCAGAGCTCGACCGCACCCCCTCCAAGGTCCTCCCCCACCAGGCACTGGTCGCCGCCGCCGTCGCCCGGCCCCGGTCACGACGCAAGATGAGTGCCCTCAAGGAGTTCTCCTCCCGTCAGGCCCGCCAGAACCAGGAGCGCTGGTGGAGAGCCATCGAACGCGCCCTGGAGCTGCCCGACGACGAGCTTCCCCCCACCCGCGCACCACTGGCGCCCGGCGAGCTCCCCCATCCGCGCTCCTGGCAGCGTCACCACGCCGCGGCCGCCGAGCGGCTGACCGAGGTACGCGCGGCCATCAGACAGCACGCTGAGGAGATCCGCGTGCCCCAGGAACTCCTCCTGACCCCGGAGTGCCAACGTCATCTAGCTTGGGACCTCGGCGCGGAGATCGAGGCCGGTCGTACCGGCAGAGTCACTGCTCAGGAGATCAGTGAGCGTCTGGTCGCCATGGGGGCCAGACCGTGGCAAATCGAGCAGGCCTCCCCCGCTCTCGCCGCAGCACTGGGCTGACGCGCCATCACGCGCATACCACAGTGCGCCGCCCACGGTGACGTGGACGGCGCACGACGTGATTCTCCTCAGAGGAGCTCGGCTCGAGAAACCAGTGACCTTCGCTGGCCTCAGTGGACCTCGAAGCCGTAGGAACGGAAGATGGCGCGAGTGGACTCCACCAGTTCCGGCTCCGGGGGCCTGGTGTCACGAAGCTGGTACGTCAGTCCCAGGGCGTCCCACTTGTCGGTACCCATCTGGTGGAAGGGCAGCACCTCGACGCGGCTGACCGAGCCCCAGCGCTCGATGATTCGGGCCACGTTGTGGACGTTCTCAGGGGCGTCCGTCAGGTCTGGAACCAGCACGAACCGGGCCCAGATCTCGATCCCTTTGGCTGCCAGACGGTCACCGAAGGTGATGGTCGGGGCCAGGGAGCGCCCCGTCACCTTCTTGTAGGTCTCCTCGTCACCGCTCTTGACGTCGAGCAGGACCAGGTCGATGTTATCGAGCATCTCGTCACTGGCATTGGCACCCAGGAATCCTGAGGTGTCGATGCAGGTGTGGATGCCCATCTTCTTGGCCCCGGCCAGGAGCTTGCCCGCGAAGGCCGGCTGCATGAGGACCTCACCGCCCGACAGCGTGATCCCGCCCTTGGACGCGCGGAACACCCCCCGGTAGCGGCGCATGCGGCGGAGAAGCTCCGAGGCCTCCACCGGTTCCCCGTCCTTCATGAGGAAGGTGTCGGGATTGTGGCAGTACTGGCACCGCAGGGGGCATCCGTTGAGGAAGACCGTCATCCGGGTGCCGGGGCCGTCCACCGCGGTCACGAGCTCCCAGGAGTGGATCGAGCCCAGCTCGCCATCGCGCATCCGAGCCAGGCGTTCCGAGCGTTGAAGATCCGTCAGCTCCTCGAGCCCGCCGATGCCCGCACCGCGCAAGCGAGCGGCCGGGGCCAGGAAGTCCTGGTCCCGACCGCCGTCGCGCACGGTCGTCGTGGTCTGCGTCATGACCGCTCGCCGTGCTCCAGGGCTCAGGCCTGGGAGTGGAAGGTGCGGTGGAGGACGTCAAGCTGCTGCTCGCGAGTCAGCTTGACGAAGTTGACGGCGTAGCCGGAGACGCGAACCGTGAGGTTCGGGTAGTTCTCCGGGTGCTCCATCGCGTCCTCGAGGGTGTTGCGGTCCAGGACGTTGATGTTGGCGTGGTACAGGCCCTTGACGCCGCCGTTGTCCTGACGCTGTGCCTTCATGGAGGCGAGGCGCTCTTCGTACGTGGCCATGGTGGCCCCTTTCTGAGGTGATGTGATCGATGTGTGGAAATTGCTGCGGTGTGATCGGCCGGATTGAGCGGCTCGATCAGATCTCGGCGCAGTCGTCGGGGACGAAGCCGGCATCGAGAATGCCCACAAGGTTGGCGACGCGCTCGTCGAGCGTGCGACCCAGTCCCTGCGGGGTGATCGTGTTGGTCAGCGAGATGCCGTCGAGGGCGTCGTTGTAGTCGAGCTTGCCGACACTGAGCATCGAGGCAACCATGCCGTGGGTGTCCATCCCGTTCTCCGGGTTGGCTCCGGGAGAGAAGGGGGTGCCCTTCTGGTGCCCCGAGGGGAAGGAGCCGGTTGCCTTGCCGTAGACCACGTTGGAGGTGATCGTCAGCACCGACTGGGTCGGGATGGCGTCCCGGTAGAAGGGCTGGGCCTTGATCTTGGACATGATCGTGTGGACCACGGTGGCGGCGATGTCGTCGGCGCGGTCGTCGTCGTTGCCGTAGATCGGGAAGTCGCCCTCGGTGACGTAGTCGACCACCAGGCCGGTCTCGTCGCGAACCGGGGTGACCTTGGCGTACTTGATGGCCGCCAGCGAGTCGGCCACGATCGACAGACCGGCGATGCCGCAACCCATGGTGCGCACGATGTCGGAGTCGTGCAGCGCCATCTCGATGGACTCGTAGGCGTAGCGGTCGTGGCAGTAGTGGATGATGTTGAGGGCCTCAACGTAGGTGGCCACCACCCAGTCGAGCATCTTCTCGTACTTGTCCCAGACCTCGTCGAAGTCGAGGGGGCCGTCGCCCTCGATGCCGGGCAGGCCGGTGACGACCTGCTTGCCGGTCATCTCGTCACGACCACCGTTGATGGCGTAGAGCAGGGCCTTGGCGGAGTTGACGCGGGCACCGAAGAACTGCATCTGCTTGCCCACGCGCATCGGGGACACGCAGCAGGCGATCGCGGCGTCGTCGCCCCAGTGCTCACGGATCTGCTCGTCGGCCTCGTACTGGATGGAGGAGGTCGTAATCGAGATGAGGGCGCAGAAGTCCTTGTAGCCCTGCGGCAGGTTCTCGTCCCAGAAGATCGTGATGTTCGGCTCCGGGGCAGGACCGAGGTTGCGCAGGGTCTGCAGCAGACGGAAGGAGGTCTTGGTGACCAGGGCGCGACCGTCCTCACCGAAACCGGCGTCGGACCAGGTGGCCCAGTAGGGGTCGCCGGAGAAGATCTGGTCGTAGTCGATGGTGCGCAGGAAGCGGGTGATGCGCAGCTTCATGACGATGTTGTCGATGAGCTCCTGGGCGCGGGTCTCGTCGATGACCCCGTTGCGCAGGTCCCGCTCGAAGTAGATGTCCAAGAAGCCGGAGAGCCGACCGATGCTCATGGCGGCGCCGTCCTGGGACTTCACGGAGGCCAGGTAGGCGAAGTAGGTCCACTGGACCGCCTCGTGGGCATTCTTGGCCGGGCCGGAGATGTCGTAGCCGTAGGTCTGAGCCATGACCTTGAGCTTCTTGAGCGCCTTGATCTGCTCGGAGTGCTCCTCGCGGTAGCGGGCCCAGTGCTCGGAGAAGGGCTTGTCCGCCACGGCGTCCTTGGCCTTCTGCTTCTGCTCGATGAGGAAGTCGACGCCGTAGAGCGCCACGCGGCGGTAGTCACCGATGATGCGGCCGCGGCCGTAGGCGTCGGGCAGACCGGTGATGATGTGGCTCGAGCGCGCCGCGCGGATGCGCGGGGTGTAGATGTCGAAGACCGCGTCGTTGTGGGTCTTGCGGTAGCGGGTGAAGATCTTCTTGACCTCGGGGTCGACCTCCTTGCCCGCCTCCTTGATGGCGGTCTCCACCATGCGCCAGCCGCCGTTGGGCATCATGGCGCGACGCAGCGGGGAGTCGGTCTGCAGGCCAACGATGACATCGTCGTCCTCGCTGATGTAGCCGGCCGGGAATGCGTCGATGTCGGCGGGGGTGTGGGTGTCGACGTCGAGGATGCGGACCTTGCGCTCCTCGGAGAGGTAGTTCTTCTCCAGGGTGTCCCACAGACGCAGGGTCTTGTCCGTGGCGTCGGCAAGGAACGAGGCGTCGCCGTCGTAGGGGGTGTAGTTGCGCTGGATGAAGTCGCGGACGTCAATGTCCTCGGTCCACGGTCCGGTGCCGAAGCCCTCCCAGGCGTCATTGCCGCTCGCCGTGGTGGCAGATGTTGTGACCTCAGTGGTCATCCGTGCCCTCCTCATGTGGGTGACCGGAGAGCCACCCGGTTGTGATCGCCCTTTGCGAGGCGAGGCGGCACATCGGCGCGCCGTCGATCTCAGACTAGAACTCAGAGAATGGCTTGTGGGTCGCTGGTCCCAAGAAGAGCCGGTTAGATGACTCACAGGTCGATCACGGCCCTCGCAATCCAGGACATAAGTCCCTGTATCGACTCCTCAGGAGAATCTCCGCCACCAGCCACCAACTCCCTCCAGCCTTCGACAACGAAGACGAATGGGGCCGCGTTCCCAGCGCATCAACCTATCGGAATGATTAGGACAGGTGTCCCATCGGATTCCTGTTACCGTGCGGGGAACCGGAGCCGAGGCGCCGCCTCCATTGCCCTACTCGTGCCCTACTCAGCCCTAAGGTCCTGGTCGGTGCAGGTGCCAGAGACGCTGTCGGCGGCTCTGCGGGCCGCCCGGGCGATATCGGCCGCGCGCATACCGAAGTCCTCCATCAGCTGAGCACGGGTGGCCGTGTCGACGAACTGTCGCGGCACGCCGATGCGACGGAAGACCGGCCAGCCCCCGGTACCACTGTGATCGGCCCGGTACTCCTCGACCGCGTCACGCAGCTGGGAACCAATACCGCCTTCGACCAGACCGTCCTCGACCACGACGACGACATCAACATCTGCAGCGGCCGCCACGAGAGGAGCCGGGGCCGGAATCACCCAGTGCGGATGCACCACGGTGACGGCGTACCCCTCCTGCTCAAGGAGCCTGCCGGCCTCGTATGCCTCGGTGGCCATGGCACCCACACCCACCAGCAGGATCCGCGCGCCGCCAGCCGGCGAGCGGTTCTCGAGCAGGACATCGACGACGTCGAAGGAGCTCGCGGGCGGCGGCGTCTCCTTGAGCACCGGCTCCTCGCCGCACTGCGCTTCTTCCGCCCCCGGACCGAGGCGTCGCAACGCGGTCAGGGGCTCGGGCAGCGCGCCCTTGGGGTAGCGCACGACGGTGGGGGAATCGTCAGTGCTCACGGCTGTGCGCAGGCTCTCGCGCAGCGTCGCCTCGTCGCGGGGGGCCGCCAGGCGCAGACCAGGAACGTGCGCCAACAGCGCCATGTCCCACATGCCATTGTGGCTGGCCCCGTCAGTTCCCGTGATTCCGGCCCGGTCCAGGACGATCGTCACTCCGGCCCGGTGCAGAGCGACATCCATGAGCACCTGGTCGAAGGCGCGGTTGAGGAAGGTGGCGTAGAGGGCGACCACCGGGTGCATGCCGGCGAAGGCGAGGCCGGCGGAGAAGGTCAGCGCGTGCTGCTCGGCGATGCCGACGTCGATGACCCGCGTCGGCATCTCATCGGCCAGGGGCTGGAGGCCCACCGGGGCCTGCATGGCGGCGGTGACCCCGACGATCCTGTCATCACCTCGGGCCAGGGAGACGATCTCCTCGGCGAAGACGGCGGTCCAGCCGAAGCGCTCGGCCACCACCGGCAAGCCGGTCTCGGGATGAATCTGGCCCACCGCGTGGAAGCGGTCGGGGACGTGCTCCTCGGCCGGGGTGTAGCCCCGCCCCTTCTCGGTGATGACGTGGACGATGACCGGCTCGGCATACTCGCGGGCACGAGTAAGGGCGAACTCGACGGCCGTGATGTCGTGGCCGTCGACCGGTCCGGTGTACTTGATCCCCAGATCCTCAAAGAAGGCCGAGGGAACCAGGACGTCCTTGAGCCCCCGCTTGAGTCCGTGCAGGGCGTCGAAGGCGGCCCGGCCGGGGACGCCCTGCGACAGGAGCGTCCGCTTGACCCCGGACAGGACACGCTCGTAGCCGGGATTGGTGCGCAGCGCGTCGAGGTGGTGGGCCAGTCCCCCGATGGTGGGGGCGTAGGAGCGGCCGTTGTCGTTGACGACGATGACCAGGTGGCGGTCCGAGGAGTCGGCGATGTTGTCCAGGGCCTCCCAGGCCATTCCCCCGGTCATGGCCCCGTCCCCGATGACGGCGACGACATGGCGCTCGTCGTGGCCCTGCAGGTGGTTGGCCCGGGCGATGCCGTCGGCCCAGGACAGGGAGGTGGAGGCGTGGGAGTTCTCCACGACGTCGTGGACGGACTCGGCCCGTGAGGGGTAGCCGGACAGGCCGCCGCGCTCGCGCAGATGGGTGAAGTCCTGACGACCGGTGAGCAGCTTGTGGACGTAGGCCTGGTGGCCGGTGTCGAACACGATGGTGTCCCGCGGGGAGCGGAAGGTGCGGTGCAGCGCGATCGTCAGCTCGACGACCCCGAGGTTGGGGCCGAGGTGGCCGCCGGTGCGCGCCACTGAGGCGACAAGATGCTGGCGGATCTCCGAGGCGAGCGTCACCAGCTGCTCGCTGGTGAGCCGATCGAGGTCGGCGGGCTTGCGCACGCAGGGCAGGAGCGCCTTGCCGGTCTGTCCGGCGGGCCCTGCCGGGCGCTCGGCAGCTGCTGGCACGGTGCGCCTCCTTGTCGAAGGTGGTGACGAGTTGTTCGTGTCGCTCAAGAGCGAGCCGCGGCGGGTCGCTGAAGCGGCACTCGGGACAGGGTAGCCGTTGACGAGGCGAAGGGGTCTTCCCAGGAGTCTCCTTCCCGGGCCCGGGGACCGCCAGGCTTCCCGGACCGACGCTTCTAAGCGATCCAAGGGTGCTCAGCATAGAGCCGACCCGACCACTGTGCGGCCGCGTGTCACGCGGGTCACGGCTGAGCACGTACTGTATGCCTTGGGCGTCGAACCGTCCGCGCCCACCGATCCGCGGCGTCGTTCCTGATCGCCCGACCGCCCCTCAGGACTGCCCTCCAGGAGGAACCATGAGCACCACAGCCCCTTTCGGTACCTGGCCCTCGCCCATCACTCCAGGCACCATCACGACCCGGACGGTCCTGCTCTCCCAGGTCCGTGTGGACGGCGCAGACACCTACTGGGTGGAGCAGCGCGCCTCACAGGCCGGCCGCAACGTACTGCTCCGCCGCAACGGCGACGGCCAGATCGGCGAGGTGCTTCCGCTGACACCCGCCGACGAGCTGGTCGATGTGCGCACCCGGGTGCACGAGTACGGAGGACGGGCCTACGCCGTCGACAGCGGGATCATCGTGGTCTCGCACGCCGGGGACGGGCGCCTCTACCGGTACGACGTGGCGCACCGCATGCGAGGCCTGGTCCCGCTCACGATCTACGGGGACGTGCGACACGGCGACCTGGAGATCGACACGGGCCGGGGCCTGGTCTACGCCGTCCGCGAGGACCACCGAGGCGGCGGCGAGGCCGTGAACACCCTGGTCGCAATTCCCCTGGACGGCTCGGCCGCCCGCGATGACTCCCGCGTGCGCACACTGGTGTCGGGCACGGACTTCGTGGTCGCCCCGACACTGTCCCCCGACGGCGAGCACCTGGCCTGGATCACCTGGGACCACCCGGGGATGCCGTGGGACAACGCCAGCCTGCACGTGGGGGACCTCGGCCCGGACGGGACCCTGGGCGAGCAGACGCTGGTGGACGGCGGCAACGGGCACTCGGTCTCCGAGCCCCGATGGACCGAGGAGTGCGAGCTGGTGCACGGCTCCAACGCCTCAGGCTTCTGGAACCTCTATCGCACCGAGGGCTTCCCGGTGCGCGGCACCAACCGCACCGGCTGGTCGGAGAGGCTGCGCACCCGGCCACTGCACCCGGCCGAAGCCACCTTCACCACCCCGGCCTGGCAGCTGGGGCCGCATTCCTTTGACGTCCTTGACTCCGAGCACATCATCACCTCCTGGGCTCGTAACGCGGTCTCGCACCTGGGGACCATCAAGCTCGCCAACGGGGAGCTTGAGGAGTGGAACGTGGGGTGGCAGCCGATCGGCAACGTCGCCTCCAACGCGGGTCGCGTCGTCATGCTGGCCTCCAACGAGATGTCGATGCCCAGCATCGTGGAGGTCAAGAACGGCGCCGTGCAGGTGCTGCGCGGCTCAGGCGAGTTCGTGCCCGAGGGCACCGGAGTGTCCTTCCCCGAGCCGGTCTCCTGGCCCACCAGTGACGGCGCCACCGCCCACGGCTTCTACTACCCGCCGACCTCGGCCTCTCACACGGGCCCCGACGGCGAGCTGGCGCCACTGATCGTCAACGTCCACGGCGGTCCGACCGCCACGGCCGTCCCCGGCTATGACCTGCGTATCCAGTACTGGACCAGCCGGGGCTTCGGCTACTTGGACGTCAACTACCGCGGCTCCATGGGTTACGGGACTGGCTACCGCAAGGCCCTGGAGGGCAAGTGGGGCATCTACGACGTCGACGACTGTGTCAACGGGGCCCAGCACCTGGTCGACGCCGGGCTGGTGGACCCGCGCCGTATGGCGATCCGCGGAGGTTCGGCCGGGGGCTTCACGGTGCTGTCGGCCATCACCCGTTCCTCCGTGTTCACCGCGGCCAGCTCCTGCTTCGGCGTGACCGATCTCAAGAGGCTGGTGCGCACCACCCACAAGTTCGAGTCGCACTACATCGGTCAGCTCATGGGCACGCAGGACATCGACGACCCGGTACTCGATGAGCGCAGCCCCATCAACCACATCGAGGACATCAACGTCCCGCTGCTGCTCATCCAGGGCTCGGAGGATCCGATCGTCCCGGCAGAGCAGGCCACCGCCATGTACCAGGCCCTCAAGGAGGCCGGCGCCCCAGTGGCCCTCGAGGTCTTCCAGGGTGAGGGCCACGGCTTCCGTCTGGCGGCGAACATCCGGCGGCGTTATGAGGCCGAGCTGAGCTTCTACCGCCAGGTGTGGAGGATCGGCGCCGCTTCCTCCGAGGCCGAGGGGCAGGACGAGGAGACCTTTACGGTCAAGGTGGAGAACCTGCACTGATGGATCGCGTCTGGGAGAGGCTGTCTGCCCCCCTGTCACGGCGCACAGGCAGCCTCTTCCGCCATCATCGCTTCGGCCTCTACATCCTGGCGGTGGTGGTAGGACTCGCTTCGGGGCTGGGTGCGGTGCTGTTCCGGCTGGGGATCGACGCCTGGTCCCAGCTCCTGAGCGGAGCCGACGACTACACCCTGTCGATGGGGCCCTCAGTCGGGCTCCTGGCGCCGTTGGGGGTGTGGTTCGTCCTGGTCGCCCCGGTGCTCTCCGGTCTGCTGACAGGACCGTTGATGTCCCGGCTGGGTCGGACACCCACGGGTCACGGGGTGGCCGGCGTCATCTGGTCAACTCGTCACGGCGACGGCACCATGGCGCCCCTGCCGGCTCTGGCCGCGACGACGTCGGCCGCGCTGACGATCGGTGGCGGGGGCTCAGTCGGCCCGGAGGGGCCGATAGCAGAGCTGGGCGCGTCGACGGCAAGCATCATCGGACGGGGGCTGCGGCTGCGCCGGTCCTCGATCCGTCATCTGGCAGCCGCCGGAACGGCCGCCGGCATCGCCTCCGCCTTCAACGCACCACTGGCGGGGGCCTTCTTCGCCCTGGAGGTCATCCTCATGGGCTTCAGTGCCGACGCCTTCATCGTCATCGTCCTGGCCTGCGTGTCCTCGACCGTCCTGTCGCACCACCTGCTGGGAACGACACTGTCGCTGTCACTGCCCTACCTGGACCTGTCCGGTGACGCCCAGCTGGGCTGGGTCGCGCTGCTGGGCATCGTCGGCGGAGGCGTCGGTATCGGCTTCATGCGTCTTCGCTTCGTCATCCTCGACGCCCTGACCCGCGCCTGGCAGCGGTTGGGTGTACCGATCTGGGCACGCCCGGGCATTGGCGGGCTGGCGGTCGGCGCAACCGTGCTGGTTCTGCCCGAGATGTACGGCGAGTCATCAGCCGCTCTCAACCGGGCGCTGGCGGGACGCTACGCCCTGACGCTGCTGCTGGTGCTGTGTGTGGCCAAGATGCTGGCGACCTCCTTGACCCTGGGGATGGGTTTCGTCGGCGGGGTGTTCGCCCCGTCCCTGTTCATCGGCGGGACGCTCGGCGCTGCCTTTGGCACACTCGTGGCTCCCAGTTACGCGCCTGCCGCCGGGGTCTTCGGGGTCATCGGCATGGGCGCGGTCTTTGCCGGTGCGGCTCGCGCCCCGATGACGGCGGTCCTGCTCATCATCGAGATGACCGGGCAGCACGCGCTCCTGGTGCCCCTCATGCTGGCCACGGTACTGGCCACCTTCATCAGTAGGTTCCTCTCGCGCGGCACGTTGTTCACCGAGGAGCTGCGTCGTCGCGGAGAGGATGTCGAGGATCCGATGTCCACCACGCTCCTGGGGCGAACCCGCGCCAGGCGGCTCATGGGGGACCCACCCGCCACGATCCAGTCCACGGCGCCGCTCAACCAGGCCGCCTTTGTGATGAGCCGGCGTGGTCTCTCAGCCCTGCCCGTGGTCGTTGCCGGACAGAACGGAGCAGACGAGCTGCTTGGCTGCGTGACGGCCGCCCAGCTCGCCGGAGCGCTCCTGAGCGAGCAGTCCGACGACGCCTCTGCGCGGCCGGCGACAGTGGCGGACCTGTCGCTGGTCCGTGACCGTCTGCACTGCGAGGACGAGGCGACCGACGTGCTTCAGGCCCTGACCGATACGCGCCTGGAAGGGCTTCCAGTAGTCGCCCGCGCCGAAGGCTCCGGCGCGGAGGAGCTGGTGGGCTGGGTGTCCCAGAGGATCGTCGTTGAACGGGTCTACGAGGTCCAGGCCCAGGCCCGCGCCGCTGCCGCCGCCTACACCTCCTGGGGCTCACGGCTTCAGGACAAGTGGCACTCCCGCCCTGTTCCTCCGCGCAGAATCGGAAGGATCAGCCGCATCAGCCGTATCAGCCAGCGCAGCTCGCGCCGTTCCCGACGCCGGTGAGAGCCCACCGGGGCTCGATGCGCTCAGGAGCCGTTCAGGGCGCGCCTCACCGGTCCCGGCCACTGCGCAGAGTCTTGTGAGTCCGGCCCTCCTGGACCGCCCGGGCCTTCTCGGTGATGCTCTCGGTGAGGGTGTCGGACAGCTCGGTGATGCGCTCGGCGTTGGCCACGATGCGCCGGGGGTCAGACATCCACATCCACGCAGCGGCGACCACCGGGAGGATCGCAGGCAGGTACCACCGGGACCGGCCCCAGTGCGCCCACACCAAGTCGCTGAGCTCGGCAGGAGAGGAGGCGGGCAGGGTGAGGATGCCGATGAGCACCGCCATGGTGGCCAGTGCCCCCAGGCACATCCAACCGATGTTGCGCATCCGGCGCCCGTTGTGGGCCACGCAGACGGCCAGCAGGATGTACAGACCGCCCCCCAGGAGGTTGAGGGACCACACCGCGGGCTCCTCGTCGGGGCTTCTCAGCAGCGTGGTCAGAGAGGGGATGAGAAGAATCGCCCCGAAGACGGCGAAGACACCGACCAGAATCCGCCCCCACCCGTATGCGGGACGACGGGTGTCTTGAACCGGACGTACCGATGAGCGCTCGTCCATGAGGAACGACCTTTCCATGTGATGACCTTCGGCACGCGCAGCACCGGTTCAACCTCCAACCAATGCCAGAACGTTACTATTCACAACGTGAGCACCATTAAGTTGACCAAATCCCTGAACGCACGCGCCTCGGTGGAGGATGATCGCAAGGATACCGACCTCAGCAGTCAGGCCGAGGTTGACACGGTTGAGGAAACCGAGAGCTCCGAGGCTCCCGAAGCCGGGGACGGGGCCGGTTCGGCAGGGACCGACGTCACCGGGCAGGACCTGAAGCAGGACTCCGACTCCGAGGCCTCCCAGGCTCGGGAGGGCGACACCGGCAGTGCCACGGGCAGCGGATCCGACGAGGCTTGCGGCCTCGAGCCTGAGGACGCCTCCAGCACCGAGGCCGAGGTGCTCGTCCTGGCCGCAGCGCCGGGCCGGGACGGGGCCAAGGCCCCCGAGATTCTCCTGGAGGGCCTCGAGCCACCCTCGAGCACCGCCCTGGAGGGCCTGGACGTCAACGCTCTGGTGACTCTGCTACCGGCTCTGGGTTTCTCAGGTGCCCAGGACTCGGTGGTGCGCCTGCCCTCCTCGGCGGTGACCACCCAGGGCTACCGGGGGCCGGCGACGATCCTCGTGGTCGGCGTCGGAACGGGCTGGGCCGACACCGACCCTCTCGCCATGACCGCCGACGACGAGGCCGCGCTGGGCTATGACCAGACCGGCCTCCTGCGTCGAGCCGCCGGACGCGCCACCCGAGCACTGGCCGGGACCGACTCCGCCGTCCTGGCACTGCCCGCCCTCTGCGAGGAGCAGCTCGCCGCCGTCGCACACGGAGCCGCTCTGGGCGCCTACTCCTGGAACGCGACGAAGAATGAGGACCGCCCCGGGCAGGAGAAGACCTCGACGCGGACCTCGCCGCTCACGAGCATCTCCATCGTCTCCTCCCTGGCCGACACCCCCGAGGGGCAGGAGGCGCTGGCGGGAGCCCTGGCGCTGGCCCAGGCCACGGCACTGACCCGGGATCTGGTCAACGAGCCTCCGAACCGGCTGACTCCGGAGGTCTTCGCCGAGAGGGCCCGCGCAGCCGGGCAGGAGGCCGGCATCCGCGTTGAAATCTGGGACGCCCCCGCGCTGGTCGAGCAGGGCTTCGGGGGGATCCTCGGCGTGGCTCAGGGCTCGGTGCACCCGGCGCGCCTGGTCCGTCTGGAGTGGTCGCCGGAGCACGCGGCCAAGGCCTCCGGCGGGCAGGCGGGCTCACAGGCCGAGGGCGACGGAGCAGCCGTCCGCCCCAAGCACGTAGCCCTCATCGGCAAGGGCATCACCTTCGACTCCGGCGGTCTGTCCCTCAAGCCGGCCTCCTCCATGCCGGAGATGAAGTCCGACATGGCGGGGGCCGCCACCGTGCTGGGCGCCATCGTCACGGCCGCGCGCCTGGCGCTTCCCATCCGCGTCACCGCGTGGCTGGCGCTGGCCGAGAACATGCCCGGCGCCGACGCCCAGCGCCCCAGCGACGTCATCACGATGTTCGACGGCACCACCGTGGAGGTGACCAACACCGACGCCGAGGGGCGCCTGGTCATGGCCGACGCCCTGGCACGGGCCGTCACGGAGGAGCCCGATGCCGTCCTGGACGTGGCCACCCTCACCGGGGCGCAGATCGTGGCCCTGGGCGACCACGTGGCCGCCGTCATGGGGACACCGGACCTTCGCGAGGAGGTCGTCGCCGCGGCGCAGCGGGCCGGGGAGTCCTTCTGGCCGATGCCGCTGCCGGCGCACCTGCGCGCCACCCTGGACTCGCCCTTCGCCGACCTGCGCAACACCAAGGTCGGCTCGCGTGCCGGCGGGATGCTCTCGGCCGGGCTGTTCCTGCGCGAGTTCGTCGGGCGCCGGCCGTGGGCCCACCTCGACATCGCCGGTCCCGCCTACAACGACTCCTCTCCCTGGGGCCTGACTCCGACCGGCGGGACGGGTATGGGGGTCTCCACCCTGGTGGAGCTGCTCCGTTCGCTGTCCGCCGAGGTCAGCATCCTTTCCTGAGCCCGCGTCCAGCGGAGGTGAGTTGACGACGAGCCGTGCCGGGGCCTCATACGAGCGCCCCGGCACGGCTCGTTGCCGGAACCACCCATGAACGGTGATGCGTCTCACCCCGTTTTCAGGACTCTGGTCCCTAAACAGCAACCCCCGTGGCTCCTGCACTCCCTCTTCAGGTGGAACAATGGCCCCGTGCCGAGCCGCCCTCCGTGGGCGACGTGACCAACCAACAAGGAGTGAGTTCGTGACAGAGACCGTCTACGACATGGTCATTCTGGGCGCGGGATCAGGGGGCTACGCCGCCGCCCTGCGTGGCGCCCAACTGGGCCTCAAGGTCGCCCTGATCGAGGCGGACAAGCTGGGGGGCACCTGCCTCCACCGCGGCTGCGTGCCCACCAAGGCCCTGCTGCACGCCGCCGAGACCGCCGATGCCGTGCGCGAGGCCGCCACGGTGGGTATCAAGGCCGCCTTCGAGGGCGTGGACATGCCTGGCGTCCAGAAGTACAAGAACAGCATCGTCTCGCGGATGCACAAGGGCCTGGAGGGCCTGGTGTCCTCGCGGGGCATCGACCTGATCCAGGGGTGGGGACGTTTGGTGGCCGCCGACGCCGTCGAAGTTGACGGCCGTCGCATCACCGGCCGCAACGTGGTCCTTGCCTCCGGCTCCTACTCCAAGACCATCGGCCAGGAGATCTCCGGAGGCGTCATCACCTCCGAGGAGGCCCTGGAGATGGACCACGTCCCCGCCTCGGCAGTGATCCTGGGCGGCGGCGTCATCGGGGTGGAGTTCGCCTCGGCCTGGGCCTCCATGGGCAGCCAGGTCACCATCATCGAGGGACTGCCCCACCTGGTGCCCAACGAGGACGAGGCGATCTCCAAGCAGCTCGAGCGCGCCTTCCGCAAGCGCAAGATCACCTTCCGCACCAACACGATGTTCGAGTCGGTCGAGCGCCACGACGGCGGGGTGACCGTGCGCACCCAGGATGGCAAGACCCACGAGGCCGAGGTCCTCCTCATCGCCGTGGGCCGCGGACCGGCGACCGCCAACCTCGGCTACGAGGAGGTCGGGGTCGCCATGGACCGCGGCTTCGTCCTGGCCGACGAGTACGGCCGCACCAACGTCCCGGGCGTGTGGGCCGTGGGTGACATCGTCCCCGGCGTCCAGCTCGCCCACCGCGGCTTCGCCCAGGGCATCGTTGTGGCGGAGAAGATCGCGGGCCTGGACCCGACCCCGGTCGACGACGTCCTGGTCCCCAAGGTGACCTTCTGCGAGCCCGAGATCGCCTCGGTGGGGCTGTCGGAGGCCAAGGCCGCCGAGATCCACGGCAAGGAGAACATCACCTCCGCCGAGTTCAACGTGGCCGGCAACGCCAAGAGCCAGATCCTGGGGACGCAGGGCTTCGTCAAGCTCGTCTCCCTCAAGGACGGCCCGATCCTGGGCTTCCACGCCATCGGCGCCCGCATGGGCGAGCAGGTGGGTGAGGGCCAGCTTATGGTGTCCTGGGAGGCCGACGCCGACGACGTCGCCGCCCTGGTCCACGCCCACCCCACCCAGAACGAGACCCTCGGCGAGGCCGCCATGGCCCTCGCCGGCAAGCCGCTGCACAACCACGGCTGATCCAGCTAGACGAGAGTAAGGAAGACAGCAATGTCAGAGTCCGTGAAGATGCCCGCTCTGGGTGAGTCCGTCACCGAGGGGACGGTCTCCTCCTGGCTCAAGGCCGTGGGAGACACCGTCGAGGCCGACGAGCCCCTGCTGGAGGTCGCCACCGACAAGGTCGACACCGAGGTCCCCTCCCCCGCATCCGGCGTCCTGCTGGAGATCCGCGTCCCCGAGGACGAGACCGTCGAGGTCGGCACCGTCCTGGCCATCATCGGCGACCCCTCCGAGGCGGGCTCCGCCCCGGCCCCGGCCGCCCCCGCGCCGCAGGCCGCACCCGAGCCCCCGGCTCCCGCCCCGGCCCCGGCCGCTGAGGCCCCGACCCCCGCCGCCCCGCAGGCCGGCGGCTCGGCCGAGGGCACTGAGGTGACGATGCCGGCCCTGGGTGAGTCCGTCACCGAGGGGACGGTCTCCTCCTGGCTCAAGGCCGTGGGAGACACCGTCGAGGCCGACGAGCCCCTGCTGGAGGTCGCCACCGACAAGGTCGACACCGAGGTCCCCTCCCCCGCATCCGGCGTCCTGCTGGAGATCCGCGTCCCCGAGGACGAGACCGTCGAGGTCGGCACCGTCCTGGCCATCATCGGCGACCCCTCCGAGGCGGGCTCCGCCCCGGCCCCGGCCGCCCCCGCGCCGCAGGCCGCACCCGAGCCCCCGGCTCCCGCCCCGGCCCCGGCCGCTGAGGCCCCGACCCCCGCTGCCCCGGCTGCGACCGAGGCGCCTGCAGCCGCCGCCCCGGTGAGCTCTGGAGCCTCGGGTTCCTACGTCACGCCGATCGTGCGCAAGCTCGCCAAGGACAAGGGTGTGGACCTGTCCACCGTCACCGGTACGGGTGTGGGCGGACGCATCCGCAAGCAGGACGTGGAGGCTGCTGCCAAGGCCGCTGAGGAGGCCCGCGCTGCGGCAGCCGCCCCGGCCCCGGCTGCTGAGGCGTCGGTGCCTGCCGCCGCGGCCAAGCCGGCCTCGGCCAAGCCCGAGGTGGACACCACCCTGCGCGGCCGCACGGAGAAGATGAGCCGACTGCGTCAGGTCATCGCCGATCGCATGATCGACTCCCTGCAGACCTCCGCCCAGCTGACCACCGTCGTCGAGGTGGATGTGACTCGTGTGGCCGCGCTGCGGGCCCGCGCGAAGAACGACTTCCTGGCCAAGAACGGCACCAAGCTCACCTTCCTGCCCTTCTTCGTCCAGGCGGCCACGGAGGCCCTCAAGGCCCACCCGAAGATCAACGCCTCCATCGAGGGCAAGAACGTCACCTACCACGATGTCGAGCACGTCGGCATCGCGGTGGACACGCCGCGCGGCCTGCTCGTGCCGGTGGTCAAGAACGCCGGCGACCTCAACATCCCCGGGCTGGCCAAGCGCATCAACGACCTGGCCGCCCGCACCCGGGACAACAAGGTCAACCCCGATGAGCTCAGCGGCTCGACCTTCACGATCACCAACACCGGCAGCGGCGGTGCCCTGTTCGACACCCCGATCATCAACCAGCCGGAGGTCGCGATCCTGGGGCTGGGCGCTATCCAGCGCCAGCCGCGCGTCATCAAGGATGCCGACGGCGGCGAGGTCATCGCCATCCGCTCGGTGTGCTACCTGGCCCTGTCCTACGACCACCGACTGGTGGACGGCGCGGACGCGGCCCGCTACCTCATGACGGTCAAGAAGCGCCTTGAGGAGGGCGACTTCGGCGGCGAGCTGGGTCTGTGAGCCTGCGCTCGGCCCGCTAGGCCGTCAACAACGGGGCCCCGCACCATCACGGTGCGGGGCCCCGTTCGTTGTACCCGGGCTATCGGGTCCTGTACTCGGGCATACGACAACCCACGGCCAGTTCCCGGCCTCGCGGCTCGCCTCAGGAGTCCTCCGCTGCAGCCCGTGCGATACCGGTGAGCGTGTTCTCCAGCCCCAGACGAGTCCAGCGCCAGACGATCGGGTAGACCAGCTCCCCCAGCCGCCCCCATGTGCGATGCGCCAGAACCAGACGGACACGAGTGCCACCTGGCGCCTCGATCAGGTGCAGATCCTTCACGAAGGCCACCTCACCGTCGCGACGCCCTGAGACGACGGTGCACGACCAGGTAACCCTCGTGTCCACGGCCGTCTCCAGCCGCCACCTCAGGAAGAGGGTCCGACGTCGCCCCTCCACCCTCTGCACGGCGCCGTCGGAAAGAACCTCAACCAGCTGCTGTCGAGGCAGGGCCCACCACGTGAGCCGATCCGGGTCCCTCAGTAGTGCGGCCAGCTGAGCCACCGAGGCGGAGATGAAGCGTTCCTGGCTCAGCTCCCGGTCCAGGCCGTACCCACGGTACTCATCAGTCATCCGGTAGCGTCCCCGAGCCGGTTCCTTGTCGGCCGCTATCTCACTGAGCTCGGTGCGCAGGCAGTCGACATCAACTCCGCAGTGAGCAAGAAGCCTGACGACCGGCGACTGGAGCGAGACGGTGGATGAGGAGATGAGGGCTTGCAGAGCCTGAGCGCTGGAGTTGAACGAAGTCCCCTTGTTGTCAATGAACTCGGCGGCAGTGTCCGAAAGGGGAATCTCTCCTCCCGCCTCCGCGGTCAGCTCTTCGGCTGAGATCGGCTCAGGTCTGAGGGCGTCGGGAAGGCTGATGCCCACGCGAGCAAAGTCCGTATCAGCCATCTCCTTAATGGCGGCACGCGCTCGCGTGAGAGTCACGCCCCGGGCCGCCAAGACGGCTGCAGCCGTCCCGCCTTGGGCGAGGAGACCGAGGAGCATGTGCTCCAGCTCGACCTCCCGGTGGCGAAGGCGTGCGGCTTCCGCGTGCATGGCGCTGAGCCAGGTCAGGTAGTGGTCAACGGCGGGCATCGTCATCTCCTTCTGGTCGGGGCCAGACCGGGCTGAACTCGCTTGGCGTACTTCTTGTGGACTGCCTGACGAGAGACTCCAAGACAGGAGGCGATCTCGCTCCAACCCATGCCCGCACGTAGAGCGGCCTCGACCTGCGCAAGCTCAAGGCTGTCCGTCAGTCGTCGCAGAGCCGCCACGGCTCGTAGCCCGTCCTCGGGGCGAGTGGTGTTAGCAGCCTCAGTGGCTGCGGTGAGCGCATCCATACGAGCAACCTAGGTTGACGAAACTACTTTGTCAACCCATGTTGCTACTCATCTCCGACAAGGACATTCAGTCAGGAGAACGAACACCTTTCCACTTCCGTCACCCACCAGCCGCTATGCCGATTCCGCCCCCTCAGCCCCTGCCAACCTCGGGCACCCCAGCAAGACCGACGACGCCGCGAGCGAAGTCGATGCGATCCTCTATGGAGCTGAACTCGCCCGCCAAGGGGCCGTCGAGGAGCAGTGATGCCAGGCCGTGCACTCCGGACCAGATCAGCACCTCCACCTCGAGCTGAGCACCATCGCCCATCACGGCCTTCGCCAGACGGGCCAGCTCATGACGCGCACGCTCACCGGCCTCCACCACCTCCGGGAAGCGCTCGGGATCGCAGACGTCGGGTCGGAACATCACCCGGAACACTCCGGGGTGACGTAGCGCAAACTCAACGTAGGCGTTCCCCGAGGCCACCAGGACCGCATGCAGATCCACACTCCCAAGTCCCTCGTGCGCCACAGCGAGCCTGTCCGCGAGCTCATCGAAACCCTCACACACCAAGGCAGCCAGGATGGCCTCGCGATTTGCGAAGTAGTGGTAAGGCGCCTGGTGCGTGCAGCCGGCGCGGCGCGCGACCTCCCGCATGCTCAAGGCGCTGGGGCCGGATTCGTCGAGGAGCTCCCTGCTGGTTCGCAGCAGCTCGGAGCGCAGGTCTCGGCCGCCGCGGCGCCCGGAGTTGCCTGTCGTTTCAGAGGTCATGGGACGAGTCTAGAACCGAACTACTAGACATTGTCCAGTTGACTGCTATGCTGACTTGACACTGTCTAGTCATTGGAGGGGTCAAGGATGTCCTACGACGTCATCGTGATTGGTTCGGGTATTGGAGGCCTGACGACTGCCGGCCTGCTGGCGCAGGCCGGCGGCAAGCGAGTTCTGGTCCTGGAGCGGCATACGGAACCGGGCGGACTGACGCACACCTTCCGGCGTGACGGCGCCTCCTGGGACGTGGGGGTGCACTACATCGGTCAGCTCGGTCCCGGAAGCCAGGGCCGCGCCTACTTCGACTACCTCTCCGGCGGCGAGCTGGAGTGGAACCGCATGCCCGACTCCTACGACAGGTTCGTCTACCCGGGCGTGGAGCTGCGTGTCAGCAGCGATCCGCTTCGGTACGAGCGCGACCTGGTTGACGCATTCCCGCAGGAGGCCAGAGCCATTCACCGCTACTTCCAGGATGTTCGCCGGGTGACACGGTGGGCGACGCTGGGCTTCATCCAGGGGATGGTCCCCCGGCCTGCGGCCTCGCTGCTCAGGGCAGCCCAGCGCCTGGGAGGCCGTCGAGCCACTCAGACGACGAAGGCGTATCTGGATGCCCACTTCCGCTCCCCCAGGCTCAAGGCCGTCCTGGCCAGTCAGTGGGGGGACTACGGCCTGCCGCCGTCCCGATCGGCCTTTGCCGTGCACGCGCTGATCGTCTCCCACTACCTCGAGGGCGCCTGGTTCCCCCGCGGTGGGAGCGCGCGGATCGCCCGCACCTTCGAGAAGGGCATTGAGCAGGCCGGAGGCGCTGTCCGCGTCGGGCAGGAGGTCACCGAGATCCTCACCGAGAACGGGACGGCGGTCGGGGTCCGCGTCATGGACCACCGAGGCGCCCAGGTCCGCGAACGCGTCTACCGCGCCCCGGTCATCGTCTCCGCCATCGGCGCCTCCAACACCTTCAACCGCCTGCTGCCCACATTCGGTGAGATCGGGCGGCGCACCGGGCCCGCGCGCCGCACGCTGGAGCACCTGGGTACGGGTACGTCCGCGGTCACCGTGTTCCTGCGCCTGCGTGACGACCCGCGCAGCATCGGCATCGATGGCGGCAACATCTGGATCAACCGGGACCTCGATCACGAGGGTGCACAACGCTGCAGCGATTCGCTGCTCGAGGGACACCTGCATGACGTGTTCGTCTCCTTTCCCTCCCTGAAGTCAGGCGAGTCCCCGCATACCGCCGAGCTCATCTCCTTCTGTGACGCGCGGGCCTTCCGGCAGTGGGCCGAGCAGCCCCGAGAAAACCGCGGCCCCGAGTACTCCGTTCTCAAGGAGCACATCGCCCGAGGCATGCTGGAGCTGGCTGAGAGCGCGGCTCCGGGGCTGACCGAGCTCGTGGACTACGTGGAGACCTCCACTCCTTTGACCTACGAGCACTACACCGCTCATCCCGCCGGGGCCTTCTACGGACCTCCGGCCACTCCGCTGAGGTTCCGGTCTCGGCCTCTGGGGCCACGCACAGCCGTTTCGGGCCTGTTCCTCTCCGGCCAGGATGCCGGGAGCGCAGGCATCATGGGAGCCATGATGGGCGGAGTCGCAGCCGCGTGCCAGGTCCTTGGGCCTCGCGGGTATCCCACCATCGCCTCCGCCCTGCGCGAGAGGCCCGAGGCTCCTGAGTCTCGCGCGGAGCACGCGCTACCCGAGGGTAAGCACCTCGCCACCCTGGTCGCCAAACGGCGTCTGACTCCCAGCGTGTGGGAGGCGGAGCTGCAGTTGGACGGCAGTATCGGCTCGTGGGCGCCGGGGCAGTTCGCCCGTCTGCACGTGGGCGATGACGCATGGCGTGACTACTCGATCGCGGGGCTGGAGGAGGATCGTCTTCGTCTGCTCATCTCCACCCGGACAGGCGGTCGGGGATCCCGGTTCATTGAGAACGCGGACACGGGCGCGCAGACAGTGGTGGAGCTGCCCCTGGGAGGCTTCGGGCTCGTCGACTCGGGCAGGCGCCGTCTGTTCATCGCCACTGGCACGGGTATCGCGCCCATGCTGGCCATGTTCGGTCAGGCTGCCGGCCTGGAGCGCGACATTCTGCTCTTCGGGTGCCGCTACCAGGAGGAGGACCTGACCACCAGGATCGGCTCTCCGATGCCGGGAACCGTCGTGCGCTGCCTGAGCCGCCAGGAGGCTCCGGACGCGTTCCACGGACGAGTCACCCAGGCCCTCACCGCACTCGCTCACGACCTCCAGCTCGACCCCGAGTGCACGGACGTCTACCTGTGCGGTTCAGCGGCGATGGTGGCAGAAGCACGAGACGTGCTCGACCGCGAGGGCTACACGTCGGTCCTGACCGAGCCCTACTGAGCACCGCGGGGGCCGCATCCACCCCATTCCGCGTCCGGCAGGTAGCTCACTCCACGGTACGGATGTCGGCCACTCGCCACGGCTCCGGGACGACGATGAGCACAACCCTGCGGGACTGGAGGGCCGGAACTGTCCGCGTTCCCGCAGGTCCCGAACGCGTTGAGGCGCTTTGAGACAGCGTCACCTGGACCGCTCTCGCGCCGGCCCACTGCTCCGCCGCGTCGTCAGGCAGCCTCATCTCAGCGACCTGGCTGATGGAGGTATGCAGCCCCCCGACGCCTTCACCGGAGTCGAGCAGCTCAGTGAGAACCTGTGTGTCAGCCTGTGCCGCGGGCGACCCAGGTACTGTCGTAGCCGCTAGAGCGATGGCATCACCGGCCATGAGAGCCCGGTCGCGAGCATCGGCCAGTCCGACGACGACACTGACCATGTCGGCGGCTCCGTCCCCTCCAGGAGTCGGCGTCGACGCCCTCACGGTTGAGCTCCCGGTGGTGGCGGGAGACGGGCTGCCTACAGGAAGGGCACCAGCGCTGGCGGACGCCGACGATTGCGCAGGGCTTGACGGGCTTGCGACTGCGCCGAGCGCCCACGCGGGCCTGTGCGAGACCAGGGCTTTGGCCGGTCCCCAGGCGGCCAGGCTGATGGCCACCAGCACCACCGCCGCAAGTCCCCAGACGCGTGTGCGTCTGCGCCCTGCTACTGCCCTTCTCCCCCAGCGTATGGCCGCGGGCCCCCGCCCGGTGCTGTTGGCGCTACCGACCTCCTTCCGAGGCGCGCCCTTCGTTCTCAGCCGGGAACCTGCCCCCGCTCTGAGACTGAGCCTGGAACCGACCGTGCGAGTCGGGGTGCGGGCCGCTGCTCGCAGGGAGCCGGCAGCCAGGCGGGCGCCGTCGGGCAGCTCAATGGGTGAGGCCTGCCCCAGCTGAGGCGCTCGGGCCGCCAGGTCCCGAGCACTGGGACGGTCAGCGGGATCCTCGGCCAGCGCGTCAGTCAGGATTCCCGCCAGGCGCCGGGAGGCAGTGCCACCCTGTCCCGCGCACTCGGTCAGCAGACGGGCCAGGGCGTAGACGTCACCGGCAGAGGACGCCGGGGCACCGGTGAGACGTTCCGGCGCGGCATACTCCTGTGTACCCGTCTCCATGGCGGAGCCCAGTAGGTCAACAAGGACCGGATGTCCATCAGCGGCCACCAGGACGTTGCCGGCAGATACGTCCCCGTGGGTCGCTCCATGCTCGTGCAGGTAGGCCAGTGCCGAGCCCAGAACGTCCAGGAGCGTGGCCAGCCAGGAGACGTTCAGCCGTCCTCGCGCCCCCAGGACCACGTCGAGTCCCGCCCCTTCAACGAGGTCCATGATGACGCCTGCCCGGTTGTCGGGCAGCGAGACCACCTCCCGCACGGTCACCAGGCCAGGGTGGCGCAGGACGCGCAGATCGGCCAAGCGCCGCAGGACTATGGCTCCAGCACGTCCGTGGGGCAGGTCGACGACCCGGATGACCACGTCACGCCCCTGTCCGTCCAGCCCACGGCGAGGGGCGCTGGAGGCGGTCGAGCGCCCCATGACCTCACCAACGGTGTAGCCCTGCTGCGACAGGGTGCTGAGTGCCGAGTCGGGAATGCTCGGCTCCGCGTCGGAGGGAGGCAGCGAGGCTGCGCGAGGGGAGCCGACACGCCGAGGCCGGGGCCGACGGAAGGACAGGTGACGGCGCCGGGGCCTGGCACGGTTGGAGGCACCGTCTCGAGAGCGGTCGGCAGGGCGGGGGCACGTCGTCGGGCTCATACACTCCATGGTCATCACGGCACTCCGGAATGACCAGCCCTTTCGACCGGCCTGTGGATAACTCGGGCTCGAGTGCCGGTTGTGGTCACGTAGACTGCGCCCGTGCTGCGTGAGGACATGAAGCTCGGTTCCCGGCTCATCCCCTTCCATGAGGGCTGGCAGCGGCAGAAGGATCTTCACGGTGAAGTCGCCGAGGGACGTCGCCCCTCCACGCTCCTGCTCGTGGAGCACGAGCCGGTCTACACCGTCGGCAGGAGGGCCCACTCCTGGGAGCGGCCCAGCGCCGACGTCGTCGAGCCCGGTCACGTACCGGTGGTCGACGTGGACCGTGGCGGCAAGACCACCTGGCACGGGCCCGGACAGCTGACCGTGTACCCGATCCTGCACCTGACCCAACCCATTGACGTCATCCGCTACGTACGGGCCCTGGAGGCCGCCGTCATTGACCTGTGCGACCTCTACGGACTGGAGACGATCCGTGTTGAGGGGCGCTCCGGGGTCTGGCTGCCGGCCGATCCTGAAGCCGCGGGCGAGGCGGATCAGCTTGTGCGCCCCGAGCGCAAGATCTGCGCTCTAGGGGTGAGGGTCGCCCGCGGCGTGACCATGCACGGGATCGGCCTGAACGTCGACCCCGACCTGGAGGCCTTCTCCCTGGATCGCATCATTCCCTGCGGAATCGACGACGCCGGCGTGACCTCACTGACAGCAGAGACCGGCAGGCATCTGGAGACCAGCGCCCCCGCGGATGCTCTGGTCTGCGCTCTGGAGAACCATCTGACTCCCTTGGTGGCGGATGCCACGTGACAACAGGCCTCACTCCTAGGCCGGAGGTCCTATAAACCTCGGGGGAGTACTAGACTCACCGTGGAACCGTCGTCAGCGAGGAGAGGTAGACGTGAGCACCACCGTGGCCCCTGAGGGACGTAAGCTCTTGCGGGTTGAGGCGCGCAATGCCCAGACCCCCATTGAGTCCAAGCCCGACTGGCTGCGCACCCGCGCCGTCGTCTCCGACACCTACCAGGAGGTCCGCGGCCTGGTGAGGGAGAAGAGCCTGCACACGGTGTGTGCTGAGGCCAACTGCCCCAACATCTACGAGTGCTGGAACGACCGTGAGGCCACCTTCCTGGTGGGTGGCGAGATGTGCACCCGACGTTGCGACTTCTGCGACATCGCCACCGGACGTCCCACCGAGTACGACGTCGATGAGCCCAGGCGCGTGGCAGTCTCGATCAAGGAGATGGACCTGCGCTACGCCACCGTCACCGGGGTGGCCCGCGACGACCGTCCCGACGGCGGTGCCTGGCTCTACGCCGAGACCGCCCGCCAGGTGCACGAGCTCTCGCCGGGCACCGGTGTCGAGCTGCTCATCCCCGACTTCAAGGGAAACCCCGACGCGCTTGAGGACGTCTTCTCCTCGCGCCCCGAGGTTCTCGGCCACAACCTGGAGACGGTCCCGCGCATCTTCAAGCGGATCCGGCCGGCCTTCTCCTACCAGGGCAGCCTCGACGTCATCACGGCCGCCGCGGAGGCAGGACTGGTCACCAAGTCCAACCTCATCCTGGGCATGGGCGAGACCCGTGACGAGATCGAGGCGGCCATGGCCGCCCTGGTGGAGGCGCGCTGCGACATCCTCACCATCACCCAGTACCTGCGCCCCTCCAAGCTGCACCACCCCGTTGACCGCTGGGTCAAACCCCAGGAGTTCGTGGATCTCAGCCGCCTGGCCGAGGAGATCGGGTTCGCCGCCGTCATGAGCGGCCCCATGGTGCGTTCCTCCTACCGCGCCGGCATGCTGTGGGGACGGGCCATGGTCAAGCGCGGCCGCCCCATCCCCGAGCACCTCTCGCAGCTCGCCGAGCCGGCCACCGCCCGCCAGGAGGCGTCGGCCCTGCTAGGGGCCCACCCCCACCTCGCCGCCGCCTGCTGAAGGCGAGGCGCGGGTCCCACGCAGCCGACCGGGTTCCCGGTGCGCACCGGCCTGCCACGCTGACGGCGAGACCATGTGTGCCGGCGCACCAACGTCGTCTATGGTGTGCCCGTGAGTAGTGCCCAGTCCCCCCAGCCGAAGAAGAAGCGCCGGCTGGCTCAGTACCTTCAGAACATCAAGGACTCCTACACGATCTCGCGGCGGAGCTACCCGTGGATCGGATGGGTGATGCTGGCGGTACTCGCCACCTGCCTCGCCCTGGGGGCCGCTGTCTCCTTCGGCTACGGACTGTCCCTGTGGTACTGGCTGATGGTGGGCATCCTCATGGCGCTCACGATCGACATGGTCATTCTGTCAGTCGTGGTGCGCCGTGCTTCCTTCTCCCAGATCGAGGGAATGCCAGGAGCGGCGAAGGCCGTTCTGGACCAGATCGGTCGGGGCTGGTTTGTGGAGCCCGAGCCCGTGGCCTTCACCAAGGACCAGGACCTCGTGTGGCGGCTGGTGGGACGCCCCGGTGTCGTTCTCATCGCGGAGGGACCCAGCACCCGCACCCGACGCATGTTGGCCGAGGAGGAGCGAAAGGTCCATCGGCTGCTGTCGACCGTTCCCATCCACACCCTTCAGGTGGGCACTGACGCCGGCCAGGTACGCCTGACCGACCTGTCCAAGACACTGCGCCAGCTCCCGACCAAGCCCACGTCACTGACTGACAGCGAGATCACGCAGGTCTCCAAGCGTCTGACGTCGATGGCCGGCAAGAACCTGCCGATCCCCAAGCACATCGATCCCAATCGGGTCCGCCCCGACCGCCGTGCCATGCGCGGGCGCTGACTCTCTCAGCACCCGCCCCACCTCCATCTCCCATCACTCAGAGCCCTGCCGGAGTCACTGAGGCCCAGCGATGAACGGGCGAAACACTCAGGCAACACTGACGCCATTCCTTTGTCACGGTAGCGTCAATATAGTGGCCGTTGTCAGCCGCAGTGCATACGTGTGGAGTATGTGCGCCGTTCCCACTTGGAGGAGATATGTTCAAGGACGCATCCGAGGCACTGACGTTCATCGAGAAGGAGAATGTCGCGCTGGTCGATGTGCGGTTCTGTGACCTACCCGGCGTCATGCAGCACTTCACTATTCCTGTGGCGGCCTTCAAGGATGAGGCACTCACTGACGGCCTGATGTTTGACGGCTCATCGATCCGAGGCTTCACCGCGATCCACGAGTCAGATATGAAGCTGGTTCCCGATGTGACCACCGCATTCCTGGACCCGTTCCGCGAGGAGAAGACCCTGGTCGTCAACTTCTCGATCGTCGATCCCTTCACGGACGAGGTCTACTCCCGCGACCCCCGCTCGATCGCCGCCAAGGCCGAGGACTACCTGCGCTCCACCGGAATCGCTGACACCTGCTACATCGGGGCCGAGGCCGAGTTCTACCTCTTCGACTCGGTGCGCTACGAGGCCTCACCAGCCGAGTCCTTCTACGCCATCGACTCCTGCGAGGCGGCCTGGAACACCGGGCGAGAGGAGGAGGGCGGCAACAAGGGGTACAAGACCGCTTTCAAGGGCGGCTACTTCCCCGTCTCCCCCAACGATCAGATGGCCGATATCCGGGACCGCATGGTCCGTACCTGCCTCGCCTCCGGACTGGAGATCGAACGGGCTCATCACGAGGTCGGCACTGCCGGACAGCAGGAGATCAACTACCGATTCAGCTCCCTGCTCGCCGCGGGCGACGACATGATGAAGTTCAAGTACATCATCAAGAACGAGGCCTGGCGCAACGGCAAGACGGCCACCTTCATGCCCAAGCCGATCTTCGGCGACAACGGCTCGGGCATGCACACCCACCACTCGCTGTGGAAGGACGGCAAGCCGCTGTTCTTCGACGAGCGGGGCTACGGCCAGCTCTCGGACCTCGCCCGCTGGTACATCGGTGGGATCCTGGCCCACGCCCCGGCGCTGCTGGCCTTCACCAACCCGTCGGTGAACTCCTTCCACCGCCTGGTCCCCGGCTTCGAGGCGCCGGTCAACCTGGTCTACTCGGCCCGCAACCGCTCGGCCTGCATCCGCATCCCGGTCACCGGCTCCTCCCCCAAGGCCAAGCGAGTGGAGTACCGGGTGCCGGATCCCTCCTCCAACCCCTACCTGTGCTTCGCGGCCGTCCTCATGGCCGGTATTGACGGAATCCGCAACCGCATCGAGCCCCGCGAGCCCATCGACAAGGACCTCTACGAGCTGGCTCCCGAGGAGTACTTCGACATCGACAAGCTCCCCGACAGCCTGGACCAGGCGCTGGAGGCACTGGAGGACGACCACGACTTCCTCACCGAGGGAGACGTCTTCACCCCCGACCTCATCGAGACCTGGATCGAGTACAAGCGCACCAACGAGATCGAGCCGCTGCGGCTGCGCCCCCACCCCTACGAGTTCCAGCTCTACTACGACCTGTGAGCCGCTGACCCAGCTCAGACGGCGGCCCTGAGCCTCCTACACACGAGGCTCAGGGCCGCCGTCGTGCTATACGCCACCCTCCCGACTTGCATATCTATACTGCATTGCGGATATTCTTTCTCTGTCTTGATCCACTCCGAAGAGGAGATCCCACGATGAGGATCCGCCATCACGCCTCCCTCGGGCTGGCAGCCACCGCCTGCCTGGTCCTCAGCGGATGCACCAACGCCGCTGACTGGAACGCGAACCGGAGCTCGCAGATCCACTCCTTCGACACCTCGTCGATCCAGGCGCAGCCCGACATCATTGCCAAGCTCCCTCAGGGCGCCCTCGAGGACGGCGTCCTCGACGTGGCCGCCTCCACGGACTACGCGCCGGCCGAGTTCCTCGACCCCTCGGGCACGGCCGTGGGCTACGACGTCGACCTGACCAACGCGATCGCCGCCGTCCTGGGCGTCAAGGGCAAGGTGCACACCGCCGAGTTCGACTCCATCATCGCCTCGATCGGCTCGAAGTACGACGCCGGCATCTCCTCCTTCACCGTCACCCCCGAACGTACCGCGGAGGTCGACATGACCGCCTACATCAACGTGGGCTCGCGATTCAACGTCCAGGCCGGCAACCCCAAGGGCGTCGAGTCCTCCGACCACCTCCAGCTGTGCGGGCGGACCATCGGCGTCCAGGTGGGTACCGCCCAGGAGACCACCATGCGCGACGCCGCCGACAAGTGCGCGCAGGCGGGCAAGCCGGTTCTGTCCGTGCGTTCCTACTCCAAGCAGTCCGAGGCCACCACCGGCCTGGTGGGCGGCACCATCGACGCCACCTACTCCGACTCCACCGTGGCCGGCTACGCCGTCGAGCTGACCGACGGTCAGATCGTCACCCTCGGGGAGATCGAGGACGCCGCCCCCCAGGGGGTAGTGACCGCCAAGGCCGATCCGCAGTTCACCGCCGCGATCCAGGCCGCCATCCAGTACCTCATGGACCACGGCATCTGGCAGAAGATCCTGGACAACTGGGGCGTGAAGGACGCCGCCCTGACCACCGCAGAACTCAATCCCGCAGTGAAGGAGTGAGCCGTGAGCGCCTCACCCGTTTCCGAGGACGACAAGGTCGTCCTCAACAACCCCAAGCCCGTCCCCCGCCCGGGGACGTGGATCAGTGCCGCGATCGTCACGATCCTGGGGGCCATGCTCATCCACGGGCTGGTCACCAATGAGAAGTTCCACTGGTCCACGGTCTGGTTCTTCCTGCGTGAGGTCCACGTGGTCAAGGCCGTCGGCTGGACGCTGCTGCTGACCTTCATGGCGATGGCCATCGGCATCGTGCTAGCGGTCACCACGGCGATCCTGCGCCAATCCTCAAACCCGGTCCTGCGCTGGGTGGCACTGGCCTACCTGTGGTTCTTCCGCGGCACCCCGATCTACACCCAGCTGGTCTTCTGGGGGGCGCTGTCCGCGCTCTACCAGAAGCTGAGTCTGGGAATCCCCTTCGGCCCCGAGCTGCTGACCTTCAAGACGACGACGGTCTTCACCCCCTTCGTCGCGGCGGTCCTGGGGCTGGGCATCAACGAGGGCGCCTATCTGTCCGAGATCGTCCGCTCGGGCCTGAACTCGGTGGACAAGGGCCAGAGCGAGGCCGCCGGAGCCCTGGGCATGAGCAGGGGCCAGATCCTGCGCAGGATCGTCCTGCCCCAGGCGATGAGGGTCATCGTTCCGCCCACCGGCAACGAGACGATCTCCATGCTCAAGACGACCTCCTTGGTCCTGGCGGTCCCCTTCACCCTGGATCTGACCTTCGTCACCAACTCCTACGCGTCGCTGACCTACCAGATCATTCCGCTGCTTCTGGTCGCGGCCATCTGGTACATCATCATCACCTCGATCCTCATGGTGGGACAGCACTACATCGAGCGCTATTACGGCAAGGGCTTCGACTCTGACAAGTCCTCCGGCTCCTCGGGCCGGGGCCTGTCGGCCCGCCAGCAGGCCATCCTCGATGCGCACACCACCAAGGACGATCCCTTCCTGGAGGTCACCCCATGAGCACATCCGCCCAGGCGGCAGCCGCTACGCCCAAGGTCGAGATCAGCGCCCTGCACAAGTTCTTCGGTGAGCTGCACGTGCTGCGGGGCATCGATCTCATCGTCCCACCCGGCTCGGTGACGGTTCTCATCGGCCCGTCGGGCTCGGGAAAGTCGACACTGCTGCGCTGCATCAATGAGCTGGAGTCCATCGACGCCGGCCGGGTCAAGGTCGACGGCGAGCTCATCGGGATGCGTGAGGTCGAGCGCGGTGGTCGCGCCGAGCTGCACGCCCTGTCGGACAAGGCCCGTGCTGCTCAGCGCGCCAAGATCGGCATGGTCTTCCAGCGTTTCAACCTCTTCCCCCACATGACAGCTCTCCAGAACGTCATGGAGGCACCGGTCATGGTCAAGAAGACTCCGAAGGCCAAGGCCCGTGAGCGCGGCATCGAGCTGCTGGAGCGGGTGGGGCTCGGGGATCGCCTCGAGCACTACCCCTCCCAGCTCTCCGGTGGTCAGCAGCAGCGGGTGGCGATCGCCCGGGCTCTGGCCATGGACCCTGAGCTCATGCTCTTCGACGAGCCGACCTCCGCGCTGGATCCCGAACTGGTCGGCGAGGTCCTGCAGGTGATGCAGGACCTCGCCGCCTCCGGCATGACGATGGTCGTGGTCACCCATGAGATGGGCTTCGCCCGGGAGGTGGGTGATCAGCTGATCTTCATGGACGGCGGTGTCATCTGCGAGTCCGGTGACCCCGTGGAGGTCCTGGACAACCCGCAGGCCGAGCGCACCCGGGCCTTCCTCTCCTCGGTCCTGTAGGGGGCAGGCCGGTTCAGGAGGGGGTCTGGTCCCAGGCCCCGTCATCCCAGGAGGTCAGGCTCCACCCACCACCGGGATCGCCGTCGACAACGGTGATCCCGGTGTTGTGCATGGGGCGGTCAGCGACCCACAGCGGGTCCACGCCGCCTCCAGCTGCGGCCCTCAGGGAGGTCCACAGGCGCAGCGCGGTGCCGTGGGAGACGATCAGGGCCGATGAGTCCCCCGCCCCGGCGGCCTGCTCACAGATGCGGCTGACGGCCTTGTCGAAGCGTTGAAGCGTGTCGTGTCCGTCCTCCGGGGAGCCGGGGATGCGGCAGGCGGGGCGCCCCGCCATCCAGGCCCGGGTGGTGTCCACGTAGCAGGCCACCGAGCGCGCGTCGGTGTTCATCTCCAGGTCGGCGGCCAACACCTCACGCAGTCCCGAGTCGACAGTGGCGCTCAGGCCGGTGGCGGCCTCGATGGGGGCGATGGTCTGCCTGGCGCGCAGGATCGGGGAGACCCACAGCGACCCCAGCCCGTGGAGGAGGCCGGCCATGCCCAAACGGTCCGGCAATCCGTCGGCCTGCTCCAGCCCCACCTCATCCAGGGGATTTCCAGGGAAGGCGGTGTCGAGTGCCTGCATGACATTGGCCTCGGTGCGACCGTGGCGTACAAGAATGAGCCTCACGGCAGCAAGTCTGCCAGGTTCGCAGAGCGAGGACCCACGACGACGGTGCGATCCTCATCGCCCACAGGCCTGTGCCCGCTGCGATCTGCGCCCCGGTCAACTCCAGGGATAGGGCCCCTCCGGCCGCCTTCTGGTAGCACGGGGGCGGTTCACCCGCCTGGAGCCCTTGGAACTGGTGCTCTTGGAGGCTGCCGTCCCGGAATCCCGACGGGACTGTGCGTGAGGGCTCCGGGACGTTCCTGATGAACGCGACGGCGACTTCAGGCTGTGCGGCTGAGCCGCCGACGCAGTGCTCGACGGCGCCGAGACGGTCGAGCCGTGGGCGGCGGCGTCGGCGAAGACAATGCGCTCGGCCACTGCGCGCGCGTGGCGGGCACTGCGGCGGTAAAGATCCTCGAGCTCTCGCTCCCTGCCCGCACCCAGGCCGATGAGGCGCCCCACCAGGCGGATCTCCCGAATCTGGATGGGGAGGACCTGGGAGCGCGGCCCCGAGGCGCGTCCGGTTCCCAGGACGATCGCCGAGCGCAGGCGGCTGGCCAGGATCCAGGCCGCGATCAGCTCTCCTCCGTCGTCCGCGCTCAGGACCCCCGCCTGAACCGCGGCCTGGAGCGCGCCGACGGTCGAGGTGGTCCGAAGCTGGGGTATCCGGCCGGCGTGGGCGAGCTGAAGCACTTGGGCGCTCCATTCCACGTCACTGAGCCCCCCGGGGCCGAGCTTGAGATGGCGAGCCGGGTTGATGCCCCGGGGCAGGCGCTCGGCCTCCACCCGCGCCTTGATCCTGCGGATCTCCCGCAGGTCCTGGGGCGCCAGTCCCTTCTGCGCCCAGCGCAACGGGTTGACGAGCTCCTCGAAGCGCCGGCCCAGTTCGCGGTCTCCGCTGCAGGGACGGGCGCGCAACAGCGCCTGGCGCTCCCACAGGGCGGACCACCGGCCGTAGTACTCGCGGTAGGCGTCCAGCGAGCGGCTCATGACACCGTTGCGGCCCTCCGGCCGCAGGCCGCAGTCCACCTCAAGGGGGTGCGGGAGCGCCGCGGCCAGCAGTCCCATGACCTGCTTGGCGACGGCCTCGGCCTCTTGTGCGGCGGCCTCCTCCCCCGCCCCGTCACGGACCTGGTGAACGAAGAGGACGTCCGCGTCGGAGGCGTACCCGATCTCGCGACCTCCCAGGCGCCCCATGGCGATGATGGCGTGGCGGGCGCGAGCGGCCTGCCAGCACCCGCCTGCGTCGGGCCCCGCGGAGACTGCCTCCACCCCGTCGCGCTGGGCGATGACCAGACCGGTGGCCACGGTCAGTGCCCCCTCCAGGACCGCGTCGGTAGCGTCGGAGAGGATGGAGGCGGTGCGTTCAGGGTCGATGCCGTCCAGGCAGTCCGCCAGTGAGGCACGCACTTCCTCACGGGCGCGCACTCTCAGGATCGCCTGGACCGCCTCGAGTGCCTGCTCGGTAAGAGCAGCGTCATCGGGGCCGGTCAGGCTGCGACGGCGCAGGACGGCGGCGATCTCCTCCGCCAGGGCACCGGATCGGCGGGGGGCGAGCTCGCCGTCGTCGTCGAGCCAGGCGATGGACTCGGGGAACTCCGCGAGGCGTTCGGTGGCCCAGTGTGCGCTGGAAAGGACCTGACACAGTCTGCGTGCCGCCACCGGGGAGTCCCGCAGCATGGCCAGGTACCAGTGCGAGCCCCCAATGGCCTCAGACAGCCGCCGGAAGGAGAGCAGACCGAAGTCGGGGTCGGCTCCCTCACCGATCCAGCCGATGATGACCGGCAACAGCTGGCGCTGGATCGCGGCGCGACGACTGACCCCCTCGGTGAGGGCCTGGATGTGGCGCAGGGCGCCGTCGGGGTCCGCGTAGCCGACGGCGGCAAGACGCTCGCGCGCCGCCTGAGGACTCAGAGCCATCTCATCGGCGCTGAGGGCGGCCGCGAAGGCCAGCAGGGGACGGTAGTAGATCTCCTGGTGGAGGGCCCGTACCCGCCGACGCAGGTCCTTGAAGTCCTCCCAGAGGCTGTCTGCGTGGCCCAGGCAGTTGCTGACGCCCCGCTCGATGCGGCGCAGATCCTCCTCCTTGTCAGGAAGGTTGTGGGTGCGGCGCAGCCGGAAGAGCTGGCTGCGATGCTCCAGCAGCCGCAGGGCCTTGTAGCAGCCGCTCAAGGCCGCGGCATCGGTGCGGCTGACGTATCCGCCCGCGCTGAGAGCGTCGAGGGCCTCCAGGGTGCCGCGCACGCGCAGACTCTCGTCGGAACGGCCATGGACGAGCTGGAGGAGCTGGACGGTGAACTCGACGTCCCGCAGTCCCCCAGGGCCCAGCTTGATACGCCGGTCCACTCCGCCGCGTGGCACGGACTCCTTCTCCACCCGGCGCCGCATGGCCCGGGCGTCCTCGACGAAGTTCTCCCGTCGGCTGGCCTCCCACACAAAGGGTGCGACGCCCTGCTCGTAGCGGGCGCCGACCTCGAGGTCCCCGGCGCAGGCCCTGGCCTTGAGCAGGGCCTGGAACTCCCAGGAGGCGGCCCATCTGCGGTAGTAGGCCAGGTGGGAATCGAGAGTGCGCACGAGCGCACCGTCCTTGCCCTCAGGCCGTAGCGCCGTGTCCAGTGGCCACAGGGGCGGCTCGGGCGCGGTGGCGGAGACGACGTGGGCGAGCTCGGTGGCCAGGTGCGTGCCGACCTCCACGAGCTGCTCCTCGCTGATCGGCTCCTGAACGTCATGTGGATCGTGGGCGGGGCCGACGACGTAGACGACGTCGACGTCCGAGACGTAGTTGAGCTCTCGGGCCCCCGTCTTTCCCATGGCGATCACGGCAAGGGCCACCTCATCGGCCCGCGGTCCGACGGCGGCACGGGCCACGAGCAAGGCCGCGTCCAGGGCAGCGTCGGCCAGAGCGGTCATGCGGCGGCACACGGTGGGGACGTGCTCGATCGGGTCGGCGCTGGTGAGGTCATCGGCGACGATCGCCGTGAGCCGGTCCCGGTAGGCGCGTCGCAGCGCCGCGGTCGCCCGGCCGACGGCAGCGTCTCCCGGCTGCGAGGGTCCCTTATCGCTGTCCGAGGGGGCCGCATCCGCGGCGTCTGCCCGCCCCAGCACGTCGCCCACCGCCCGTCGCAGCGCCTCACCGGCACTGGGCTCCTGCGGAGCGTCCCACGCCCTGTCAGGCGCGAGCGCGGTGAGGTGCTCGGGATGGGCCACGAGGAAGTCGCCCAGGGCCTGCGAGGCGCCCAGGACCGCCAGCAGGCGGCGTCTGTGCTCACGCGGCCCTGCGGCCGGTTCGCTCATGACGCTCCGCAGAAGTACTGCCGGCCTCGTCGTGCACCCTGCCTCGACACCACCCGCCGAAGCCAGGTGGCCCGATTCGGCGGTGGCCGCGGCCTCGGCGAGCCGGACAAGGCTGAGCAGAGCCATGTCAGGATCCGAGGTGAGAGCCAGGGAGTCGATGAGCTCCTCACGCGCCGGTCCGAGCCGCACCTCGGCAGGTCGGCCGCCCGGCCGCCTGGAGCGGTCCGCTGAGGCGAATCCGCCGGGGATGACACCCTCTTCGCCGACATCGTCGCTCTGAGGATCGTCCAAAAGGAAGGGCAGCAGCGCCGGGTCGCCCAGAAGCCTTCCGGCACGAGCGGCGTCGTGGAATCCGGCCCGCAGCAGCAGGGTCCTGGGCGAGGAGCTGTGCCGGGAGGGTGATCCGATCGGCGCGCGCTTCTCGCTGCGGTCTCTCACGGCTATCTCCCGCTGTGCTCAGGCTCGCGGGAAGAACTGGCTGATCTCGAAGTCGGTGACCTGGGCGTCGTAGGCCCGGTACTCGCGGCGCTTGTTGCGCAGGAAGAACTCGAAGGTGTCCTCACCAAAGGTGTCAGCCACCAAGTCGGAGCGCTCCATGGCGGCCACCGCGCTCTTGAGGGAGGTGGGCAGGGCGTGGATCCCCAGGGCCTTGCGCTCCATCTCGGACAGTGCCCACACGTCGTCCTCGGCCTCGGGGGGAAGCTCGTAGCCCTCCTCGATGCCCTTGAGCCCCGCTGCCAGGATGACCGCGTAAGCCAGGTAGGGGTTGGCCGAGGAGTCGATGCCGCGGAACTCCACGCGCGCGGACTGGGCCTTGCCGGGCTTGTGCATGGGCACGCGCACCAGGGCGGAGCGGTTGTTGTGGCCCCAGCACACGTAGCTGGGAGCCTCATCCCCTCCCCACAGGCGCTTGTAGGAGTTGACGTGCTGGTTGGTGACAGCCGTGATCTCCGAGGCGTGGTGCAGCAGGCCGGCGATGAAGGAGCGACCGGTGGCGGAGAGCTGGTACTGGCCGGAGGGGTCGAAGAAGGCGTTGCGGTCGCCCTCGAACAGGGAGAAGTGGGTGTGCATGCCCGAGCCAAACTGGTCGGGGAAGGGCTTGGGCATGAAGGTAGCCAAGCAGCCTTCCTTGAGTGCCACCTCCTCCACGACGGCGCGGAAGGTCATGATGTTGTCCGCCATGGACAGGGCGTCGGCGAAGCGCAGATCGATCTCGTTCTGGCCAGGGCCACCCTCATGGTGGGAGAACTGCACCGAGATCCCCATCTGCTCGAGCATGAGGATGGCCTGGCGGCGGAAGTCGTGGGCGGTGCCCCCGGGCACGTGGTCGAAGTAGCCGGCGTCGTCAGTGGGGCGGATGCGCCCGTCGGCGTCACGGTTGACCAGGTAGAACTCGATCTCCGGGTGGATGTAGCAGGTGAAGCCGGCCTCGGCGACCCGAGCTAGCTGACGCTCGAGCACGGAGCGCGGGTCGGTGCGGGCGGGCTCGCCGTCGGGCGTGAGGACATCGCAGAACATGCGGGCCACGCCGTTGTCCCCGTCCCGCCAGGGCAGCATCTGGAAGGTGGAGGGGTCGGGGGCCAGGAGCATGTCGGACTCGAAGACGCGCGTCAGTCCCTCGATCGCCGATCCGTCGAAGCCGATGCCCTCCTCGAAGGCGCTCTCGACCTCGGCCGGTGCGATGGCCACGGACTTGAGCTGTCCGGAGACGTCGGTGAACCACAGGCGGATGAAGCTGATGTCGCGTTCCTCGATGGCTCGGAGCACGTACTCCTGCTGCTTGTCCATGGTGCCTCCTCAGCGTGGGGTGCGGCAGCGGGCCGACGGCGTGGCCGGCGTTCTTGCGCCTGAGACGTTCTGCTTGGTCCAGCCTAGTGCGCGGGTGCGTCAGGCAGGTTTCGGACAACGCCCACGGCGAAGGAGGTCAGAGGAAGGTCAGTGGCCCGTCCGACGCGCAGGCGCACTGCAACACCTCGGGTAGCCTCATGCCATGGCTACACCCGAGTCCCCTTACGGTACGTCCGCTCCCGTCGTCGCAGGCGGTAAGCCCGTGCGCGTTCATCACCTGGCGGCTGCCAAGAAGGACGGCACCAAGCTGGTCATGCTCACCGCCTACGACGCCGTGACCGCCCAGATCCTGGATGCGGCGGGAACCGACCTGCTGCTGGTGGGCGACTCCATCGGCAACGTCATGCTGGGGCATGACTCCACGCTGCCGGTGGAGCTTGACGAGATGGTAGTGGCCACCCGCTCGGTGGCCAGGGCGACCAAGCGCGCCCTGGTTGTGGCCGACCTCCCCTTCGGCACGTACGAGGCCGGTCCCGAGCAGGCACTGGCCAGCGCGGTACGTCTCATGAAGGCCGGGGCCAATGCCGTCAAGCTCGAGGGCGGCAGCCCCCGGGCAGCCAGCGTGAGGGCACTGGCCCAGGCGGGCATTCCGGTGGTGGGGCACCTGGGGTTCACTCCACAGAGCGTCAACATGCTCGGCGGCTTCCGGGTTCAGGGCCGTGGCGAGGCCGCTGACGTGCTGCTGGCCGACGCGCAAGCACTGGCCGAAGCGGGGGCGGTCGCCCTGGTCCTGGAGATGGTGCCCGAGCCCCTGGCCGCGCGCGTCACCGAGTCGCTCACGATCCCCACGATCGGTATCGGCGCTGGCGCGCGCTGCGACGGTCAGGTCCTGGTGTGGACGGACATGGCCGGGATGACGGACTGGTCTCCGCGCTTCGCCCACCAGTTCGGACAAGTCGGCGAGGCCCTCAGGCAGGCGGCCGCCGACTACGGGACCGCGGTACGCGAGGAGTCCTTCCCCGCGGAGAAGCACTGGTTCAGCTCCTGACGGCTTCTGACCGTGACAAGACCCACAGCGTCATGGCGGAGGCCCTGAACCACTGGCCGGAGGGAAGGTCCCGCGAACCGGATGCCTCCTTCTATGCTTACGACCATGACTTCTTCGGCTTCCCCTGCGTCCTCGGTCTCACTGGCCGACCGCGCGCCGCGTGGCACGCTGACTCCCGGGACGCTCAGTCCTGAGCGTCATGTGCCTGCGTCCATCGCACGCCCCGAGTACATGTTCCACGACGGCCCCGAGCGCGTCACGGCCTCGGAGATCAAGGATGCCGAGACGATCGAGCGGATCAGGGTCGCGGGGCGACTGGCCGCCCGCGCCCTGGCCGAGGCTGCCACGGCGATCGCCCCGGGGGTGAGCACCGATGAGCTCGACCGGATCGCCCACGAGTACCTGTGCGACCACGGCGCCTACCCCTCGTGCCTGGGCTACATGGGTTTCCCCAAGTCGATCTGCACCTCGATCAATGAGGTCATCTGCCACGGCATCCCGGACTCGACCCGCTTGAACGAGGGAGACCTCATCAATCTTGACGTCACCGCCTACATCGGCGGGGTCCACGGCGACACGAACGCCACCTACGCCGTCGGCGAGGTCGATCGCGAGACGGAGCTGCTCATCGAGCGCACCCGCACCGCGATGGAGCGGGGCATCAAGGCCGTCAAGCCGGGTCGCGAGGTCAATGTCATCGGCCGCGTCATCGAGGCCTACGCCAAGCGCTTCGACTACGGGGTGGTGCGCGACTACACCGGACACGGCGTCGGCGAGGCGTTCCACTCCGGCCTCATCATCCCCCACTACGACGCCGCTCCCCTGCACGACGACGTCATCGAGACGGGCATGGTGTTCACCATCGAGCCGATGCTCACCCTGGGTGGCATCGAGTGGGAGCAGTGGGACGACGGCTGGACGGTGGTCACTAAGGACCGTTCCCGTACTGCGCAGTTCGAGCACACGCTCGTGGTGACCGAGGACGGCGCCGACGTGCTCACCCTGCCTTGAGGCATTGGGTGAGGCATTGGGTATGGCTACCCATCCACATCCAGGACGGTCGAGCGGCGTCACGTTGCCTCGCGATAAGGTGACGACGTAGGGTCCTTGGGTAGCGGACATCTCTATTCTGCCCAGGAAGCCCATGCGGGTTTCTCCCTGTTTATTTCCTCCCGGAGGTTCTCATGGCTTTGCGCTTCAATCCACCGCCGAACTGGCCCGCGCCACCCGAGGGCTTCGAACCGCCTGCAGGCTGGCAGCCCGACCCGGCCTGGGGACCGGCTCCTGAGGGCTGGCAGATCTGGGTCGACGACTCCGCCGCCTCCAGCGCCTCAGCTGCCTCGGCCGCAGGTGACACCACCGAGACAGATCCGGCATGGGCTCCGACCCAGGCGGTGTCGACCGCCCCGACGGCCTCGTTGGGCACTGCCTCACAGGTTGCCGACCCGACAGGCATGTCGGCATCCGCTCCCTCAGGAGACTATGCCGGCGCTCCCGCAACTGGGGGCAGCCCTTACGCGGCCAACATGGACTACGCCCAGTCGCCCACGCCCTTCCAGCCCCAGGGGGCTGCCGGAGGCATGCAGCCTCCCACCGGCGGGTGGCAGCCCAATGCCGCCGCTCCGGCCGGCTCCGGCAATGGCTCCAAGCCGCTGACTCAGCAGTGGTGGTTCTGGACCGGTATTGCTGCAGTCGTCGTGGTCGTTCTGGTCATCGGTGGCATCTTCTTGTTCAAGGGCGATTCCAGTGAGTCCGACAACAAGGCGGACAGCACCTCAAGCTCGGAGCCGAACCACCAGAAGAAGTCCGCCCCCGACTCCGACAAGAAGTCGAGTGACTCTGACGAGACCGACAGCCCGGATCCGAAGAAGACCGGCAAGTCGGGCAGTAATGGCCCCGGCTCAAGCGAGAAGGACCCCATCGACCCCAAGGCCGGTGCAATCACCCTGAATGCAGGCAAGTACGACGACGACCCTAAGGCATCAGTGGACGTCACCTTCGGGGATGTCGAGTGGAACGCCACTGAGTCCATCAAGGCTGCCACGAACCAGTACAGCTACAAGGAGCCCCCTGCCGGCAAGGTGTATATTCGCGTTCCCGTTGAGATCACCTACCACGGTCAAGGACAGTTCGATGGGTACGATCTGAAGATCGGTTTCACCCACGACGGAAACACGGCAGAATCGGAGCTGCTTATCGGCGGGGAGTCACTCTTCAGCCGCCAAAGCATGCCCCGCGACGGAGGCAAGGCGAAGGGCGATTTCGTCTTCCTCGTTGACGAGTCCGCCGCCAATGAGAAGAAGGGCGCCTTCGCGGTGAGCGCTTTCTCTCAGGTGGACAACAAGAATGAGGTCTACGTGGCGGCGAAGTAACGCCACACCACCATCCACCTCATACGACGTCGGCTGTGGCCCGCCAGGATCCTGGCGGGCCACAGCCGTTTCCACACGTTCTCTCGTGCGGACGAGCCGACCTGTACGCCGGGTTCTGTTGCCGCCCGCCGTTACCGGCCTGGGCGGTGGCGACCATTCATCTTGGACCGCTGTTGCCAGCGGCCTCATGCGACCTACCCGCTGACTCGGGCGAGCAGCCTTCAAGCGCCAGCTGTGCGGTCTTGCTCCGGGCGGGGTTTACCGAGCCGCGACGGTCACCCGCCGCGCTGGTGGGCTCTTACCCCACCCTTTCACCCTTACCCACCGGTGTCCGATGGGCGGTCTGCTCTCTGTGGCACTGTCCCGCGGGTCACCCCGAGTGGCCGTTAGCCACCGCCCTGCTCTGTGGAGCCCGGACGTTCCTCAGCCCGCCACCGTTATGAAGGCGGTGGCGGTACCGCGGCCGCCCGGTCGGCTCGTCCGCACGGGTTAGTGTAGCGCCGTGGTGCAACAGCACGGGGACGCGTCCGCCGTCGGGACCCTGACTTCCCGGGAGCCGCCTATCATGTGCGGGTGCTCATCCTGCTTCCTCCCTCTGAGGGAAAGACTGCTCCTACCAGTGGACCATCACTGGATCTTGACTCGCTCCTGGACGCGGACAGGCTCACTGCTGCGCGCCGCGAGGTGATGTCCGCGCTGGCTGAGGTGAGCCGGAGCGATGAGGCGGCCTCCGTCCTGGGGCTGGGGCCGCGCAGCGCCGAGCAGGTGGGAACGAACCTAGTGCTGGAGACCTCACCCTGTGTCCCCGCCCATCAGCTGTTCACCGGGGTCCTGTACGAGGCCGCCCGGCTCGACTCGATCGCCGAGGAGGCGGCCGGCCGGGCTGCTCTGGAGCGCCACTGTGTTGTTCTCTCGGGACTGTGGGGCATCCTGTCCCCCACTGACCTGGTACCCGACCACCGCCTGTCGATGGGCACGTCCCTGCCCGGGCCGGGGCGCCTGCCTGCGTTCTGGAAGCAGCACCTGGCGTCGTCGCTCACTGAGATGGCTGCGCAGGGACTGGTGGTGGACTGCCGGTCGGCGGACTATGCGGCCGCGTGGAAGCCGTCCGCGCGCGACGGCGTTGAGGTCGTCAGCGTGCGCGTGGTGCGCACCGCCGACAACGGTTCGCGCAAGGTGGTCTCCCACATGGCCAAGCACGCTCGCGGACTGCTCACCGGAGAGCTCCTCAGAGCCGTCGCCGCCGAATCCGTGCCTGAGCACGCACAGGTGGATGACGTTGCGAGTGTCGCCCGGGGCCTAAAGGGCATCGACGACGTCGAGGTCTGCGAGCCGGACCGGCAGGGGCGACGGGTACTTACTTTGGTGACTCGCTGAAGCCGGTGACGGCCGACTTCAGACGCGGCCGCCGTCAGATATCCATACGCACGATGATGACGTCGTTCTCCTCGGCGTGGATGACTTCCTCGGCCGGGGCGGCCACAATACGGGCCAGCTCCTGGGGGCTGATCTCGACAGCGCCGCCCTCAACAGTGCGGCCCCTCATGGCAACGGCGCCGAGCCCACCGGTGGAGGTGCGGACGGCCTCATAGTCGGCCAGGAGAGGTGCCTCAATGGTCCCAGCCAAGTCTGCCCGCTGGTTCTCCAGGGAGTCGATCTCCTCATCGAGTCGGGCGAACTCGGCATCACGCTTGGCGGTGAGCTCACGGCCGGCCGCACGGATCTCCGACTCCTCCTGGCTGAGGCGTTCTGCCTCCTGCCGGGCGGAGTCGAGCGCCTCCATCGCCAGGATCTGCGCCTCCTCCAAGGCTGACTGGCGTTGGCCGAGCTGGTCGATCTCCCCCTGGATGGCGGAGAGGTCGCGGGCCGCGCTGGTTCCGGAGTGGAGACGCTCGCGCAGCACCTCAGCCCGGCGCACAACCTGACCGACCTCGTCCTCGCTACGGGTGGCCTGCTTCTTGGCTTCGTCAAGGGCGGCCTCGGCCTGGATGGCTGCGCGCTTGTTGACTTTGAGGCGCTCAATGACCGCCTCGATACGGGTGAGGACCGGAAGGTGCTTGCGCTCGTGACGCAGCCGTGCCAGGCGGGAGTCGAGGTCCTGCAGGTCGATGAGAAGGCGCTGCTGGGCGATAGGGGCGCTTGTCACGGCGGGTGCTCCTTCAGGTGCGTACACGTTGTTGCTGCGAATCCTCTCATGCCCGGTCAGGTCCGGTGGGCAGGCGCAGCGCCCACGGGTCCGTGACAATACGGGAGACCTGGACGGACAGCGAGGCTCCGCAGGCGTGGGCACCTTCAGTGAGCCTGCGGGCCAGGGGCTCCAGGCCGACCCACTCGGTGGCCCAGTGGGTGCCGCACAGGAGGTAGGGGCGGCCGTCCTCCAGGTGCTCGGAAGCGGGGTGGTGGCGCAGGTCGGCGGTGAGGAACACGTCGGCTCCGGCCTGCCGGGCCCGTTGCAGGAGAGAGTCGCCCGCCCCACCTGAGACGGCAATGCGTTCGACGACGGCGTCCAGGTCCCCGCCCACGAGGAGGCCGGGGGCGGAGTCGGGCAGGGCAGCGGCGACGTCCTCAGCGAGCTGGCGCAAAGTGACGGGTTGCGGGAGCGTGCCGATCCGTCCGATACCCTGATCCGGGGAGGCGGGGTCGGGCTCGAGGGGGACGGTGGAGACGAGACCGACGCGCTCGGCCAGGGCGTCAGCCACTCCCCCGTGGGCGGCGTCGAGGCTGGTGTGGGCGTTGAGGAGCGCGATGCCGGCCCGGATGAGGCGGTGGACGGTGCGGCCCTTGGGGTCGGTGGCCGCGACGTGGTCGGTACCGCGCAGGTAGAGGGGGTGGTGGGTGATAACCATGTCGACACCGGCGTCGATAGCCTCCTCGACGACGGCTGTCACCGGGTCGACGGCCAGCAGGATGCTGCGCACCGGCTCGGCGGGGTCGCCGCAGATGAGCCCGTTGGAGTCCCAGGAGGCGGCCAGGCCGGGAGGTGCGGCGGCCTCCACGAGGGCGACGACGTCACCGACGGTCAGGTGGCCTTCCGGAGTGCGGGGCGAGGGCTCGCGTCCAGCCTCGGGAGATGCGGGTGCAGGAGTGTGACTCATGCGACCAGGCTAGCGGTAGGGAGGGCAGTTCCTCAGACCTGGCGGACCCGGAGGACCACAGAGCCTGTGCGAGGGCATGCCTGACGGAACACAGTGGGGAAAACGACCGACGCGGCCACCATTTGGGGTAACCTACTTCCGCGCTGTTGGCCCCGCCGGTGCCGGCAGCGTCTGCCTCCTCGACGCCGTCGATGCGGTGGCCGCGCCCCCATAGCTCAGCGGTTAGAGCAGCGAGCTTATACCTCGTATCGTGTCTGATAAACACAAGGTCCTGGGTTCGAATCCCAGTGGGGGTACTGACGCCCCTTTTATTCACATATTGGGGGCGCTTCTCGCCTCCGTGGTGGAATCGGTAGACACCGCGACCTTAAAAGTCGCTGCCTACGGGCGTGCGGGTTCGAGTCCCGCCGGAGGCACCACAGCATCGCTATACAAACCCTCACCTCCGATTCTCGACACATCGGCGTCCCATCAACACACCTTTGCCCTCCCGCTACCGGAAGGGGGACACTGGTCCTGTTCTGCCCCCGCGTCAAGGAGTCGTCATGAAGATCGCCGCCCGGGCCACAGCCGCTCAGCCCTTCTATGCGATGAGCATCGGCGAACGCGCCGGGGTCCTCCAGGCGGAGGGCCACTCGATTGCCAAGCTCAGCCTGGGTGAGCCTGATTTCGGCGCCCCTCCCGCGGTCCGTGAGGAGATGTGCCGTGTCATGGACGGCCGGCCACTGCCCTACTCCCCCGCCCTGGGCCTGCTCGCACTGCGTGAGGCCATTGCGGATTTCTACCGGGACAGGCACGGCGTCGAGGTCGATCCCGCTCGGATCGTCGTCACCACCGGTGCGTCGTCGGCACTCCTGCTGGTGGCCGCCGCCACCACGCAGGCCGGTGACGACGTCGTCATCGCTGATCCGTCCTACCCCTGCAACCGGCAGCTGGTGGAGACCTACGGCGGCCGGATCGTTCTGGCCCCCACCAGTCCTGCCAGCCGATACCAGATGGACCGGGCCGCAGCCGAGGCGGCATGGACTCCCCAGACGAGCGCGGTGATGCTGGCGACCCCGTCCAACCCCACAGGCACATCCATCCCCTTCGAGGAGCTGGCATCGATCTGCGAGCTGGCGCGCGAACGCAGTGCCTGGCGGATCGTCGACGAGATCTACCTGGGCCTGGCTGATCCAGGCGAGGATGGCAGGCCTGCGCGCACCGTCCTGGAAGCCGATCCTGATGCGATCGTCATCAACTCCTTCTCCAAGTACTTCGGGATGACGGGATGGCGCCTGGGCTGGGCGATTCTTCCCGAGGAGCTGTTAGCCCCCGCCGAGAACCTGGCGGTGAACTACTTCCTGTGCGCCTCGACACCTATTCAGCAGGCCGCGCTGGCGGCCTTCTCCCCCGAATCCATCTCCGTGTGCGAGCAACGCAGACAAGAGCTCCTCGCCCGCAGGAGCATCGTGCTCGACGGGCTGCAACGCATCGGCCTTCCGGTCCCGGTCCTGCCCGACGGCGCCTTCTACGTCTACTTCGACGTCTCCTCCACGGGTCTTGACGCCCAGACCTTCTGTCACCGCGCCCTGGAGGAGGCTCATGTGGCCCTTACTCCGGGACAGGACTTCTCCACGACCACGGCCCGCACCCACGTTCGACTGTCCTACGCGGCCTCTCGCGACGAGCTGCACGAAGGAATGAAGCGCCTCGAAGCTTTCATCAACAGTCTGTAAATAAACAGGCATTCAACTCAATAATCTTGAGTCGAGGCGTGCACATCAATGTGGCACTCACCTGTTCACATGTTGCACAATTCTCGTCATGTCCATGCAGACCCTGCTCCTCTCCGCCGCGCTGGTAGTTTTTGGAGTGATCGCCACCGTCGAGATCTCCAAATCAATCCATCAAAAAATACGCTTGCGCCGCGATAAGGCAGCCTCAACCCCGCACCGGGGCGAGGAGTCCACATGGAATGAGCTCACCGAGCATCATCGACCCGTCAGACACTCCGAGCCCGACGAGTTCACCGCCGGCCCGCATGAGCGACTCCTGGCGATCTGCGCGCCGTACTCCCTGTGCCGCCGGGACCCGTGGGACCGGCTCGCCTGCTCCGATCTTGACGGCACGCGCACCATGCTCTCCCTCGACTGGGGAGTGTGCTCGCGCGCCGACCTTCTCTCCCAGGTCCACTGGCTCATCACCTCCGGGCACCGCACCAGTTTCGATGCCGAGCGCGCCCGCTGGGTCGACACCTCCCTGGCGGAGGCCGAACGCCACGAACTACGAGAGACTGCCGAGTCATCCTCAGACGCAGCAGAGACACTGTGGCGCCTCGAGCGCATGCTCAACAATGATCGCGACATCCGCAACGTGGACTTCTCCGCCTGGGACCTGGTGCGTGCCGGCATGCTGACGCGCTGTGGATTCGCGCTGGGGTGGCTGACCGAGGACGAGACCTGGGACACGCTCGCGATCCTGGATCAGGGGCTGCGAGAGCGTTATCGGAGCTGGACGCAGGTGTCGGAGTCGTTCCGGCTGGCACGCTGGTACTGGAGCTCCACGAGTGGCAAGGACGAGCACTTCAACGACCTGCACGATCTCAACCGCTCGCTGGTTCTCCTCAGCCCCGACGGGCCATGGGGGCTCATCGACTGGGACGTCGAGACTCCCGAGCCCTCGTTCCTGATCCTCGACGACCTGCTCGACGCCGGCGTGGCGATGCCGCTGGGGGCTGGCGAGCGGAGGCACGCCACACAGTGGGAGCGCTGGGTCGACGATCAGGTCATTGTCCGCGGACAGCACCGCCCCCAGCACTTCGGGACCCATGCCGACCAGTGCCACCGGTTCGCCAAGCGCGCCTGAGGAACCTCGCCAACGGCGTCCGCGACGGGGCGGGGCGGCGGAAGCTTGTGGTGGCCCTCCTTACCTCTGTCACCAAGAACTGGCAGACACTACTGAAGTTCGCCAAGACGCTGCCACCCGACAACAGAACCACTACGACCACCATAGCCACTCCCCCGCCTCAGCGCCTGCGCCAGCATCACACCCGCCTTACGCCAGCGCAGAAGGATGAGGTGATCACCCTGTACCAGCAGAGCACGCCAGTACGCGAGATCTGCCAGCGCTATGGCATCAGCAGGCAACAGGTCAGTGACCTCCGCGCCGCTCGGGGCATCCCCTGCCGGCCACGTGGCTTGAGCGACGAGCAGAAGCACCAGGCCGAGCAGCACTACCTCGCCGGCCAGTCCTGCGCCACCATCGGCCGCCAGTTCGGCGTGCATGCCGAGACCGTCCGCCGCTACCTCCACACCACCGGCATTGCCCTGCGTCCCAGACCCGGTGCTGCATGAGCGGCACACAGCAGATGTGTAGCACCAGGCCGAACGCCACCAGCAGACGGCGCGCTCATTGTCAGCAACGACGTCGCTCAGCCAGCCGCAACCCACTCACCCCTCATCTTCCACATACCGAGCCAGCGTGCTCACCAGCCGACGGGCGCTCTCTAGGGTGATGTCGAGGCCGTGAGTGTGGGAGCCGTCGCCTATGTAGAGCCAGGTGTCGCTGTCGTGTGGGTATTGGTAGCGCACTAGGGTGAGTTCGGTGGCGGTGGGGTGATGGTGGATGGTGCCAGTCTCATCGGTGGTGCGTTCTAGGGTGATGCAGGGTATGAGGGCTGGGGCGGCTTCGTGGAGGTGGTCGTCATCTTTGTCTGGTGCATCGGCGTTGTGGCCGATGCACCAGGCTGGGCAGTCGGTGGTTGGTGATGTCTGTCTCTTGTTGTCTTCCGTCTTTGGCTGCATTGGTCTCCCCTTCCTTGGCCTTTGGTGAGTGGTGGGGCTATTGGGGGGAGAGTGAAGCAGAGGGATGGACCAGATGGAAGGTGGGAGGGCTGAGGGAGAACAGAGGAGGGGTCAGATGGTTTATGTGAGCTCCTTAGTCTTCTCGTCAAAATAGCTAACTACTTTCCACCACCGCTCACCTCTAATAAATCATCGCGGCTAGAAAAAAATAACTCCCCTAAAGCCACCAAGAAAGGAAAACCCCATGGCAAGCCCAAAGCGCTGACGAGAGTGCCCAGCAGCATAAAACCCACTCGCTTGACCCTCTTGACGTGTTCCTTAAATTCTCCAAGCAAACAACCCTTTAGCACATATAGCAAACACCATTGGATCCCTACAAACAATGTCGCAACCGAGTTGACATCATAATTAATAATAAGCCGAGCAAACCACGGTCCGCGACTATCAGACGACTTTAGTTTGCTGATACCAACAATACAATCAATAAAATAGTCGTTGATTACCCACAGAACCCCCATAGACAACACGCAAATCATAAACGCACAATACTCGTTCATCTTAGATTCACGATCACTCTTATAATATATGATCGCCAAAACCCATGGCATACACATACTACACACCCCACAGACAACATTCAAGGCGTTCCTGTAGAAAGAATTGAAACACCCCATAACAGCAAACGCAAACAAACAGAGTGACGCAAATTTCCAAAAATCCCAATCTAAGTTATTCAGTCGATTTGACACACTCAATGACTATACCCTTCATGTCACGAGCAAATACTCTTATAATTATCTGCCCCTGTCCAACCGGCAAAAACAGTTACCGTAGTTACTGTCAAGAAAAACGCGGTACAACGGTCAGCATCTCCATAGCGAGCATGGGTACTGAGGATACACTGAGAGACGAACGAAAACCACAGCATTCCAGGTGCTCATTAATCAACTCGGCGGCGGAACCACTCACGTTCACTGCACGGACACTGAGTCGCTCACGTATCACATGAGATTGATCGGACCGACCAACATCCTACAAATAAATCTCAACCGTCACCAGTTTGCAAGTTGTTTCGCATAAAATACGAATGCACTCTAACATACATTGTATGCAACTATTAACATGCTAGTGGCATCAATTCACTCAACGCTACTCAAATTTCATTTCATCAAAGAAACTCCCGAATTAACTTCAAATAGTGGCTCTTATCTGCTGTTATCTACTGTGGTTTCTCCACCACCCTCACCAACTGCCGATGCAGCTCCGGCGCTCCCGCCAGCCAGGTAAAGTTCTCGTGAGAGCGGTTCAGGGCGTTGTGGTAATCCATGGAGTTACCAGCAATATCGGTATAGACGCCGCCTGCTTCCTCAATAATGATCTGCTGCGCGACGTTGTCCCAGATCTTGCTCGTTTGGTTGGCGCAGGCACCATAGGCACCCTTCGCAACCATTGCTTGGTCGACGACACTATTAGACGAGCGGAGATTACGGATCGAGAGGATGATGGCACCAAGCAGTTCAGCCTCGCGCTTTGTCCGGGCTGGATCCTCAGGGTGGCCGTCAATACCATAGGCGACGAGACTATTAGCAAGGTCGGTTTCACGCGAGACATGGATTTTCTGATCATTACACCAGGCACCCGCGCCCTTGGTCGCAACGTAGAGCTCGTCAAAGGCAGGCAGGGCTATGCCACCAGCCACTGGTGTGTCGTGATCGAGCAGCCCAAGCATAATGCCATACTGTGGTAGCCCCACCGCGAAGTTACTCGTCCCATCGATCGGGTCAACCACCCAGGTGTAGCGCGACCCGTTATCGATACAGCCCAGCTCCTCGTCGATGATATTATGGTCAGGGTATGCTGTGCGAATTGCGTCCGTCAGGAAATGGCCGATCTCCAGGTCGGTCTCTGTCAGGACTTGATTGCGATCTCCCACCTTGACCGAGTGAGAGAGATTGCCAAAGTTCGCAGCTGCAATCTTCGCGGCGGCGGTGAGGGTGGTGGTGAGAAAGTCTTGGTGGATGGGCATGATGGACACTCCTCTTTTTAAGGACACAATCATTTTAACATTATTCTAATTATACCACAGCATCAAAATGCGCTCTTGGTAAGAGTTCTGGGTCAGACTAATGACGCAGTTGAGAGAAAGACTTTAAGGCTGCATCCCCTTCGAAGCTATCTGGAGTAATTTTGATTTGAGACTCTCGAGACACAGTTAACTGTAAAGGAAATCTGTTCTTGTGAGCCAGAGACCGCCATTTGGAAACAACTTCAGGTATGGCTAAACGCATCGGAATTAGGAACTGATCGCCCCGAGCATCAACTTCGCTGTTACAGTATGGGACAACCTGATAGACGGTACGTAGAGTTACGTCACCGAACATATACATGTATATGTCGCGATTAATTGCATTGGCTTTATATAGTGTCAACGATAAATCCAGACAAGCCAGCCAGTCATCGACAGCACTCCGCTGTTCAGGCGTCCACTTTGAGAATTCATTCCTATTCAGGGAGTACACCTCCCCTCGCTTTCGCCTCATGTCGTCACTATTGATAACCGCTGTGAGACGAAAAAATGCGTCACTCTTCGATCTCTGGCCATCCAAACGAATTACATACCAAGTTGTTATTAGGGACGTGAATGCCGTTAAGGCAGTTAGTATAGTCGCTGCCGCTATTAGTCTTTGCATCCTACGACATCCTTCCATTTCATCTGACAGCAAAATGCGCCGACGCCTATCTGCGCACACCATATCATCTATACTGCCCAACTAAAACAAGTTTATGAAAATCGGAGCCAGACACATAGTCCGAACTAGTGACCGATCTTAGAAAATTTAGTCATCACCTATGATGACATAGTAGTTTTTTTGAAGTTTTAAGTAGTTGCTCTTCAAGACGCATCGCCAGACGCCCCGCTCGACGCATCGCTGCACTCAACCATTCACACCTTTCGGCGCTGTCTGGCGGTTTGGTGCTGCTTTGTGGCGGCGACTGGGTGCCCCTTCTCGGGCTCCCCTCCTCTGCTGGCTGCGTGGCCAGGCGCGACCACTGTCGCCCGGTGGCGTCGCCTCTGCTAGGCCGTTAGCTGCCCTGGCTGGGTCCTTCGTGGTGCCAGCCGGTATCCTATAGACAGGTATCGGTACTGTTCATGACGTCACTCGGTACCTCCGCTACCACGGAGCTCAACAGCCTCCTGCTCTTCAGTCACCCAGTGCCGCTTCGCTCTCCCTGCTGATTGCTACCTCAGGCACTGCTCTCACCCCATGATCTGACCAGGTAGAGCCACGGATGGTTCCCCAGCATGCTGCCGTCGCCAATGCGAGGTGCGCGGTGCATGGCAGGCCGTTCCAGCCAGTGGTGCACCACGCTCGCGCCGTACTTCGCAGCCTCTCCTGTGTACTCTCCACCCCCTGTGCCTCTTCACTTCGCACTGGACTTTGCGGGCATTCTGAGCGTCAATGGAAAGAGACATCGGCCATGATGGCTCGTATGTCTGGACAAACGGGTAAGCGAAAGGAGGATTGAGTGTATGGAAGCAGGATCAACACAAGGCGGTGCAGCGGCAGTCGGCGCTGACCCATTTGTGGCTATGGCCGCCCAGCTCACTCCCAAGCGGGCCGTCTCATACATCCGCGTCTCCACCCGGGAGCAGGCCCAGCGTGGTGGTAGCGAGGAAGGCTTCTCCCTACCCGCTCAACGTGAAGCGAATAAGCGCAAAGCCCAGTCGATGGGTGCGCTGGTGGTGAAGGAGTTCGCCGACCGTGGTGAGTCCGCCCGCTCCGCGAACCGTCCTGAGCTGCAGAAGATGCTGGCCTACCTCAAACAGGACGGCGGCATCGACTACGTCATCGTCCACAAGCTGGACCGGTTAGCCCGCAACCGAGCCGATGATGTGGAGATCAACCGGGCCTTCGAGGACGCCGGTGTCCGGCTGGTATCGACGTCGGAGAACATCGACCAGACGCCTGGTGGGATGCTGCTGCATGGCATTATGAGCAGCATCGCTGAGTTCTACAGCCGCAACCTGGCTAATGAGGTCATCAAGGGGATGGGCGAGAAAGCCAGAAACGGCGGAACACTGGGTAAGGCGCCGCTGGGGTATGTGAATGTGCGGGGGCGGGATGAGCATGGGAGAGAGGTTCGGACGGTCGCTTTGGATGAGGAGCGCGCACCGCTGGTGCGGCTGGCGTTTACCGAGTATGCGGCGGGTAACTGGACAGTGCGGAGGTTGGCGGAGCATCTCAATAATCGTGGGCTGACCATCCCACCAACCGCCCGCAAGCCTGCCAACCCTGTCTCGGTCAGACTCTTGCAAACGCTGCTGCGAAACCCCTACTACAAGGGTGTCATCTCCTTCCAAGGCGTGGAGTACGCTGGGGCGCACAAGCCTCTCGTGGACGCCGCCACCTGGCAGACGGTGCAAGACATCCTGACCGCTCATACCAACGGCGAGCGGCAGCGTACGCACAATCATCACCTCAAGAGCACCATCGTCTGCGGCCTGTGTGGTGCCCGCCTGCTGGTGCAGCACGCCACCTCGCGTGCCAGTGGCACCTACCATTACTTCGTATGCGCCCGCCGCCATCGGGTGCACGACTGCACCTTCAAGGCGGTGCTCATCGACGAGGTGGAAGCCCGCGTGGCCGAGCTCTACCAGCAGATACGGCTCAGTAGCGATGACCGCCGCGAGATCGAGCGCTACCTGCGCGCGGAGTTCGCACACATCCAGGCCAACCGCCAGCAAGACATCCAGCGCCTAACTACACGGCAGCAACAGCTAGAAGACCGGCGCCACAAGCTGCTCGAAGCCCACTACGCCGGAGCTATCCCCCTGGATCTTCTCAAGAAGGAACAAGACCAGGTAACCAGCGGCATCCTTGCGATCCAGCGCGATCTAGACGGCTACACGGCCGACGCCGCCCTGGTGGAGCAGCACCTCACCCAGGCGCTCGACCTCCTGGAGGACTGCCACCGGCTGTACCTGGCGGCACCGGATCACCTGAAGAAGCTGCTCAACCAGGTGTTCTTCGAGCGCATCCTCGTCAATCCAGCGGTGGACGAAGATGGCCGCCCCATCATCCCACCACCAGCACTACAGACCAGCCTGAAGGCAGGGCGACGAGCCGGAGCCGCCGTGGCTGGTAGGCAGACGGCCGCCACGCAGAGTGTGGAGAAGACAACGGAGAGCGCGACCTCTTCTTGCGATGAGGGTGCTGGGGATCAGTCGGGCGGCTCGGCATTTCAGGGTGGCCACGATGACGTGCAGCCAGGCTCGATGCATACGGTGCACCGCAGCGCCATCTCCATCATCGATCCCGCGAGCCACACCGCCGTCACTGCAGAGCTGGCCTCACCCTTCGACCAACTCGGTAGCCGACAGCTACGATGGGCGGCGCAGCAAGCGGCGGTGGGTGCAGCACCCACAACAAGTACGCCCGTCCACGATGTGGACGGGCGTCGTCGATGCAATTCAGGTGATGATTCGGCCCCTGCCCCTGTTACTCAGGCCAAGGGTTCGTATACGGAGCTTGTGGTGGACCCGGCCGGACTCGAACCGACGACCGACGCGGTGTAAACGCGTTGCTCTACCAACTGAGCTACAGGTCCGGGTGCAGACGCTGCCGGGAGCACGTTCCCCGAACTTCCGGTGCCTGCACAGGCAATTGAGGGCGTAGGCAGCCTCAGCCGGAGACTTTACCGCCTCCGCTGGACGGGCCACCAATTCATCTCCGGCACTGAGGGTGCAACTCGCCGCGCGGCCATTGGCTCGCCTCAGCGCCCCCGGCTGGAGACCCTGATACCGCTCCAGTGCTGCCCCATGGATGCGGCAGAGGTCGCGTGCATGCCGGCTGTCGCGGCAGCCTCCTCCACCTCGGCGGCCTGGACGGCTCCGGTGGTACGTGCCTTGGGCGTCAGCACCCAGATGAGCCCTGCACCGTCAAGGTTGGCCTGGGCGTCCACGAGGAGGTCGGTGAGGTCGTCGACGTCACCGTCGTCATCACGCCACCACACGATGGCCGAGTCAGCCACGTCCTCGTAGTCCTCATCCACCAGAGCGGTTCCGGTCTCCGCCTCAACGGCCTGTCGCAAGGTCTCGTCGACGTCGTCGTCGTAGCCGAACTCCTGAATGATGAGACCGGAGGCGAAGCCGAAAGCCCCACCCGCTGTACTCGCCACGTCCTTACACCGTCCTTCTGGGCCCAGCCCGTCTAGCGCTCGCCCACTGTTAGGCGATAGGTACTAGCCCACCGCACCTGGCACCAGCCGCGCAAGTGAACACGCACGTCAGATTACCTTGGACTTTCCTTTGAAGGTCGATTCTGGTGCAGTCACCAGCTTGAGGCTCCACGCCCACAGCGCCCGACAGCGAAATCAACCCACCGCTATGTGGCCTACATCATACGTGAGGTGGGACTTTCCTCCCGTTGGGTGCAGCGTTCGTGCCGTCGCAGGTCGTAGATTAGGGCCGTCATCCACAGCGACCTGACTTCAGGCGCACGCCGACGCCGTCATCGGCGCCACGGTACGCAATGAGGCTCGGGCCGTCCGCACAGACGCGAGGAAAGAGGATTCCGTGAGCCCCACCAGTGACTCCACGCCGCTCATTGACGGCCTCCTGACGAAGGTGACCGACAACGACCCAGAGGAGACCAAGGAGTGGCACGAGTCCCTCGATGCCCTCATCGCGGACAAGGGCGCCAAGCGTGCGCGCTACATCCTGCTGAGCATGCTGGCTCAGGCCCGGCAGAAGAACGTCACGGTCCCCACCGAGACGACGACGCCGTACATCAACACCATCGACGTCGCCAACGAGCCCTACTTCCCCGGTGACGAGAGCGCCGAGCGCACCTACCGGCGCTGGCTGCGCTGGAACGCCGCCGTCATGGTCACCCGTGCCCAGCGCCCCGGGGTCGGGGTCGGCGGACACATCTCTTCCTACGCCTCGACCGCGACCCTCTACGAGGTCGGCTTCAACCACTTCTTCCGCGGTAAGGACCACCCCGGCGGCGGCGACCACGTCTTCTTCCAGGGCCACGCCTCACCGGGTAACTACGCTCGCGCCTTCGTCGAGGGCCGTCTGAGCGAGGCCGACCTGGACGGCTTCCGCCAGGAGGAGTCCCGCCCGGCCGGTGGCCGCGGCCTGCCCTCCTACCCCCACCCGCGTCGCATGGAGGACTTCTGGGAGTACCCCACCGTCTCCATGGGCCTTGGCCCGGCTGAGGCCATCTACCAGGCCTGGTTCGACAAGTACCTTCAGGGCGCCGGCATCAAGGACACCTCCCAGCAGCACACCTGGGCCTTCCTGGGTGACGGTGAGATGGACGAGCCCGAGTCGCGCGGCATGCTGCAGCTGGCCGCCAGCCAGCAGCTGGACAACCTCACCTTCGTCATCAACTGCAACCTGCAGCGCCTCGACGGACCGGTGCGCGGGAACGGCAAGATCATCCAGGAGCTCGAGGCCTTCTTCAAGGGCGCGGGCTGGAACGTCATCAAGGTGATCTGGGGCCGCGGCTGGGACCAGCTCCTCGCCGCGGACAAGGACCACGCCCTCGAGCACCTCATGATGGAGACGCTCGACGGCGACTACCAGACCTTCAAGGCCAACGACGGCGCCTACATCCGCGAGCACTTCTTCGGCCGCGACCCGCGCACCGCCGAGCTCGTCAAGGACTGGACGGACGACGAGATCTGGGCCCTGCAGCGCGGCGGCAACGACTACCGCAAGATGTACGCCGCCTACAAGGCGGCCACGGAGCACAAGGGCCAGCCCACCGTCATCCTCGCGCACACGGTCAAGGGCTACCTCCTGGGAGGCCACTTCGCCGGCCGTAACGCCACCCACCAGATGAAGAAGCTGACGCTGGACGACCTCAAGGCCCTGCGCGACCGGCTCCACATCCCGATCACCGACGAGCAGCTCGAGGCCAACCCGAAGATGCCGCCGTACTACCGGCCGGCCAACGACGACCCCTCGCTGCTCTACATGCTGGACCGGCGCCGCCAGCTCGGCGGCTTCATCCCCGAGCGTCGCGATGCCGGCGTCGAGCTCGAGCTGCCCGGTGACAAGACCTACGACATCCTCAAGGGCGGCTCGGGCAAGCAGGAGGTCGCCTCCACGATGGCCTTCGTGCGCCTGCTCAAGGAGCTCATCAAGGACAAGGGCATCGGTCGGCGCATCGTCCCGATCGTTCCGGACGAGTCGCGCACCTTCGGGCTGGAGTCGCTCTTCCCCACCAAGAAGATTTTCAACACCCAGGGTCAGAACTACACGCCGGTCGACGCCGACATGATGCTGTCCTACCGGGAGTCCACCTCCGGTCAGCTCATGCACACGGGCATCAACGAGGCCGGTTCGGTCTCCCTGTTCCAGGTGGCCGGCACGAGCTACGCCACCCACGGCGAGCCCATGATCCCGGTCTACATCTTCTACTCGATGTTCGGCTTCCAGCGCACCGGCGACCAGTTCTGGGCCGCCGGCGACCAGCTGACCCGCGGCTTCATCATCGGAGCCACAGCCGGGCGCACCACCTTGACCGGTGAGGGCACCCAGCACATGGACGGCCACTCCCCCATGATCGCGGCCACCAACGACGCCGTCGTCAGCTACGACCCGGCCTACGCCTACGAGATCCGGCACATTGTGCGCGACGCCCTGGAGCGCTGGTACGGACCGGACTCGGGTCGCAACCGAGACGTCATGTACTACCTGACCGTCTACAACGAGCCGATCCACCAGCCCGCCGAGCCCGACAACGTCGACGTCGAGGGAATCCTGCGCGGTATCCACCGCATCAGCGAGGCCCCCGACGGCGAGGGCCCCGAGGTCCAGCTCCTGGCCTCCGGTGTAGGAGTGCCCTGGATCGAGGAGGCCCGCCGCATCCTGGCCGAGGACTGGGGCGTGCGTGCCGCCACGTGGTCGGTCACCAGCTGGAACGAGCTGCGGCGCCAGGCCCTGGAGGTGGAGAAGGCCAACTTCCTGGCTCCCGACGGCGAGCGGCAGGTCCCCTACCTGACGCAGAAGCTCTCCGAGAGCACGGGCCCCTTCATCGCCACCAGCGACTACGATCACCTGGTTCCCGACCAGATCCGTGCCTGGGTGCCCGGCGACTACTACACCCTGGGTGCTGACGGCTTCGGATTCTCCGACACCCGTGCCGCCGCCAGGCGTCATTACCTCATTGACGCCCAGTCGGTGGTGGTGCGCGCCCTCCAGGCTCTGGTGGAGCAGGGGCGCCTCGACCGCTCCGTCCTGGCCCAGGCCGTTGCCCGCTACGACTTGACCAACGTCAATGCAGGCACCTCCGGGTCCCAGGGAGGGGAGTCCTGATCCGCCCCGTGCGGCTATAGTTGGACGCACTGACCAATTGTGGTGCCGGTGGAACGCGGTCTTCCGTGTTCCACCGGCACCACCATGTCTGCCGAATGAGGTCCTTCCTTGTCCCGCTCTTCGCTCCTGCGCTCCACCTCCTTCATGGCCGCATGCCTGCTGACCCTGTCCGGTTGCTCGGTCGGCTGGACCGGTGCAAGGGGGGCGTCCTCTACCCCGCCGGACCAGACCCACGACGCCGCCGCTCAGGAGGCTGAGGAAGAGCCCACTGGGAAGCTGGAGGACACCAGTCCCATGGATCCGCTGGAGTACGGCAACTGCACGTCCTCCGACATCCAGGACTACGACGACGAGCTGACCGACAACGACGCGGAAGACACCCGATCCCAGGCGGAGGCCCAGGTCACCAAGGTCATGCCGGCCTCCGACCAGGTCAGTGTCACCGCGAACGAGCTCTCCACCGATCAGGTGGTCAAGGTCTCGGCGGGCGCACGAGACGTAAAAATCACCGCACAAAGTCTCGTGGTCATCATCGAGGGGGAGATCGATTCACTGACCGTCAACGGCTTTGACAACACGGTCTGGATCGGCGCTTCCAATAAAGTCACGTTCGGCTCCAACGACGGGGACAGCCAGAATTACGTCTTCTGGCACTCCAGGCCTCCACAGGCGAAGGTGGATCCACAGGGGCTCAACATCATCGGCAAGGACGTTCACGCTCCTGTCGTCCGCTCCTGCCGATCCTTCTCGTGATGCCGTTCGCGGTAGAGCTGGAAGCAGCCTTCCGACGTCGGCGAGGCAGCGCAACTAGCCGCTGACCGCCCGCCGACCCTCGGAAGACAGATTCCCCTTACTCCCCCAAGTCAGGAGCGGTGGACACAACCGGCGGAGTCGACGGGTCGGATCCCGAGTAGACCTTCAAGTCGCGGAAATGGGGACGCAGAAGGTTCTCCGGGCTGAGAATCTCGTCAAGAACAGACTCCTCGAGCAGCCCCATCTCCAGCACGACCTCTCGCACACTGCGTCCAGAACGGGCGCACTCACGGCCCACCAGGTCGCCATTGTGATGACCGATCACCGGATTGAGATAGGTGACGATTCCGATCGAGTCCAGCACATTGCGACGACATACCTCCTCATTGGCCTCGATCCCCACGATGCACAGTTCCCGAAGGGTTGACATCCCGCGGGTGAGCAGATTGATGGACTCGAAGATGGTCTGGGCGATCACCGGTTCCATGACGTTGAGCTGAAGCTGCCCTGCCTCGGCGGCGAAGGTCAGCGCCACGTCGTTTCCGATGACCTTGAAGCAGACCTGGTTCACCACCTCCGGGATGACCGGATTGACCTTGGCCGGCATGATGGAGGAACCGGCCTGGCGTTCAGGCAGCCGGATCTCCCCCAGCCCCGCACGAGGTCCGGAGGACAGTAGTCGCAGGTCGTTACAGATCTTGGACAGCTTCACCGCCAGGCGTTTGATCGCCGCGTGCATCGAGACGTAGGCGCCCGTGTCACTCGTGGCTTCCAGCAGGTCATGCGCTCCTCGAATGTCCAGCCCCGTGACCTCCCGCAGACGTCCGACAACAGTGCTCTGATAGTCCGGCGGCGTGTTGAGCCCTGTGCCGATCGCCGTGGCCCCGAGGTTCACCTCCAGAAGTAGGGCGGCGTTGTTGTGAAGCCGGCTCACCTCCTCCTCCAGCAGAACGGCGAAGGCCTCGAACTCCTGTCCTAGGCTCATCGGAACCGCATCCTGAAGCTGGGTACGTCCCATCTTCAGAACATTGACGAGTTCCTTCCCCTTGGATCGCATCGACACGATGAGTCGCTCGAGCTCCTCGACGAGCGAGGCGACTAGGGTGAACAGCCCCAGACGGAATCCGGTCGGATAGGCGTCGTTCGTCGACTGGGACTTGTTGACATGATCATTGGGGTTGATGATGTCATAACGACCCTTGGCGTATCCCAGGTACTCCAGCGCGAGATTGGCGATCACCTCGTTGGTATTCATGTTGACGCTGGTCCCAGCACCCCCCTGGAACTGGTCGACTGGGAACTGATCGAGGCAGCGCTCAGCAACCAGCACCTGGTCACACGCCCACACAATCGCACCAGCAACCTCCGGGTCAAGAGCCCCGAGGTCACCGTTCGCTAACGCTGACGCCTTCTTCACCTGCACCATGCCGCGAACAAAGGCCTCTTCATCACCGACCACCGATCCAGAGATCTGGAAGTTCTCCATCGCACGCAGCGTATGGATTCCCCAATAGGCTTCCAATGGAACTTCCCGTGCACCAAGAAGATCTTCCTCTGTGCGGGTTGCCTTCGTCATCCTGAGCCTCCGAGTTGTCTAGCTAGGCACCTGCCTGTGCGTCTCCATGCTGGCATACGACGCACACATTCAGGTCATTGCAGATTCACATACCATGGCTTCCACAATGGTTACGCTATTGTAACCTGCGTAATCCTCTCCGTTCTCGCGACACACCACCCTCAGTTATCCCCGTATTTTCAACACATACTCGTGTCGGATCGCACGCCGCGCCAAACGGGAACCTACTGTCCTCAGGATATTCCAGTCGGTAGCATCCACAGCATGGATGAGTTGAGCGCTCCGGGAGTGTCTGCACTGCGACAGGCGCAGGACACAATTATTGAACACTCACTGGACCGCATCAGTTCGGCCCATGATTTCTACCGAACCCTGCCGGAGGGTTCGCGTGACCAGATCGCTGCGGTGGCCCGTCTGGGCGTCACCATGTTCGTCGACTCGGCGGAGGACCCCTCGACCCCGCTGGTCCCCTCCCAGATCTTCTCCGTGGCCCCTGCTGCTCTAACCGGTGTCATCACCCTTGAGCAGACCCTGGCTCTGGTACGCACGGTCCTCGACGTCGTTGTGGACGAGGCTCCCCGCGTCGTGCCGGATGAGGACCATGACGCCGTCCGCATCCTCGTCCTGACCTTCGGGCGTGACGTTGGCTTCGCCGCGGCCGAGGTGTATGCCCGTGCGGCTGAGGCCCGCGGCGCCTGGGATGCTCGGTTGGAGTCAGTAGCGGTCGACGCGATGCTTCACGACGCCCCCGAGGACGCCGCGACCCGGGCGGGAACTGCCGGCTGGAACGGCACCGGTCCTGTGGTGGCGATCGCCGCCAAGACCTCTCTTGATGCGCTCGGTGTCTCCAGGTTGCGTCACGAGTGCCGCAACCTCGCCAGCGACTGTCTGGTATCCGTGCGCGGAGACTCCGTCCTCATTGTCCTGGGCGACAGCCCGACCACCCACGTTCCGGCGTCCAAGCACTCCGGCCGAGAGGCCACCGCTGAGCAGCTGGTGGACCAGGCGGCCATGCAGGTGGCAGGCAGCCTGGGAGGGTCGGCCGTCGTCGGCCCGGTGGTGCCCGGCATCTCGCACGCGGGCCGATCGTTGCGCTCAGCCCTGGCCGGCCTACGGGCCCTGCCCGGCTGGGCTGAGGCACCCAACCCGGTTCATGCCGACGACCTCCTCCCCGAGCGGCTCCTGGCCGGCGACGAGCTTGCCGGCGAGCAGATCCTTCATCTGGTACACGCACCCCTCCACGAAATGGGCGACCCCTTCGAGAGTACGGTGGCCACCTACCTGGCACTGGGTGGGAGCCTGGAGGCCACCGCCCGGAACCTGTTCGTACACGCCAACACGGTGCGCTACCGCCTGGGTCGGGTCAGTGAACAGGTCGGCTGGGACGCAACGAACGCCCGTGACGGCCTCATGCTGCACATGGCGATTATCGTGGGCCGCCTGGCTGTCAGTCGGGAGGCCTGACGCGCCGCGCCCTAATACGCACCCTCGTCCACTCCTTCACGACCGGACCCGTCCGTCACCCTCGGACAGGTCCGGTCGTGGCGCTATGACCGTGCCCCGGCCGCAAACCGACCCTGGCGGTCCACTGGTTCAGGAGCACCCCTTCTCATCTGGGACAATGATCTGACCTGCGGCGCAGCCGCCGGCTAACCACAACCATCATCGAGTCACAGCGCCGTCACGGATCCTGGATACTCCGTCGCGGCGCCAGAAGGAGCCACCATGGCTGAGCAGAGCAACGACGACGTCCTGTCCGTCATCATCCAGATCGTCAGCGAGGAGTCCGGCGTCGCCGCCAAGGACATTACTAGGGACACCACTTTCGCCCAGGACCTCGATGTCGACTCCCTGGGTCTGCTAACCATCGCCACCCAGGTTGAGGAGCGCTTCGGTGTAACCCTGGACGACTCCCTCATCCCGACCCTGCCTACTGTTGGAGCGCTGGTCGACCTGGTGACCTCCAAGAAGGCCTGACGACACACATGAGCCCGGAAGCCGAGTGCCGCCCCGACGACGTCGTCGTCACCGGACTGGGGACCGTCAATCCTCTGGGCGCGGACATTGAGTCCACCTGGAGCGCCCTGCACGAGGGTACCTGCGCGGTTCGCACCCTCGAGCACGAGTGGGTCGAGAGCCATGACCTGCCTGTGCGGATCGGAGCCCCCCTGGCGGTCGATCCTGCCGAGATGCTTCCGCCCCGCCAGCTGCGCCGCCTCGACCGCGCCAGTCAGTGCGCACTGCTGGCCGCCCGCCAGGCCTGGGAGCAAGCGGGGGCCCCGCAGGTCGCCCCCCAGCGCCTAGCGGTGTCCGTCTCCCCGGGCATGGGGCCGGTCCTGTCGGTCATGGAGGCCTGGGACACGCTGAGGGACAAGGGGCCCCGGCGGGTTCTGCCGACGGCGGTCCCAGCGCTCATGCCCAACGCCCCGGCGGCCGCTGTCGGTATCGAGATGGGAGCCCACGGCGGCATCCATGCTCCGGTCTCGGCCTGCGCCTCCGGGGCCGAGGCAATCGCCTATGGTGCGGACCTCATCACGCTGGGACGGGCCGACGTCGTCGTGGCCGGGGGGACGGATGCGGCCCTCCACCCGATGACCGTGGCCGCCTTCGGCGCCATGCGGGCCCTGTCCACGCGCAACGCCGACCCGCAGACCGCCTCCCGCCCCTTCGCCCCGGACCGCGACGGCTTCGTCCTGGGTGAGGGCGCCGGGATCCTTGTTCTGGAGCGCGCTGGGCACGCCATCGCCCGTGGCGCACGGGTCCTGGCCGTGTTGGCGGGCTCAGGGGTGACTGCCGATGCCTACGACGTCGCACGCCCGGAGCCATCTGGCGCGGAGCAAGAGCGAGCTCTGCAGCTGGCTCTGGAACGCGCGGACCTTGGCGCCGACGCTGTTGGGCACGTCAACGCCCATGCCACCTCGACACCTGCCGGCGACGTCGTCGAGGCCGGTGTCCTGGCCAGAACGGTGCCGAACGCGGCGGTCAGCGCCACGAAGTCCGCCACCGGTCACCTCCTGGGAGGGGCCGGGGGGCTGGAGGCGGTGCTGACCGTCATGGCGCTGCGGGAGCGCTGGGCCCCGCCCACGCTGCTGCCGGCCGGAGTGGATCCGGAGCTGGCCCAGCTCGGGCTGGACGTCGTCGGGCCGCAGGGCCGGGACCTGCCCCGGCTGACGGCCGCAGCCAGCACCTCCTTCGGCTTCGGAGGGCACAACGTCGCCCTAATTTTCGCCCGCCAGTAGCCGTGCTCGGGCGGGAGCCGCCATGAGACCTCACCTGTGACCCATGGCGCTGGACCCGGCCGGTATGGTCAGGCACAATAAGCCGTGCATGCCGCGTGCGTCATGACATGAGCCCGGTTGCGGGTCGAGACCGTTGGGGAAGGCGAATCTCGAAACCAACCAGGAGGCGATACTCATGATCGGTGCCTACACCCGCGGTGTACTTTTCGTGCATTCAGCACCTCGGGCGCTCTGCCCCCACATCGAGTGGGCAGCGGCCGAGGTGCTCGGCTCGCGTGTCCACCTGGACTGGACCGAGCAGCCTGCGGCTCGGGGCATGATGCGGGCCGAGACCAGCTGGGTGGGGCCTGCTGGAACAGGAGCCAGCCTTGCCTCGGCCCTGCGCGGCTGGGCGAACCTGCGCTACGAGGTGACCGAGGAGGCGAGTGTCGGCACCGACGGCGGCCGTTGGTCCCACACCCCCGATCTGGGCATTTTCCACGCCCAGACGGATGTTCACGGCAACGTCGTCGTCCCCGAGGACCGGATCCGTGCCGCGCTCGTCTACGCGACTGATCCTGAAAGGATGCGCCGCGAGCTCGATCTGGCTCTGGGGCAGGCCTGGGACGACGAGCTCGAGCCCTTCCGCTACGCCGGAGCCGGTGCGCCCGTGCGCTGGCTGCACCGCGTCGGCTAGGAACGCCGAACATAGGACGCCTCATCGCCTGCTGAAAACCGGGTGGGGCAACAGGTTTCGTGACCTGTTGCCCCACCCGGTTCGCGTCCTGGGGACGTTACAGTCCCTGCGCCCGCAGCTCCTTCATCGCCTTGGCCCGGTTCTTCCGGTCGAGGCGGTCGAGGTAGAGGTGGCCCTCCAGGTGGTCGCACTCGTGCTGGATGCAACGAGCCATGAGCTCCTCCCCCTCGACGACGACTTCCTTGCCGTCCAGGTCCACTCCCTCAGCCCGGGCGTACCACGCTCGCTCCGTGGGGAACCACAGGCCCGGCACTGACAGGCAGCCCTCGTCCCCGTCCTGGTACTCGTCCTTGGAGACCTCGACGATCTTGGGGTTGAGGATGTAGCCGATCTCGCCGTCGATGTTCCAGGAGAAGGCACGCAGACCGATCCCGATCTGATTGGCGGCCAGGCCGGCCCGGCCGTCCTCATCGACCGTCTCGAGCAGGTCCTCAACCAGAGCCTTGACGGAGTCATCGATGTCAGTGATCCAGTCGCACTCGGTGCGCAGGATCGGGTCGCCAATGATGCGGATGTCGCGGTATGCCATGGCAGCATCCTCCCATGACCGACGCGACGAGGTCATGTTCGGCTCACGTCGCGATCTGCTACGCGCCCGCCACCGGCGACATCCCACGGAGACCGGACGGCCTTCAAGCGCAGACATATCTTTTCGAGAAAAATTAACTACCATCTGTGATGCGCCACCGAGTTCGACCACGAGGAGAACACGAGTCAATGGCTTCAGATCACCCTAGGCGCAGCCCACATGGTCGACATTCTTTCTGCACGCAACCCCCGTGCCACAAATCATAAATAACCCACCTTACCAAACCTTAAATGAATTGCCTGCCAGGCAAATTAATACCCAAATAGGTGACCCACACAAGGAAACCAGGTAACAAAATATTAAGGCAACAACACTTCCTATTGTCACTTTTCCGCAACATTACAGACAACCGAACATCTGATCCGACCAAAGCCCTAGCCGGACACAGAATTGGGGTGAGAAACTACGCACTACATCCCAACCAAACATCCTGGAGCAAATATGGAACCCCTCCTACAGTTCAAGTCCCACATCGCCGGAAAGAACGCCACCGTGACCATCTTCCCCGACAGGGTGGAGTGGTCACGCAAGGGCTGGCTCGGCACCGGAACCAAGGCTGGCCTAGCAGTCATGACCATGGGCGCTTCCTTAGCCGCCACAGGAATCCGCCGCAACGAAGACGGCGAGATCATCCCCATCAGCTCGATCTCCCACGTGGCCAAGCGCCGAGGCAAGGGCTTGAACACCGTGGTCGTCCTGACCACCAGCGGCGGCGATGTCGCAATGCGGGTCCACCACGGAGACGCCGACCGTGTCATCGATACCATCCTGCGCCTCCAACGCGGCGAAATGGTCGCTCCTACCGTACCAGCACCAACCGCAGGCCACGGCATCCTGGACCAGATACAAGCGTCCGCGAACGAGCTGGCCGACGGCATTCGCCAAGCCACCAACGAACATCCTGCTGCACCGGCCGCGAGCACGGATGACGTCATGAATCAGCTCAAGAAACTCGGCGAGCTGCGCGATGCGGGAATCCTGTCCGAAGAGGAATTCACCACCAAGAAGACAGACTTGCTCGCACGCCTGTGATGTAGCGATCCGGATCGAGAGATGGGGGTTGCCCCTGTAGAGGTCCTCCCGGTCGTTGACACTGGGGGCAGCGCCCTCCTCGCATCCCATCTGGTAGCCGCCCCACCAGGAGAGAGCGGTCGAAGCGAGGACGAAGGCTGCAAGGAACAGATAGATAACAAAAGCTTCCATTACCAGCTCCCCTTGAGGGCAAGCGCGTTCTCGTCGGTAGGCTTGCCAGCACCACTACCCGCGACAGCACCGAAGCTTCCGCTCCCTCACGAGGAGGAGTTATGAAATACGAACTGCACGCCCTTGGCGAGAAGTTCATCATCGAACAGGGCATTGAAATCGGCGGCGCTGATGTGGAAGAGGCGGCTGATATTGCTCTCGCTTTCCGACGCGGTGGCACCTTCACCGCCCTGACCACGCACGGCGAAATCACCTTCAACGTGCCTGATGGCGGTATCCCCGTCTGGGTGAAGCCGCTCAAGCAAAGTGAAGGTTGGGCGCAGGTCATGTAGTCCTGCCGAGAGCATCGGCTGCGGGGTCTCCTCGAACACTGTGGATTCGGGGAGACCCCTTGTCGCACGCAAGCAACAAGCAGTGGCACTATTTCCCGGGTTCTCACGATGCACCACAACGGAGTCTTCGAGCCACCGAAGCATCACGCCATGTCTTTGGGGGAAACAGCCTGTACGTCCTGGATCAGGACAGGCAGACACGGGCACGACTGGCCCACCTCGTGGTGGTAGCCGATGCAGCGGGAGTCAAGGCACCACACTTATCCCCGGTCCAGGTCGTGCCGGCTTGCTCGTAGTGCAGGACATAGTCGCGGGCACCAATACCGTGAGCAGTGGCAGTCCGGCGGGCCTCGTCAGACAGACCGCGTACCCGCTTGCTGCCATAGGTCGTCACGCCGCCTCTTTCTGATCGGCTTGCGAGCGCCGGGAGACGTCCTGAGGCAGAAGAGAGGGGAACTTGTCGCAGCGCTTCTGGGCGGCCCCGGACTCGACCAGTAGCAACTCGCCAAGACGATCACTGTGAGCCACACCAGCGTCAGCAGCGACAAGACCGGCACGGTCTCGAACCCGAGGAAGATCGTCCTCGACACATGACCTTTGGCTACCAGAGCGACTGTTCAATGGTCACCAACGGCATCGCACCCACACCAGAAAACGGCGGAGCCCCAACCTGTGAGGCTGGGGCTCCGCGCTATGAGCTCCTGCGGCTGGACTCGAACCAGCAACCGTCCGATTAACAGTCGGATGCTCTGCCATTGAGCTACGCAGGAATGCGCTTGACGCGCAGTGAACTTTAGCAACATCCCGCGGCGACGTCGAATCCGACGAAGCACAGAAAACGCTGATATTCCAAGGACATCCTACCGTGTGGGCAGGCCCACACCCTCGCGGACGCGGTTTTCCAGCTCCTGAAGCGCGCGGCGATCCTCCGCCTCATCGACCTGTGAGATCAGGGGACGGGTGACGGAGTAGAGCTCGCCGTCGCTGCCTCGACGCACGCTGGCTGTGGCCGTGACACCGCTGGGAAGCGTCGTCACGGCGCTGTGGATGATGACCGCCTCCACCCGCTGGCGCAGGGCCTTGGCGAAGGGCGCGACGTCCGCTGAGGCGTAGGCGTCGCCGTGGCGCACTCCGGCCGGGACCTTCAACACGAGGTCCTCGCGCCCCTGCTGCGACCACCTCAGGGTGAAGACGCGCTCCTCGCCATCCCAGGTTCCGTGCTCCACCTCGTTCCAGGGGTGGGTCTCGGGTCTGCTGCGCCCATTGAAGACCACGAGGGCGCTTGCCGTGGCCACTGCCCACGCTGAACCCTCCGTGTCCAGGGGAACAGCCCCCAGGGCGGGCTCATGCAGCTGTTCGCGCATCTCCAGCGGAAGCGTGGCGGTGGAGCGGGTGGATGAGCCTTGACGACGGCGCAGGATCGGCATGGCCGCCAGGCTACCTGCACCTGCTCGCCGCCGTGGGCCGCCACCAGGTCTCAGGTCCCCTGCCGTATGTGCATACGGCGTTGCTCGAGAGCGGCAATCTCGGAGAACAGCTCGCGGTAGCCCTCCTCATGTGGCGACATCCGCCGGTGACGTGAGCGCATCTCAACGAGCCTGCGGTTGATACCCATGACGGCGAGGGAGGCGAGCGTGTCCTTGGCATAGCGCTCCAGATCGGCAGCGTCCACCTCGGTGCCGCGTCCCCGGACAGTGGGCAGTGGTAGGGGTGCCACGGCGAGCTCGGTGATGGCGGCCTCGACCAGACCGATGGCGCCATCACGCACCTGCTGGAGCCAGCGCAGCGTGGACCGGCGCTGCGCCTCCTGCTCCCCCATGCCGGCGGCCACCGCCTGCTGGACCAGCCCCCGCACCTCCCCAGTGCCTCCGGCGGCGGCGACGGCCTCGTAGACGGCGCGGTGAGTGAGCTGCCCGAAGGAGTCGGCCCCGAGCTCGTCGGCGCCGGCCTGGTGGGCCGCCATCGGGAACTGGATGATGACGGACAAGGCCACCCGCTCAAGCCGCTCAACGGGGTCGGTCACCGGCGGTAGCCCCCGCACCGGGGCGGCGGCGTCGAGGCCTGCGGTCTCATCGGCAGGCCACTGGCCACCCCGTGCCGCACTGGGCTGGGCCCCTCGTCTTCCAGCGGCCTGGACTGCGGCGTGGACCTCGGCGTCGGGCAGACCCAGCCATCCGGCCAGGCGCCGGGTGTACTCGCGCTTGAGCGCCCGGTCCCGGATGCCGGCCACCACCGGTGCCGCCGAGCGCAGCCCCCGGACTCGCCCTTCGGAGGTGTCCAGGTCCAGGTGGGACAGGGAGGTGCGGATGACGAACTCGAACAATGGCACCCGCCGGGACAGCAGGCGCGGGATACCCGAATCCCCCTCCTTCATGCGCAGGTCGCAGGGGTCCAGGCCGCCGGGGTCGACGGCCACGAAGGTCTGGGTGGCGAAGCGCTGGTCCTCGGCGTAAGCACGCAGGGCGGCCTTCTGACCGGCTGCGTCCCCATCGAAGGTGAAGATGACCTCGCCGCCGCGGGCCTCTCGCCCCTGACCGGTGACCACTCCCGCCGCCGGGTCGTCCACATCCCCCAGCAGGCGGCGCACGACCCGCACGTGGTCCGCGCCGAAGGCGGTCCCGCACGTGGCCACGGCCGTGGTCACCCCGGACAGGTGGGCGGCCATGACGTCGGTGTAGCCCTCGACGACGACGATCCGGTGGGAGCGGGCAACCTCCCGTTTGGCCAGGTCCAGCCCGTAGAGGACCTGGCTCTTGTGGAAGACGGGGGTCTCGGGGGTGTTGAGGTACTTGGGGCCCTGATCCTCCTCTAAGAGCTTGCGCGCCCCGAAGCCGACGGTGGCTCCGGTGACGTCCCGGATGGGCCAGATGAGGCGACCGCGGAAGCGGTCGTAGACGCGGCGCCCGTCCTGCCCGCCCCGGCTGCACAGGCCGGAGTCGACCAGCTCGGCCTCGGTGTAGCCGGAGCTGCGCAGGTATCGCGCGAGATTGTCCCATCCGGCGGGCGCGTAGCCGACGCCGAAATGCGCAGCAGCGTGGCGGTCGAAGCCCCGAGCCGTGAGGAAGTCCCGCCCCGGCTGTGCCTCCGGGGTAGCGAGCTGCTCGCGGAACCAAGCCTCGGCCAGGCGGTTGGCGTCCATGAGGCGCTGCCGAGTGCCCGGCTCGACTCCGCGCCGTACCGCACCGCCCTCCTCGTAGCGCAGCTGGACCCCAGTGCGGTCGGCGAGGTACTCGACCGCCTCGGCGAATCCAAGGTGATGAATCTTCTCGATGAAAGTGATGACGTCTCCGCCCTCACCGCAGCCGAAGCAGTGCCAGTAGCCGAGCTGGGGGCGGACATGGAAGGAAGGGGTGCGTTCATCATGGAAGGGGCACAGCCCCTTGAGCGAGCCGACGCCGGCACTCTTGAGGGTCACGTGCTCACCAACGACGTCCTCAAGCCTGGCGCGCTCACGCACCGCCTCGATGTCCTCACGCCTGATCAGTCCCGCCACAGGGTCATCGTAGGCGAGGGCACCGACATTCTGAGCCAGGGCTTGAACGAGCTCCCCGATCGGTACAGCTAAACCTCGGAGAACATGCCGCACAGCCGGGCGTGCCAGGCCCGCGCGGAGGTGTCCGTCAGGGACGCGATCTGGTCGACCACCACCCGCAGGCGCGCATCATCATTCTCGGCCCGGTGCCAAGCATCGAGCAGAACCGGGTCAATGCCCTTCCCGCCGCCGGTCATGAGGACGTCGGCGAGATCGAAGATGAGGGTGCGCTGACGCAGGTAAACCGGCTCATGCTCACGGGGCTCCATGACGTAGCGCACGGCGATGCCCTTGAGGAGGAGGATCTCCGCGGCCGTCTCCTCGGGAATGACGAGCTCGGCCTCGTAGCGAGTCAAGGGCCCGTCGCCGTAGGTCTGGCGGGTGGCGGCGGCGACAGCGGAGACGAAGCGTCCGATGATCTCGCTGGTGAGGTTCTTCAGGTGCGCTGCGTCGGCCACGGAGCCGTTGTAGGAGCGGATCCAGTAGGGCCGGCCGGCCAGCCTCTCGAAAGCCGCCCCGAGGGTGTCGGCGCTCAGGTCGGTGCCGTACCAGGCCCGCGTGGCCTCGAGCAGCCCATCAACCTCCTTGGAGTCGGTCAGGCAGGCCGGGTCCAGGCGCCCCAGGGCGATCGCGTCCTCGACGTCGTGGACGGAGTAGCCGACGTCGTCGGACAGGTCCATGATCTGCGCCTCGATGCAGCGCCTACCCTCTGGGGCCCCCTGACGCATCCAGGCGAAGATCTCGGCGTCGTCGTCGTAGGAGGAGTACTTACGCGCGCTGCGCCCGTCCGGACCACCCGGTCCCCTGCCCTTGAGCCACGGGTACTTCGCGACGGCGTCGAGGCTGGCCCGCGTCAGATTGACGCCGACCGGCCTCCCGGCTGCGTCGAGGGTCTTGGGCTCCAGCCGGGTGAGGATTCGGAAGGTCTGGGCATTGCCTTCGAAGCCCCCGATCTGGCGGGCCACGACGTCGAGCGCCTTCTCACCGTTGTGCCCGTAGGGGGGATGACCCAGGTCGTGGGACAGGCAGGCGGTATCGACGACGTCGGGGTCGCATCCCAGCGCCTGCCCCAGGGCACGCCCCACCTGCGCCACTTCCAGGGAGTGGGTGAGCCGGGTGCGCACGAAGTCGTCAGCGCCGGGCCCCAGCACCTGGGTCTTGGCCCCCAGGCGCCGCAGCGCCGAGGAGTGCAGGACCCGAGCCCGGTCGCGTTCAAAAGGGGTGCGCTGAGGATTCTTCGCCTGCTCGTGAACGAAGCGGTCCACGTCCTGCGCCTGGTACCCCTCGGACAGGTCAAGTGCGGCCCGTCCGTCGACACGCACAGGTTCGGATCCAGATTTCTGCGCTGACATGGTCACAAGGTAGCGCAGAAGCGGGTTACCATGGTCGTCACCATTCCGACACCTCCGACACCGCCCCAGGGGAGCGCCGGTGCCCGATCCCTCCAGCTTGTGGTCGCCACGCATCCTCCTCACATCGATGAATCACCTCTTGGACGTCAAGTCCCTGGGCACGCGCCCGGCGGAAGGGAGACACCTGCTGTGACCACCACCACGACCCTCGTTCACCGGCCCTACGACGGTCCGGAAGAGTGGTGGCGCCATGCACTGGTCTACGAGATCCCCTCACCGGCCATGGGGGCGGCCGAGCTGGACCGCACCGATCCCATCATCGAGCACGCCCTCTACCTGGGCATGGACGCGGTGCTCATCCGTCCGAGTCTGCTCGATGTGGACACCGAGATGGACTCGATCCGCCGCTTCATCGACAAAGCCGGCGAGCAGGGACTGCGCACCATCGTGCGCATCTCCGGAGCGCTTGGTCCGATCACGGGTCCCTACGCCAAGCAGACCACGGGCTTCGTCACCGGTCTCGAGCAAGCCGCAGACGACCTGCTGCGCCGTTCGGAGGCCTACCTGCAAGCCGGTGCGGCCGGCATCGACCTGGGCACGATCGTCCCTCCCCAGCTCACCAGCGGAATCCGGCTGGATCGACTCAGTACCTACTGCGCCATGCTGCACGGCCAGCTGGCCGAGTACGTCGACGAGGGCATCATCGGTGCCGACGTGACCGCCGACTACCCGGAGTCACTGCGTCATCACCTCCAGGACGACTGGGTGCACCACCTGCGCGATGACTGTCTGACGCTGACACGGTGGAACGCCGAGTCGCTCACGTCCCACCTGACCCGGTCGCTGGACGAGCACGACCGCTTCGGGGCACCCCCCACCTGGCGATTCCTGCCTCCCCACATTCTCTCCGAGCACCTGGATCCGGGAGACGGGCAGCGCTGGTACTCCGTCAACCGAGATGAACGGCTGCGTCGAGGGCTCGCCCTGCAGGCCATGATGCTGGCCCTGCCCGGCTCGCTCTACCTGCGTCAGGGCGATGAGATCGCCCTGTCCGACTCCGACAAGCCGACCGCTCCCTTGGAGCTGGCCGACATGGTGGCTGAGCACACGCAGGTGCAGTCCTCTCAGTTCGGCTCTCCGACAGCGACCGTGCGCCACGCGGCCCACGTGCGGCACGAGTACAACCTGGCCTGCGCTCCCCTGGCCTTCGTCACTGGCCTGGAGTGGTGCCCGCCCCAGACCCTCGCCTTCCTGGTCCGCGGCGTCCTGGTCGTCGTCAACACCTCCGACTCCCCCGTCACCTTGCCGGCTGAGGCCAAAGTTCTTCTGTCCTCTCAGCCCCTGCGTCAGGACGGGGGACGTCTGCTCGTGCCCCCGGCGACGACAACGTGGCTGGAGGCCACAACCGTTGCCTAGGGCACACGGATGCAAGTTTCATTGGTCTCTTGCATTCTTTACATAAGCCGATTAAATTATGGTGCCAGGCGAGGAACTCCTCGCTGCGGATCTGATTCGAAGGAGAATCCCTGTGGCACCCACCCGCCGATCCTTCCTGACGATGGCCGCTCTGGCCTCCACCGTGCCAACGTTGGCCGCCTGCTCCGGCTCGCGCAATACTGCGGGTACGGCGGCCTCGGGCGGCGCTGCCTCACAGGCATCTGACGCCTCGGCAGGCGGCTCCGATGCCGATCTGGTCATCTGGGCGGATCAGAAGAAGGCGGACTCCCTCAAGGAGATCGCCAAGACCTGGGGCAAGCAGCAGGGCATCTCGGTGGCGGTCCAGACCGTCGCCAATGACTTGCAGCCCAACTTCATCACCGCCAACCAGGCCGGCAACGGCCCTGACATCGTCCTCGGCGCACACGACTGGATCGGCAACCTGGTGCAGAACAGCGCGATCCGGCCGGTCGTTCTGAGCCCCGAGGCCGAATCCAACTACTCCGACATCGCGCTCAAGGCGGTCACCTACGACGGCCAGATCTACGCAACGCCCTACGCCGTCGAGTGCCTGGGCCTGTTCGTCAACAAGGCACTGACCTCAGTGACCCAGCCGGCCAGCATCGAGGAGATGATCGAGGCCGGCAAGGCGGCCGGAACCGAGCTCGTCCTGTCGCAGGCCATCGACGAGAAGGGCGACGCCTACAACATGGAGCCGATCTACACCGCCGCCGGCGGATACATGTTCGGCAAGAACCCGGACGGCTCCTACGATCCCAATGACCTCGGTATCGGCAAGGAGGGATCCATCAAGGCCGCGGAGAAGATCCGCCAGCTCGGGCAGCAGGGAGTCCTCAGGAAGTCGGTCACGGCCGCCAACCACATTTCCTTGTTCACCGATGGTAAGGCCCCCTACCTCATCTCGGGGCCATGGGCCCTGGCGGACATCAAGAAAGCCGGCATCGACTACCAGCTCACGCACATTCCGGGATTCAAAGACATCAAGGACAGTCAGGCGAGCCCCTTCGTCGGGGTCAACTGCTTCTACGTCGCCTCCAACGGAAAGAACAAGGCCTTCGCCGAGACCTTCGTGGCCGACGCAGCCAAGGACATGACCTTTGCGGCGTCGATGTTCCCCACCAACGAGCTGCCCCCGGCCCAGAAGGACCTCGCGGACAAGCTCAAGGCGGAGCACCCCGACATGGTCACCTTCGCGGAGCTCTCCGCCAAGGCCGACCCCATGCCCGCGATCCCCGCCATGTCCTCAGTGTGGGAACCCCTTGGACGCGCTCAGGCCAACATCGTCGGTGGGGCCGATCCCGCCAGCACCATGACCGGGGTCGGCCAGACCATCAAGGCGTCGATCAAGGGCTCGTAAACCGCCTCGACGCCGAAGAGCGGAACGCTTCTCCACGCACCCGGTTATTCCTCATACTGCTTTCCCACTTCTGGAAAGGACCCGCAGATAATGACGTCCGCATCCACCACCCCGAGGGAGAAGACCACGACCATCAGAGGTCTCGTCGGTCGCATCATCGTGCTGTCCCTCACGCTGGTCGCAGCGATCTACCTCGTCCCACTTCTTATCGCCTATCGGATGTGGTTGTGGCTGGGAATCGTCGTCCTGACCACGGGGGCCATGTTCCTGCTGTACTCGACCAAGAGATTCGTGCCCGCCAAGTACCTCTTCCCCGGCACGTTCTTCCTCACCGTCTTCCTCATCGTCCCCATCGTGCTGACCATTCAAACCTCCTTCACCAACTTCGGGGACGGGTATCGCGGGACCAAGGAGGAGGCCATCGCCTCCATCACCAACAACTCCATGGTCCGCACCGAGGACTCTCCCACCTATGGTCTGTCAGTCGCGACCGACGGCGACGTCACCAAGGGCCCCTTCTCACTGTTCCTCGTCAATCCGCAGACCAAGGAGGTGCTGCGGGGAAGTGACGGGAAGAAGCTGGAGAAGGTCGACGCCAGCACCGTCACCGTCGACAACGGCGTGGTGACCAAGGCGGAGGGATACACGATCCTGTCCCCCAGGCAGATCAACACCGCCTACGAGGACATCAGCGCCATGTCGGTTCCCTTCACGGACAAGACCACGGTCAAGGTTCAGGGCATCCGGACCGCTTTCGAGGGAACCAAGCGGATGGTCTACAACAAGTCCTCCGACACCATTACCAACACCGCCACCGGGGACGTCTACTCGGTCAAGAAGGTGGGGCTGTCCGAGCACTTCGTCAACGCCGAGGGAGAGAGCCTGGCCCAGTCCTGGAAGCAGAACGTGGGACTGGCCAACTACTCACGGCTCTTCACTGAGGGCAACCTGGCCTCCCAGTTCCTCAAGGCCTTCGCATGGACCATCATCTTCGCCCTGGGCTCGGTGCTGCTCACCTTCGGCCTCGGTTTCTTCTTGGCGCTGACCCTCAATGATGATCGTATCAAGGGTAAGAAGCTCTACCGCTCCTTCCTCCTGCTGCCCTACGCCGTACCCGGCTTCATCTCGCTGCTCGTGTGGTCGAACTTCTACAACCAGGACTTCGGCCTCATCAATCGGATGATGCACCTCAGTATCCCGTGGCTGTCCGACCCGACCATGGCCAAGATCGCCGTCCTGCTCACCAACACGTGGATGGGCTTCCCCTACATGTTCATCGTGTGCACCGGCGCTCTGCAGTCCATCTCCGGCGATGTCAAGGAGGCGGCCAAGATGGACGGCGCCAGTGGCATGCAGGCCACATGGCGCATCGTCACCCCACTGCTCCTGGTCGCCGTCGCCCCTCTGCTGGTGAGCACCTTCGCCTTCAACTTCAACAACTTCAATGCCATCCAGCTGCTGACCGAGGGTGGGCCCTTCCCGGCCGGGGAGTACACACGCGGCGGAACCGACATCCTCATCTCCATGGTCTACCGCATCGCCTTCGGCCGTGCCGGCTCGGACTTCGGATTCGCCTCGGCCGTCTCCGTGGTCCTGTTCGCCGTCACCGGCGTCCTGGCCGCATTGCAGTTCCGAGCCACCAAGAAGCTCGAAGACGTCAACTGACCAGCCGACCTCGGAAAGAACATCATCATGAGCACCTCATCGCAGCCCGTGTCCCGGTCCGCATCAAACAGTTCCGAGGACAGCGTCGTCATCGAGAATCACATGCCGTTCTCACGCTGGTTCCGGGAGATCGGCTGGAGACACGTCGTCGGCGTCATTGCCCTGGTCTTCGCAGCCTTCCCCGTCCTCTACGTCATCTCCGCCTCTCTCAACCCCCTGGGCACGGTGGCATCCACCGGGTTGATCCCCACCAAGGTGAGTCTGGTCAACTACCAGAACCTGCTATCCGGGGCACGGGGCCCATTCCTGCGCTGGTACCTCAACACGATCATCATCTGCACAGTGGTGGCAACCGCTCAGGTCTTCCTGTCCCTGCTGGGGGCCTACGCCTTCTCCCGGTTCCGCTTCACTGGACGCCGCGGCGGCCTGCTCGCCCTGCTCCTGATTATGATGTTCCCCGCGATCCTGTCCATGATCGCCATCTACACGATGATCTCCGACATCGGCCAGGTCGTCCCCTTCCTCGGCCTCAACACCCTGGCCGGCTACAGCCTGGCGCTCATGGGCGGAGCACTGGGGCAGGTGTGGCTCATCAAGGGAACCTTCGACACGATTCCCCGTGAGCTCGATGAAGCCGCCATCATCGACGGCTGCACGCACTGGCAGGTCTTCCGCATCATCCTTCTGCCCACGCTCAAGCCGATCATCGCCACCACCTTCCTGCTGGCCTTCGTGGGTGTCATCAGCGAGTTCCTCCTGGGCTCGATCATTCTGACCGACAACTCCCAGAAGACGCTCGCCGTGGGGCTCTACGGCATGCTCGTCGGCGACCGCTCCAACAACCTGGGGATCTTCGCTGCCGGAGCGGTCCTCACCATGGCCCCGGTGATCGCTCTGTTCCAGTACTTGCAGCGCTACATCGTCGGCGGATCGATCTCGGGCGCGGTCAAGGGCTGATCAGGGTCGGACGACTTCACGCGCACCCCGGTCCCTCAGCCGAAGATCAGGGGCCGACGGCGCCACCTCACCGTCCCGGATTCCCACGAACGGGACATGACCTGCGATGATGGTCAGTCGAGGGACGCGACGTTCCGCTGTCGGTTCAGGCGAGTCAGCCCCTCCATCCTGACCGTTCTTCGTAGGATTCACTCATGCCACAGAGACTCACTCTCACTGACATCGCCGACCAGGCGGGCGTCTCCACCGCAACTGTCTCCCGTGTGCTCAATGGAAAGTCCAACGTGGCGGACTCGACCCGCCGGCAGGTGCTCGCTGCGCTCGACATCTTGGGTTATGAGCGTCCCGAGTCGGTGCACCAGACCTCCCGCGGTCTCATGGGGCTGATCGTGCCCGAGCTGAGCAACCCGATCTTTCCGCTGTTCGCCCAGCAGATCGAGCAGCTCCTGGCCCCCTCCGGGCACACTCCCCTGCTGTGCACCCAGACCCCCGGCGGCATCAGCGAAGACGAGTACATCGAGATGCTCGTGGACCGCGGTGTCGCCGGCATCATCTTCGTCTCCGGACGCCACGCGGACACCACCGGCGATGTCACCCGCTACCAGCGCCTGCGTGAGCGCGGCGTACCGTTGGTGACGATCAACGGCAACGCGCCTACCATCAAGGCACCGGGCTTCGCCACCGATGACCGCCGGGCGACCCGGATGGCGGTCGATCACCTCATCGCCCTGGGGCATCAGCGCGTCGGTCTGGCCATGGGGCCAATGCGCATGGTGCCGGCTCAGCGCAAGCGCTCCGGCTACGAGGACGCCATGAGCGAGAGTCTGCCCGAGGAACCCCTGCGGATCGTGGAGACGCTCTACACCTACGAGGGCGGGGTCAGCGCGGCGCTGCACCTGCTGGAGCAGGGCTGCACCGGCATCGTGTGCTCCTCGGACGTCATGGCCCTGGGAGTGGTCCACGGGGTGCGCCAGACGGGCAGGTCAGTTCCTCATGACGTCTCCGTCATCGGCTACGACGACTCACCGCTCATCCCCATGACCGACCCGCCGCTGACCACGGTGCGCCAGCCCGTGGAGTCCATCTGCCGGGCGGCCGTCTCCACGCTCCTCGCACAGCTCAACGGGCAACGACCGGCCGACACCGAGATGCTCTTCGCCCCAGACCTCATCGTGCGTGACTCAACCGCCGCGGCCCCCATCGACTGAGCCGCGCGACTCGCAGCGGAGCCCTGGCGTCAAGCATCCGCTCAGCGCGACCACGTACGGGCCAGTCGGGAGCCGAGGTCCATCAGCCGTGCCTCCAGCCCGTGAAAGTCAGTCGCGTCCCAGGGCTCGGTGGCATGAGACTCCTGCAGCCCGTAGGCGTTGGTGACGCCGGCGGCGGCCAGCTCACCGCGACTGACGGCGCAGCGCCCGCACACCACGATGCACGGCAGCGCCTGGGATGCGGCGTTCTGACCGACGACGCCCACGACGCCGTCGGCCAGGACGTCGTAGAGCTCTCCCCAGGCGGCGACGACCAGGTCCTGCCCGTAGGCGGCCTCGCTCAAACTGACGAGCTCAGCCATGACTCGCGCCCCGGGCCGCGCCCATGCGCCCAGGGCCCGCAGCACCAGGGCGCTGCCCCCGCCCGCCCCGGTTCCCCAGGTGGACGCGCTCAGGCGAGCAGTTCCGGTGGAGTCCCCCGCATGCGCGGAGGCGGAGGGTCCGACGTCGTCCAGCGCGGAGACGACAGGCAGTGGCCTGTGTGGACCGACGGCACCAGCATCGAGATCCTGAGCCTCGCTGACGACTTCCATCGCCCGGGCGCAGGCGCGCCGGTCCAGCTCCTGTGCCCGCTCAGGGCTGATGGCACTGATGCTCGCCAGGGCCGCCCCGGCACCACTCATGCCTCCCAGGGCGATGTCGTCGGCCAAGACCAGTCCCAGGCTGCGATGCGACAGCAGCTCCTTGGCTGCTCGTAGGCCGCCGAGCGCGTCCATGGCTCCCAGGCCCCCGTCGTGAACGGCGGAGCGCGACATCCCCACCAGGAGCGTGTCCAAGGGGCCGGTACGGCTCAGGGCTGCACCGATAACTTCTCCCAAACCGGAGGTGCTGCCCTCCAGCGCCTCCTGGGCCGCCTCATCGGGATCAGCCGGCAGTGCCAACAGCCGAGCGGCATCCAGGAACCAGGTGCTCGCCTCGCCTCGATGCCGGTTCCCGGATCGTGCCGCCCTGGGGACCAGACGCACCAGGTCGACCTCTCTGACCTGTCCGAGCGGCCCCCGCCCCTGAATGACCTCCCGGGAGACGACCTGATCGGGGGCGATCACCTGGGCCGAGCCCGGTCCGCCGTCCGCCATGGGCAGCAGGGTCAGGGCATCATGGGGGCGCACCGCCCGCCAGCCACGCGCCAGGCAGGAGGCGACCCGGCCCGGGGCGAGACCTGGTCCCGAGCCCGCCAGAGGCACTCCAGCGGGCTCGGGCCACAGCCCGCCAGGAGCAAGAAGAACCTTCATGGGCTCATTCTCCGGTGACAGGCTCGGCGTGCACTGGCCGTCATGAGTCGATGGCGCCGCCCAGGCGGGCCAGAAGAAGGGCTTCGGCGGCCACGATGTGCTCAAGCTCGCCCAGGTGCATGGACTCGTTCTCGCTGTGGGCCCGGGTGTCGGGGTCCTCGATCCCGGTGACAAGCACCTGGGCGTCGGGGAAGGTCTCCTTCAGGGTGGCGATGAAGGGGATGGAGCCGCCCTGTCCGATGTTGACGGCCTCGGTGTCCCAGGCGGTGGACAGGGCCCAGTGGGCGGCCTCGGAGGCGGGGGTGACCTCGGAGCCGTCGAAGGCGGGCCCGGCTTCACGGCCGGTGACGGTCAGGCGGCCCCCGAAGGGTACGTGCTTCTCCAGGTGGGCGACCAGGGCCTCCTGGGCTGCGGCCGGGTCCTGCCCGGGTGCGATGCGCAGCGAGAGTCGGGCCGTGCACGAAGGGGTCAGGACGTTGCCGGCCAGGTCCAGGGGCGTGACGTCCATGCCGATGAGCGTCAGGGAGGGCTTGGTCCACAGCCGGGCGGTGAGGTCGCCGGTGCCGGAGAGCTCGACGCCGTCGAGGATGCCGGCATCGGCGCGGAAGTCGGCCTCCGGGTAGACGGGAAAGTCGGCATCGGCCTGGGACTGGCTGACCAGCCCTGCCACGGCGACGTCACCGGCCTCGTCGTGGCAGGAGGCGATCAGTCGGCACATGGCGGTGGCGGCATCCAGCACGGGGCCGCCGTACATGCCGGAGTGAAGCGCGTGGTCGAGCATGTCGAGACGAACATCGACCTGGACGACGCCGCGCAGCGAGGTGGTCAGGGACGGGACGCCGACCTTCCAGTTGGAGGAGTCGGCCACGACGATGACGTCGGAGGCCAGGCGGTCACGGTGAGTGGTCAGGAAGTTCTCGAAGGAGGGGCTGCCGACCTCCTCCTCGCCCTCGATGAAGACCGTCACGGAGCAGGGCAGCTCACCGTCGGCCAGGGAGGCCAGGATGCGCAGGGCGTGGGCGTGGGTGATGACGCCGGCCTTGTCGTCAGCGGTTCCGCGTCCGAACAGCCGTTCCCCGCGCCGCTCGGCGGTGAAGGGGTCGGCCTGGTCCCAGCCGGTCGGGTCGCCGACGGGCTGGACGTCGTGGTGGGAGTAGAGCAGGACGTGCGGGCTGCCCTGGGGGCCGGCCTTGTGGGCCAGGACGGCGGGCCGGCCGGGGGTGCCGTCGGGGGCGGGCACGGAGAGGATCTCGACATCCAGACCGCTGTCGCGCAGGAGCGCGGCCACGGCCTCGGCGGAGCGCTGAACCTGGGACTGGTCGTGGCTGGAGGCGGAGACCGAGGGGATCGCGACCAGGTCCGTCAGGTCGGAGACGATGGTGGGCATGGAGGTGTGCACGGCGGTGCGCACGGCATCAACAGTGATCATGGTTTTCAGGGTATCGCGCCGCTGCCGCTAGTCTTGACACCGTGAGCCTGTTCAAGAAGCGCAGCCAGACCCCTGAGCCGGAGCCCGTGGCCGAGCCCTCCCCCAAGCCCGGAGGCAAGGGACGCCCCACGCCCCGGCGCAAGGACCAGCAGGCCAAGAACCTGCACCCGGTGGTCCCCAAAGACCGTGCGGCCGCCAAGCGAGAGGCGCGAGCGGCCCGTGACGCCGCTTGGGAGCGTCAGAACAAGGCCATGGTCACCGGTGAGGAGAAGTACCTCCCGTCCAGGGAGAAGGGGCCGATCAAGCGCTACATCCGTGACTACGTCGACGCGCGCTTCAACCTGGGTGAGTACTTCATGCCCCTCATCTTCGTCCTGCTCATCATCTCCTTCGGGTTCAGCAGCCTCCTGCCCCACTACCCGCTCATCAGCTTCTACACAGTGCTGGCGATGAACGGCTACCTGCTGGCGGCGATCGCCGACGCCGTCTGGTGCTGGACGCGCCTGCGCCGCCGCCTGACCGCGAAGTTCGGCCAGGAGAAGGTCAAGGACGAGGGGACGATCCTCTTCTACATCATGTCGCGCTGCTTCATGCTGCGGCGCTGGCGCCGTCCCGCCGCCCTGGTCGAGCGGGGCCAGTACCCGTCCTGATCCGTTCCGGTCCGCTGTGGGGCGGCCCCGGACCTGGGGCTCAGGCAGTCGCCCGGGCGGCGGAACCGGTGGCCAGGGCCCGGTTGATGCGCCCCGGCCAGGCGGGGCCGTTGTAGATGAAGGCCGTGTAGGCCTGAAGCAGGTCCGCTCCCGCGTCGAGCATGAGCTCGGCATCCATGACGGAGGAGATGCCGCCGACGCCGATGATCGTAGGCCCTTGCCCCAGCCCGTGGCGCAGGCGGCGCACGACCTCCAGGGCGCGGGGCAGAAGTGGGGCGCCGGACAGGCCGCCCTCCCCCAGGTCGTGGTCGATGGTCGTGTTGGTGGCCACCACCCCGTCGAGGCCCATGTCCAGGACCATCTGGGCGACGGCGTCGATGTCCTCGTCAGCCAGGTCCGGGGCGATCTTGACCAGGAGCGGAACGTGGCGCCTGGCGGCGCGGTCGGCGGCCTCGCGCACCGCTTCAAGGATCGGGCGCAGCGTCTCAACGCTCTGCAGGCTGCGCAGCCCGGGGGTGTTGGGGCTGGAGACGTTGACGACGAGGTAGTCGACCCAGCGGGCCACTGCCGCGGCCGAGTAGCGGTAGTCCTCCACCGCCTCCTCGAGCGGGGTCACCTTGGTCTTGCCGATGTTCGCTCCGACGACGATGGATCGCCCTCGAGGGGTGCGGCGCAGTGCCCGCAGGCGCTTGGCGGCCTCATCCGCCCCGGAGTTGTTGAAGCCCATGCGGTTGCGCACGGCACGCATCTGCGGGTAGCGCCACATGCGGGGCTTGTCGTTGCCGCCCTGGGGGTGGGCGGTGAAGGTGCCGACCTCGATGAAGCCGAAGCCGAGCATGTCCAGGCCCTCGACGGCCTGTCCCTCCTTGTCCATACCCGCGGCGAGCCCAAGGATGCCGGGCACAGGTCGGGCGAAGGGGCCGCCCTGGTTGGCCGAGGGCACCGGGAAGACCGGCCTGCGCCCCCACATCTGGCGCACTACGTCCCTAACAAGGGGAACCTTGCCGGTGATCTCGATCGCGTCCAGGCACACGTCATGGATCAGCTCGGGGTCGATACGGGTCAGCACGGTCTTGTACAGCAGGTCGTAGAGCACGGCATCAGGCTACCCCGACCAGGCCTTCCAGGGACTGTGCAGGGTCCCGCCGTTATTCTCCTCGGTGTCCCCGCTTCGCGCCGGTCACGGTGTCACGGTAGCGTGGACTTCGTCCGAGCCTCATTGCAGGCGTGTTCTCAGAGGTGGCCAGTGTCCTTCAACCGCGATATTCAGCTCGACCCCAACCGGGTCCAGACCCGTTCCGGCGGAGGTCGGGGCGCCGTGATCGGTGGCGGCTCCATCCTGACCGTCATCGCCGTCGTCCTCATCTCCCAGCTCACGGGAGTGGACCTGACCTCCATGCTGGGAGCGCAGCAGCAGACCGGGACGACGACGTCGACGGCCTCATCGATCGACACCTCCGTGTGCACCAGCGGGGACAGTGCCAACAAGTACACCCAGTGCCGCATGGTGGCCACCGCGGAGTCCCTCGACGCGGTGTGGACCGAGCAGCTGCCTTCCCAGGCGGGGCTCAAGTACGCCAAGCCCGAGTTCGTCCTGTGGGACGGCAGCCAGATCTCCTCGGCCTGCGGTAATGCCTCCTCAGCGGTGGGTCCCTTCTACTGCTCTGGGGACCGGACCGTCTACCTGGACATGAGCTTCTTCTCCGAGATGGAGCGCTCCTTGGGGGCCGCTGACACGCCCCTGGCGGAGGAGTACATCGTGGCCCACGAGTTCGGCCACCACATCCAGCACCTGACCGGGCAGATGGCCAAGGCCGACCGCTCGGGCAGCGGTGCGACGTCGGACTCGGTGCGACTGGAGCTCCAGGCGGACTGCTACGCGGGAATCTGGGTCAACCACGCCTCCTCCACCCCAGACCCGGACACCGGCAAGCCCTTCCTCAACCGTCCCAGCAGTGAGGAGATCAAGGGCGCGCTGGGCGCGGCCGAGGCCGTGGGTGATGACCACATCCAGGAGCGGGCCAAGGGGCACGTCGACTCCGACACGTGGACCCACGGCTCCTCCGAGCAGCGCGTGCGCTGGTTCACCACCGGAATGGACTCCGGCTCGATGCAGGCCTGCAACACCTTCGCCGTCGACGCCTCCCAGCTCTGAGACGCACCAGGGCGACGCTGTTCGTCGTCCTGACTCGTCCTGTCTCTCCACCGAGTTTCTCGGCCTGAAGGGGCCCGCCGCCTTGAGAGCGGCGGGCCCCGTTTGCGTGCGACGTTGCGTCACACCCGACAGTGGGCTCATGACACCCGAGCCACCAGCGACAGCGCCGTTACCAGTTCTCAGGAGGACACCATGACCAGGGCACTCATCATTGTTGAGTCCTGCTTCGGCAATACCCGGGCCATCGCCGAGGCCGTTGCCGCCGGGTTGATCGAGGGCGGCGTCGAGGCGCAGATGGTCGACGTCGCCCAGGCGCCAGGCGCTCTGCCCGAGGACCTGGATCTGCTCGTCCTGGCAGCCCCCACTCACAACCGGGGTCTGCCCACTGCGGCTACGCGGGCCAAGGCCCGTGCGCAGGCGGGGCCGGGCAACAACTCCCCGGGGATCAGCGAGTGGCTGGGAGACGCAGAGGTTCCAACCGCTCTCAGCGTCGCCGCCTTCGACACGGTCATCTCCAAGGGCTGGCTCAGCGGCTCAGCGGCCAAGGCGATCGCCAAGACGCTACAGCGGCGTCAGGGTCGGCGGACGGTGTCGGTCAGAAGCTTCGTGGTCACGGCGAGCAAGGGCCCGCTGGCCACCGGCCAGGAGACCGACGCCCACAGCTGGGGACGCGAGCTCGCGGACTCGGTGAAGACCGGATAGCGACAGGCGCCGCCGCGACAACGACTGCACATCGCATCATCGGAAGGAAAACAACAACATGACAGCAACGAACCGCGACAAGTCGTCCCGGCAGCAGCTGAGCGGACGAAACATCGCCGGAGCATGCCTGGCCGTCTGCGGTCTCCTCATCATCATCTGGGGAGCGACACTCGAGCCCGTCAACGTCACTGACCCAGGCTTCATGTCCTTCGCCGTCAGTGGGCTGGTGATCGTTGGAGCCGGAGCATGCCTGGCGACGGCACTTCCTCGCGCCGCTCGTGTCACGCTCATCTGGCTGGCAACACTGGCGGCAATGCACTATCTGTTCATCATCGGCATGGCGGTTATCATGTCCCTGATGAGCTGTGTGGTGGTCGCTGGGATCGCCGCCTGGCTGTCCATCAGAATCTTGAGATGAGGTGAGGCGGCCGCCGCGATGCGGCAACAGAGTGACGGCGAAGTCGCTTCGGGACGATTCAGACCGAACCGGCTTCGCCATCTCTTCCCGGGCGGTTCAGTAGTAGCGCCACTGCCGCATGTCTTGGTTGTAGACCTCGACGATCCGGGGATGCAGAAGGGTGGAGGGCTCCATGGTTTCGGTGCGGGCCGGCTTGGTTCGCATGATGAACTCCAGGGTCTTCCGGTCCTGGTAGGTCAGGCCCTTGGGTAGCGGCTGGCTGATGAGGTTCTGCGGCGTCCTGGTGGACAGCACGAAGCCCCACTCCCCGAAGGAGGGGACATTGGTGGAGAAGGGCAGGATCTGTCGATCCGGCTGAGCGGCGGCGACGGTGCTGGCCACTGTGGAGAAGGCATGGGGTGAGAAGAAGGTGGAGGTGGCCTGGGTGACCATGACGCCCTCGGGTGCCAGCCGTGCCTCGATGTTCCGATAGAACTCGGTGGAGTAGAGCTTGGCGAGCTTCTCGTTGGAGGGGTCGACCAGGTCGATGAGAACGACGTCGTAGGTCGCCTTGAAGTCCTGGACGTAGGTGAAAGCGTCGTCGTTGACGACCTTCACCCTGGGGTCGGACAGGGAGGCGTGGTTGAGGTCCTTGAGCAGGCGGTTATTCCGCGCCAGCTCGGTGACATCAGGATCGATGTCTACGATGGTGACGTCCGTGACGCTGGGGTAGCGCAGGATCTCCCGGGTCAGCAGGCCGTCGCCGCCGCCGAGTACGAGGACGTGGGCGGGATCCTTCACCGAGGTCATGGCACTCGCGGACAGGGTCTCGTGGTACCTGGCCTCGTCCAGGCTGGAGAACTGGAGCTGGCCGTTGAGGTACAGGCGCAGGTCGTCCTGGTACTGGGTAAGGACGACCTTCTGGTAAGCGGTCTGCTGGTAGTAGACGATCGGGTCGTTGTAGGTGAGCGCCTCCACGCTGCGCTCGATGCGGTTGGCGGCTGCGAACATGCCGACCAGTGCCACCACGGCGGCAGTGGCCGCCCACAGGATCTTGCGCGGTGTGCGCACCTGGAGCAGGACGAGCAGTGCCACCAGGACGTTGAGGGCACCTACCAGGTAGGCCCCGCGCATGAGACCGAGCTGTGGGAGGAGCACCAGGGGGAAGACCAGGGAGGCCACCAGGGAGCCGAAGTAGTCGATGGCCATGACCTTGCCGAGCAGCTCACTGGTCGAGCGGCGCCCGAAGGCCGCGAAGGTCCGCACCAACAGCGGGATCTCCAAGCCGATGAGGATGCCGATGGTCAGGCTGATGCCGCCGAAGACGACCCAGTGCAGGCGGGTGCGCCCAAAGGCCAGGTACAGCAGGAGGACGGAGTTGCCACCGATGAGGCCCAGGAGCACCTCGCTGACACCGAAGACGACTGCCGGCGCTGCACGGAAGCGGTTGACCAACAGTGAGCCGATGCCCATGCCGAACAGGGTGATACCGGTGGCCAGACTGAAGCTGAGCACGGAGTCGCCCAGGAGGTAGGAGGCGGCGGTGCCCAGGATGAGCTCGTAGATGAGCCCGCCGATCGCGGCGAGCAGCGCCGCAGTGAACAGGGCGACGTTCTCTCGTCGCCCGATTCGGCCGTGGGTCATGGTGTGCGGCTCAGCTCAGGATGGTGGCGGCGATGATGATGGCGATGGCCAGCGCCGTGCCGGCGAAGGCGACCCCCAGGCCGATGTTCTGGTCCTCGATGAGCTCGCGTCTGAGGTCGAGGCGGAAGATGCGGTTGACCAGCAGCGCGAACACCATGAGCAGGACCACTCCGAGCACCGCGTAGACAATGGTGCTCAGCAGTGACTGCCAGTTGAGGTCGACCGATGAGTGGTGAGCGATGGTCATGAGCGACATGTCTTCTCCTTCGTGTGTGACCGTCGAGGGGATTGAGTCCGTGGGCTCCAGGTCATTTTCCGACGCCGCCGCCCCCGCCGCCGTAGACCGAGCGGTTCCGGAAGGAGCCGCCGCTTGCGGGAATGAAACCCTCTTCGTCATCGATCAGCTCGGCCAGCACCAGAACGACGAACATCAGGACGATCCAGAACACGGGGGCCCAGTCGCTTCTACTCGCCCCGGAGATCGCCGTGGGGAACCACCGCCAGAACCTTCGCATGAAACCGGGTATCCACCACGGTCGGGTCACGGGCCTACCGAAGACCCTGGACTGCTTCGAGGAGGACAGACCTGTTTCGCTATAGATTTCTCGGGTGTGGAGGCGATGTGCATCGACCACCATGGTGGAGATCGAGCCCTCGGCATCCACCACGCGGAGATCGGCGCACGTTGTCGAGGCGAGAGCCCCGTGCGGATGATTGATGGCCCCGGTCTCGTGGTCGATCTCAGCACGGCGCACATTCGTGACCTCGACGGTGCACGGCCGGCCACGAACTCTCAGCTTCCGGCTCCAACCGGCCTCGAGGGTGAGCGGGTCAATCGCCGGCTGAACAGGAACCGGCTCGTGAAGTACCACCTTGTTGGTGTCTCGACGGATCTCCAGCCAGAGCTCTTGACCCTCGTCGTCGATCAGACGCCACTGCTCCCGCTTGACGAAGCGCCGGCTTCCCTGATCCCGTCGTCTGAGGACAACTCGCCCCATGACGGTGTAGGAGCGGCGCTTCTTCCTCAGGGAACCGCGAAGCGTCTCACCGACTCTCAGATCGCCTCTGACACTCACAGCGTGATCTCCGAGGTGGTCACCTGCTGGGCCCGCAGGCGCTTGCGCACCAGCTCCCCCACCGCCTCGATCTGCACGGGAGTCAGTGTGCGACAGCTGGTGAGCGTCACGTAGCCGGTGCCGGACTCGGGCCAGGTGTGGGCGGCAATATGCGACTCGGACAGAATGATGACGGCGCTCAGTCCCTGGGGCTCGAAGCGGTGGTGAGCGCTGGATACGGCAGTCAGTCCCGCAGTCTGGGCGGCACCAAGGAGAATCGACTCCATGGTGGACAGATCGTTGAGCGCATACGGCTCAGCGCCACTGATCTTGTAGCTGACGGAACACAGGCTCACCGCACTCACGCGAGCACGGTAGCAACGAGGCGGACAGCCGACAAACGGGGTGAGGTCCCCATCCTCGCTCCCCCGCCGTCGACAGCACATGACGGGCCGGCCGTCACCGACGGAGCGGGCCTACTTGCCGACTCCGCCTCCGCCACCCCCGTAGACCGGGCGGTGACGATAGCCCCGCGAGGAGCCCGAGTGCGAGGTGCTGGTGGGATCGGCGTCGCCACTGTAGCGGCCAGGGTTGGAGCAGGCGGAGAACAGTCCGCCGACGAGCACGATACTGACGAAGGCAGCGACGACCGCGCATCCGATGTTCCGGCCGGTTCTTCCGGTGACGGATCGGCGGTTGTACAGGACCCGCCCGAAGAGCTGCTTCTGCTGCGCAGTGGACAGGGAGGTCTTTCGGTATGCCAGGAGGTCACGGAAACGGTGGCTGTCGATGGTCAGTCTGCTGGTCACGCCGGCCGGGTCCGTCAGCCGTACCTCGGCGTAGGTCATGGTCTCGCCGATGTTGAGTGGGCACACCGGGGAACCGATGACGTTCTCGAGCGTTCCGGTGGTCACCTCCTCAACCATGCCGCGGTGCAGGACGCCGTTGATCGTCATCTGCATCGTCTGACCGACGGTCAGGGCCCACGGCTCGATCTTCTCCTGGAGACGAACGGGTTCGTAGAAGAGGACCTCGCCGGGATCGTGGTCGACCTCGACCCAGGTGTCGGAGTTGCTGGCCCCGATGAGCTGCCACTCCTCCCAGTAGTAGAAGCAGTGGTCCTGGGAGTCCCATTCCTTGAAGAGCAGGCAACCTGTGACTGACAGGGCGCCTGTACTGCCCTGGAGCAGGTCGCCGACCTGCAGGTTGCCTCGCGTGCCGTTCACCAGGACCCTCCCGCCTGCTCAGGGCGAGACGGGGCGCCGCTGCCGCCGTCGGTACCTGATCCGCCTGTCATCACGCGGGCACAGTAGCAACGCCGGCATGCCCCGGCAAACGGATCGCACTCCCCATGATCCGGCCCCACTACGTGGATCCGAACGGCCCAGGATCCGGGTGCCGTGTGAGACTGTCCCCATGCGCGTTGCCGAGATCGCCGAGCTGACCGGGACAACCGTGCGCACGGTGCGCTATTACCACTCGCTGGGTCTGCTTCCAGTTCCCGGAGAACGGGGCGGCTGGCGTGACTACGACCTGAGCCACGTCGCCCGGCTCTCCCGGATCCGCTGGCTGGTCCAGGCCGGTGTGTCCCTGGAGACCATCAGGCGCGTTCTCGACGAGTCCGAGGCTACCGGCGTCGAGCAACCCGACGACGCGCCAGCGGCCGGAACGGTTGAAGCACGCGCGGCGGCCGGCTCCGTGGTCGAGGACCTGGCCGGGGCACTGGCCGCCGTGGAGGATCACCTGGCCGAGGTCGCCAGGCAGAGGGACATGCTCGCCGGCCTGCTGGAGCGAGCCAAGGGCGGTTCGACGGTCTCACCGATGTCCCCACGTATGGCAGCCTTCTTCGACCGGCTGGAGCAGGCCGCTGCCGACGAGGCCACCCGCTGCGCGGTGCGCAAGGAGCGGGACCTGACCGACCTGGCCTGCTATCGCGGCCAGATGCCGCCGGAGGCGGAGTTCCTCTTCGTGGACCCGGATCCTGACTACGACGCCGAGTCACTGGCCTTTTACTCCCAGGAGCCGACCGAGCTGTCAGAGGCGCAGATCGAGCAGCGCGCCCAGGTCATGGTCTCCCGGATGGAGGCCCGGCTGCCGCCTGAGCGCCTTGCAGCCCTTGCCAGCAGCGTCGACACCGATGCGGTCCGGGGGCTCTTCAGCCTTATCGGAGCCACGGGGTACCCCGATGCGCGGCTCACCCGGGCCTTGGAACGGGAGTTCCTCACCGCGATCGACCGGTGGCGCTCGAGCGAGTAAGCGGTACTCAAGCATGCCCGGTTGACACACTCCCGACATCGATATCAGATGCCCTCGTCACTCACCGCATGTACCGATCCCAGTAGCCGGCCTCCGATTCAATCTGCTCGACGACGTCGATCCACAGGCCGCTGGGGTCGGCGAACCCGAACCGGCGCTGGCCGAAGGGCTCGTCGGTGAGCGGGTACGTCGCCGCCAGTCCTCTGCCCGTCAGCTCGGCATGAGCCGCTGCTGCGTCGTCGACCTCCAGTTCGAAGCAGGCGCCGGTTCCGGCAAAGGCATCGGGCCCTGGAGGAGCAGAGGGGTGGTCCGGCGTCATGAAGGAAATCGATGATCCGCTGCCCTCATCCGTCATCAAGGTGAACCAGGAACTGTCGAAAACAGGACGGAAGCCAAGGAATCGCTGCCAGAAGTCTCGCGCCTCGTCCTTCCGGTCGGTGACAACGATCGGGTAGTTGTCTCGGATCCGCATAGTCGCCTCCCAGGTGACATCAAAGGATTCGCATACCATTGGTATGCGAAACTAGTTCACATACTTTCGGTATGTCAATTGTCGAGGTGCTTCATGGCAGGAACGAGAGCAGCCCAGCGCAGGGCGACGCAGGCGGCACTTATCACCGTGGCTCGGCAGCGCTTCGCCTCCGAGGGATACAGCGCGGTGCGGCTAAGCGACGTCGTCGACGCGCTCGGAATGACCAAGGGCGCGCTCTACCATCAGTTCGCTGGCAAGAAGGATCTCTTCCTCGCAGTCCTTCGGCAGGTGCAGCAGGAGGTCGCTGACCGGGTTCAGGACGCCGCTCGGCCGTGCGCGGATCCCTGGAAGGAGCTCGTCGCAGGCTGCGAGGCGTTTCTTACCTCCTACAGTGACCCCGAGATCCGGCAGATCATGCTCATTGACGCACCGATAGTGCTGGGTTGGCGCGAATGGAAGGAGATGGACGAAGCATGCTCCGAAAGGCTCCTCACGGAGGTGCTGACCAGCCTCATGGAGGACGGCATTCTCGTCTCCCGGCCGGTGGCACCCTTGGTTCGTCTGCTATCCGGTGCAATGAACGAGGCCGCGTTGTGGCTTGCCGAGACCGAGTCACCAACGGCACTGAAAGACACCATGGACGCATTGCTCTGCATGCTCGGTTCACTGCGAGCCGATGGGACCGCACCGACGGATGGGGCGAGTAGCGTCGCTGGTATGAGTCAACGCCTTCCTTCATCTGCCAACGTGGTTCTCAAAGGCATCCGTGAGGAGCCCAGCGCCGAGGACGGAGCACGGGTCCTGGTGGACCGGCTCTGGCCCCGTGGCGTGTCCAAGGAGCGCGCCGCTCTCGACGAGTGGGCCAAGGACGCCGCCCCCACCACCGAGCTGCGGCGGGCCTTCCACAGCGGGGACCTGCCCTGGCCCCAGTTCGTCGAGGCCTACCGAGCCGAGCTCACCGAGAGGCCCGAGGCGGTCACCGCCGTCGAGCACCTGCGTCACGAGGCCCTTACGGGGCGCGTGACACTCCTGTTCGCGGGCCACGACCACGTCCACTGCCACGCGCGTGTCCTGCGAGAGGCGGTTCTCGGCGTCGAGGAGGACCTGTCCTGACTTCCGTCGTCACTCTATCCCCTTGACGATGCGGCGGCCCGCGCACCGATCTGCGGTGCACGGGCCGCTCAGGAACAGGCCAGCAGTGTCTCTTAGCCTCAGACGTTGAAGCCCAGGGCACGCAGCTGCTCGCGGCCCTCAGGGGTGATCTTGTCCGGCCCCCACGGCGGCAGCCACACCCACTGGATACGGACCTTGTCGGCGATGAGGGACAGGGCCTGCTGGGCCTGCTCCTCAATGACGTCGGTGAGCGGGCAGGCGGCGGTGGTCAGGGTCATGTCGAGCACGACAGTGCCGTCGGGCTCGATCGACACCCCGTAGAGCAGGCCGAGGTCGACGACGTTGATACCGAGCTCGGGGTCGATGACGTCGCGCAGAGCCTCCTCGACGGCGGCGACATCGACGCCCTCGGTGCTGGCGACGGGGGCCGGCGGCTGCTGGGCGGCCATGGGGTTGTCGGCGGCAGCCGGCATCCCACTGGGGTTGTCACTCATGGCTTCTTCCTTCTTCCTCGCGGGTCGGACAGTGGTGTCAGGACAGTTGATCTACTCGGCGCCGTTCGGCTCAACGGCGGGCAGGGCGACGCCGGACTTGGCCAGGGCGTCCTTGAGGGCCATCCACCCCAGCAGGGCGCACTTGACGCGGTTGGGGTACTTCGAGACGCCCTCGAAGGCGGCCCCGTCCTCGAGGTCATCCAAGACGGCGTCGTCGACGCCCTTGCCGCGCGAGTGCATGAGGGTATCGAAGTCCGCCTCGAGGCGGGCCACGGTGGCCAGGTCGGCGCCGTTGACGAGGTCGTGCATGACGGAGATGGAGGCCTGGGAGATGGAGCACCCGTCCCCCTCCCAGCCGATGGCCTCGATCTTGCCGTCCTTGACGCGCACCCCCAGGGTCACGTCGTCACCACAGGTGGGGTTGACCTGGTGGCTGGTGGCGTCCGGGGCATCGAGGGCGCCGGAGCCGTGGCGCTCCCGGGAGTGGTCGAGGATGACTTGCTGGTAGAGCTGGTCGAGTTCGTTCATGCTCACCTCTGGAAGTAGCGCCGGACGTCGGCGATGGCGGACAGGAAGCGGTCCACCTCCTCGGGCGTGGAGCAGGCCCCGAAGGACAGGCGCGAGGAGGCGTGGATGCCGAAGTGCTGGTGGATGGGCTGGGCGCAGTGGTGGCCGGTGCGTACGGCGACGCCGGCGGCGTCGAGGACCTGGCCGACGTCGTGAGGGTGGACTCCCTCGATGGAGAAGGCGACCACGCCCAGGCGGTCGGTCGTGTCGGCCGGGCCGACCAGGCGCAGCCCGGGGACCTGGGCCAGGCCCTCGAGCACCTGCTGGGTCAGGGCCTGCTCGGTGGCGTGGAGCCGGTCCAGGCCGATCTGGGCCAGGTACTCCACGGCGGTGCGCCATCCCGCGGCCTGCGCCAGCGGCTGGCTGCCGGCCTCGAAACGGGGCGGGCCGCTCATGAAGGTCGACGACTCCATGGTGACGATCTCAATCATGGAGCCGCCGGTGAGCACCGGTGGCATCGCAGCCAGGAGCTCCTCGGTGGCCACGAGCGCGCCGATGCCGGTGGGGCCGAGCATCTTGTGGCTGGAGAGCGCCATGGCGTCCACGCCGGCGGTCTTCAGGGCGCCGAAGTCCAGCGGGAGGTGGGCGGCGGACTGGCAGGTGTCCAGGACGACGAGCGCATCAACCTGCTGGGCGCGTGGGAGGATGAGGTCGAGCGGGCTGATCGCGCCGGTGACGTTGGAGGCATGGGTCAGGGCCAGGACGCGGGTGCGCTCGGTGATGACGTCCAGGGTGGCGGCATCGATGCGCCCGTCCTCGGTCAGGTCCAGCCAGCGCAGGGTGGCGCCGGTGCGGGCGCACAGCTCCTGCCAGGGCACGAGGTTGGCGTGGTGCTCGGCGCGGGTGACGACCACCTCGTCGCCCTGCCCGATGATGAGGCGCCGAGCCGGGTCATCGGCCGCGGCGGGTCCGCCACCGCGGGCCGCCGACCGGCCCTGGCTGGCGTGCCCGATGGCCAGGGCGACGAGGTTGATGGCCTCGGTGGCGTTCTTGGTGAAGACGAGCTCGCTGCCGCGCGCCCCGACAAAGGCGGCGACGGCGTCGCGGGCGTCCTCGAAGGTGGCGGTGGCCTCGTCGGCGAGCTGGTAGGTGGAGCGTCCCGCCGCGCCGTTGGACATGCGGTAGAAGTCGGCCTCCGTGGTGATGACGCCGGCGGGCTTCTGGCTCGTGGCCGCCCAGTCCAGGTAGGCCAGCGCCTGACCGTTGCGGGCGGGCCGCTCCAGGTAGGGGAAGTCGGCGCGGATCGCGGCGATCTCCTCCGCGTTGAGTGCGCCGGCCGAAGGCGCCCCGGTGAGTGGGGCCGTGGACTGGGTCATGACGTGCCTTTCCGATTCGGTGCGGGGCGGTTCCGGGCATGGTCGCCGACGGCGGGGCCTGAGGTCACGGGGAACCTTAGTCCCCCTGCCTCAATGCCGGGGCCGGCGAGGGCGCCTTGTTGCGCGGCGCGCCGTCGTCGGCCCCGGCCCGGTGAGGACGGTCAGGCGAGGTAGCGGTCGTAGCCCTCTTCCTCGAGGCGGTCGGCCAGGTCGGGGCCGCCGGCCTCGGCCACGCGCCCGTCGACGAAGACGTGGACGTGGTCGGGCTTGATGTAGCGCAGGATGCGCGTGTAGTGGGTGATGAGGAGGAAGCCGGCGTCGGACTCGTCGTGGAGGCGGTTGACGCCCTCGGAGACGATGCGCAGGGCGTCGACGTCCAGGCCGGAGTCGGTCTCGTCCAGGACGGCGAAGCGGGGACGGAGCAGCTCCATCTGGAGGATCTCGAAGCGCTTCTTCTCACCGCCGGAGAAGCCGGCGTTGACGTCGCGCTGGGAGAAGGCGGGGTCCATCCGCAGGTTCTTCATGGCCTGGTTGACCTCACCGACCCACTGGCGCACCTTGGGGGCCTGGCCGTCGATGGCGGTCTTGGCCGTGCGCAGGAAGTTGGCCACGGTGACGCCGGGGACCTCAACGGGGTACTGCATGGCCAGGAAGAGGCCGGCCCGGGCGCGCTCGTCCACGCTCATCTCCAGCAGGTCGACGCCGTCGAGGAGGACCTCGCCGTCGGTGACCTCGTAGTCGGGGTGACCGGCGATGGAGTAGGCCAGGGTGGACTTGCCCGAGCCGTTGGGGCCCATGATGGCGTGGACCTGGTTGGAGTCGATGGTCAGGTCCACGCCCTTGAGGATGGGCTTGGGGCCGTCGTTGGTGGCGACCTGGACGTGGAGGTTCTTGATCTGCAGAGTGCTCATGCGACGTTTCTTTCAGCTGGGTTGTGGTCTGGTTGCGGGTGGGCGGACCGTGGTGCGGGTCCGGCCTGTCACTCGGCTGCCGGCTCGGCGGCGGTGTCCTGGTCGGTGCGGGCGGTGATGAGTCCGGTGAGCTCGAGCTCCTTCTCGATTGCGGCCATGAGCCGCTCCTCGACCTCATCGACACCGATCTCGGCGACGATCTCGTTGAAGAAGCCCAGGACGACGAGGCGGCGGGCCTCGGTCTCGGGGATGCCGCGGGCACGCAGGTAGAACAGCTGCTGGTCGTCGAAGCGGCCGGTGGCGCTGGCGTGGCCGGCCCCCTCGATGTTGCCGTTCTCGATCTCCAGGTTCGGCACGGAGTCGGCCTTGGCCCCCTCGGTGAGGACCAGGTTGCGGTTGAGCTCGTAGGTGTCCGTGCCGCGGGCGGCCTGACCGATGAGGCAGTCCCCCACCCACACGGCGTGCGCGCCCTCGCCCTGGAGGGCGCCCTTGTAGGTGACGCGCGAGTAGCAGTGGGGCTCGGTGTGGGCCACGTAGGGGCGGTGCTCCTGGTGCTGGCCGGCATCGGTGAAGTAGACGCCGTAGGCGTCGATGTGCCCGCCCTCGCCGGAGAAGCCCAGGTCGGGGCAGATGCGCACGTCTCCGCCGAGGCTGACGACGACGTGCTTGAGGATGCCGCGACCGTAGACCTTGACCCGGTGGTTGGAGGCGTGGACGGCCCCGTCCTCCCAGCCCTGGACGGTCACCAGCGTGAGCTCGGCGCCGTCGGCGACCGTCACCTCGACACCCTGGGTCAGGGCGGCGGTGCCGGTGTGGTCCAGGACGACGGTTCCCTTGGAACCGTCCTCGGCAGCGACGAGGATGTGCTGGGCGGTGGGGCGGGCGAGCTGTGCGTCCTGGCCGATGATGTTCAGTCGGGCGGCCCGCTCCAGCTGGGCGCCGGGCTCCAGCGTGAGCACGGTGGCGGTCTCTGTGCCGTTCCAGGCGGTGACGCCGGTGCGGTCGACCGGGGCGCCCACGGTGCCGATGCGGGCGTCGCTGCGCGCGACGGTCTCCAGGCTCACGCCGTCGGGCAGGTCCGTCTCGATACGGACACCGGCATCGCTCTGGCCGGCGGTGGCCGCGCGGATGGCGTCGAGGTCGAACAGCGGGGCGAAGCGCTTCATCGGCGTGAAGCGCCACTCCTCCTCACGGCCGCGCGGCACCGGGATGTCGGCGGGGTCGAAGGAGGTGGGGCGGTCGGCGCGCGAGGAGACGTAGCGCGGCCCGCCGTGGGAGTGGGCGCCGTCGAGCGTGGCGCTCGAGTGGTCGGTCGAGAGTTCAGGCATGTGGAGGTGCTCCTTGGCCGGCAGCAGGCCGGTGTGATGAGGTGTGGGTCGAAGGCTGAGTGGGCTGACGAGGGAGGATCCGCTGCGGTGGGTCAGCCCACCGAGTTCTCCATCTGCAGCTCGATGAGCCGGTTGAGCTCGAGGGCGTACTCCATGGGCAGCTCCCGGGCGATGGGCTCGACGAAGCCGCGCACGATCGTGGCCATGGCCTCGGTCTCGGTCAGCCCGCGCTGCATGAGGTAGAAGAGCTGGTCGGCGCTCACCTTGGATACGGTGGCCTCGTGGCCCATTTCGACGTCGTCGGTGCGCACGTCGACGTAGGGGTAGGTGTCCGAGCGGGAGATCTCATCGACCAGGAGCGCGTCGCACAGCACGTTGGACTTGGAGTGCCGGGCGTTCTTCATGATCTGCACCAGTCCGCGGTAGGCGCTGCGGCCACCGTGGCGGGCGATCGACTTGGAGACGATGTGGCTGGAGGTGTGGGGCGCCATGTGGACCATCTTGGCGCCGGTGTCCTGGTGCTGGTCCGCGCCGGCGAAGGCGATGGACAGGGCCTCGCCGCGGGCGTGGGGGCCCATGAGGAAGACGGCCGGGTACTTCATGTTGCGCTTGGAGCCGATGTTGCCGTCGATCCACTCCATGGTGGCGCCCTCCTCGCAGGTAGCGCGCTGGGTCACCAGGTTGTAGACGTTATTGGACCAGTTCTGGATGGTCGTGTAGCGCACGCGGGCGTTCTTCTTGACCACGATCTCCACGATCGCCGAGTGCAGGGAGTCGGTGGAGTAGATGGGGGCGGTGCAGCCCTCGACGTAATGAACGTAGGAGTCCTCGTCAGCGATGATGAGCGTGCGCTCGAACTGGCCCATGTTCTCCGTGTTGATGCGGAAGTAGGCCTGGAGCGGGATCTCGACGTGGACGCCCTTGGGGACGTAGATGAAGGAGCCCCCGGACCACACGGCCGTGTTGAGGGCGGCGAACTTGTTGTCGCCGGCGGGCACCACGGTCCCGAAGTACTCCTTGACGAGCTCGGGGTACTCGCGCACAGCGGTGTCGGTGTCCACGAAGATGACGCCCTGCTCCTCCAGGTCACCGCGGATCTGGTGGTAGACGACCTCCGACTCGTACTGGGCGGCCACGCCGGCCACCAGGCGCTCGCGCTCGGCCTCGGGGATGCCGATGCGGTCGTAGGTGTTCTTGATGTCCTCGGGCAGGTCGTCCCAGGAGTTGGCCGGCCGGTCCGTGGAGCGCACGTAGTACTTGACGGCGTCCATGTCGAGCTGGGAGAGGTCCACGCCCCAGGTGGGCATGGGCTTGCGCTCGAAGGTGGAGTAGGCCTTGAGACGCTTGGCCAGCATCCACTCCGGCTCTCCCTTGATGGCGGAGATCTCGCGGACCACCTGCTCATCAAGGCCTCGCTTGGCCTTCTCACCGGCCTCGTCGGAGTCGTGCCAGCCGAAGTCGTAGCTCGTCGAGATCGAGTCGATGATCTCGTCGTCGGTGCTACGCGTGGTCTCGGTTGTCGGCAGTGTCATCGGGTTCCTTCCATTCGCTTGGTCTCAAGGCCTCGCGTCTTAGCCGCCGCCCGAACCGCGCGCTTGCGCAGCGCGGGCATGGCGATCGGAATGTGGGTGGTACAGACGTGCTCGCCTCCGGCCAGGGTGGCCAGACGCTGGACCGGGACGCCCACGAGCCGGGAGATGGCCTGGGTCTCGGCGTCGCACAGCTCGTGGAACTCCCCGGCCACATCGCGCACCGGGCAGTTGCCCTGGCACAGCTGGACGGCGAAGGAGCCGTCCCCGACGTCGCGCACCGAGGCCGCGTAGCCGTCGAGAGTCAGGGCGTCCGCCAGGGCTCGGGCCCTCTCCGAGGGATCCTTGCCGGCCGCCTCGACGACGGTGGCGTAGCGGCGCTCGAGGTCACGGCCCCTGGCCGCGGCGAAGGAGTCGACCGCCTTGTCACCAGCCACCTGGGACAGGTAGTGCAGGGCACGGTTGGCCAGGTCGGAGTAGCCCTCCGCGAAGGAGGTGCGGGCCTTGGGCGTCAGGACGTAGTGCCGGGCCGGGCGACCGCGGCCGCGCTTGCCCGTCTGGGCCGGCGTGTGCACCTCGATCTGCTCAGCGTCCTCAAGGGCGGTGATGTGCCTACGCACGGCGGCCGGCGTCAGCCTCAGGACCTTGGCGAGCTGCGCCGCCGACACCGGTCCCTTCTCAGCGATGAGGTCGAGAACGCGTGCCCGGGTAGAGTCGTCGTCACTCTGAGTCATGACGGTTCTCCTCCCCTAGTCGCTTCCGACGCCTCACGGCCTGCCCCGTTGCGGCCGGTTCGGCCATGCCCTGGACCGGCTCCAGGCACTGACCTGCGAGGCGTCGCTGGTCGTTGTGCCACGAGTTTAACCAAGATCTTGCTTGCCGAATTCAACACTGGCAAGTTCACGACGGAGCGTCGCAGGGTGGGATTGAACACGTCATCTAATCAAAGGTAACCCTTACCTAGGAATACCTAACTAGTCGTTGGTCGGGACGCCCGGCCTCGCGCACCGTAAACTGCACCGTCACCCGACACAGCACGGTGAGCTAGAGACGAGCCCGGTCCTGGACGGCACCTCGATCACTCGCCGTCCAGGCAACCGACGACGCAGCCTCCTAGCGCCCGCCTCTTGGGAGAAGCTCGACAACAGCCCACGGCAGAAGGTCCGGAACCGCACCGACGAACTCACCGTTGACGATGTCCTCGAAGCCCGTGAAGACCCACGCCCCGTCGCGCAGCTGAAGCAGCTGACCGGCATAGAGGTGCTCTGGGCGCACGTACCTGGCGCCGTCGATATCCCAGGGCCCCAGCGCCCCCTCCCCCTCGGCGACCCACACCCCGCCCGGACCAGGTTCAGCCTTCATGTCGTCACCGCAGGAGAAGACGAGGAGATGACGGTCGTCAACGCTCCGGCTCTGGGAAACCTCCAGCTGACCGAAGACCGACGGGCTGGTCAGCGGCGGCCCGATCTGCCAGTGGTCCAGGTCATCGGAGACGGCATGACCGATGACGCCGGCACCAAAGTGCTCAGCCCCCTTCGCCCTGGCGGTGATGAGCATGTGCCAGCGCCCGTCGTGCCTGAAGACAAAGGGATCCCTCCAGTGCTCGGCGCCAGAGACGTCGGTTTCCCTCCTCTCGTACCACCTGGAGTCCGCCTCCAGAGGAACATCGCACGTGCGTTCAAACGTCACTCCGTCAGTGGAGTCAGCCCAGCCGATGCGCTGAACCAGCCCGTCCTCTGCTCGAGAGATACCGGTGTAGAAGACACGCATAGCACCGTCGGGCTTGACGATGGTGGAGCCGGTCCAGATGGCCTTGTCGTCGAACGCCGGCCCGTCGGAATGCACTAGGGCATCGGGCAAAAGTTGCCACGTACGCGCATCGCTGGAAACGGCGTGCCCCATGGAAGCACGGAAGTGCCGCCGCTCCGGGTCGTGTAACGCACGCGACGCCCGTAGGAAGAAGAGGTGATAACGATCGCCGTCGTCACAGATCCAGTGGTCCCACAGCCAGTGGTCATTCAGTGCAAGTGCCATGTGATCTGTCTCCTCAGGGGGCAGACGGTTCTAAGGGAGAGGTCGGAGAACACCGCGCTCCCGTTATCGGAGTAGAGGGCCAAGCCATGATCGCCGGCGGCGGGATAGACCTGGTTGGACAGAACGGTGTGGCCCGCATTGACGAAGACCTCGACACTGTTGCGATCAACGACCACAGTGAGGTGCACATGACGGGCGGCGGGGTCGATAGGCGCCTCGGACTGCGTATACGGAGCGAAGGGCGCCGATATGCTCTCGCTCGGACCTCGGTCGACATAGACGCGGCCATTAAAGACGCCGACGTTGGTGTGCCGAGTTCCGTCTGAGCTGCGCAGGACTTCTATGCCTACGTTAGTTGCATTTGTCCAGGCAATGTCAGTGGTTAGAACGTAGGCCTCAGTCGTGACGTCGAGTACCCGGCGGCCGGTGACATTGACGTCGCCCAAGGACTTCTGCGAGAGGATACTGGTCGCGAGCACAGGTTTGGGAGCGCTCAGCAGGCTGTACCAGCCGCCGGGCTGCCGACAGAGTCGGATTTCACGAACGACAGAGTACTGACCGTTGTACCCATCGGTGTCGAGAGTGGGAACGTGCCTGGCGGCGTACTTCCAGTTGTTCATCCAGGCGACAGCATGCCTCACGTTCTGGGGTGAGTCGGCACTTGGCCAAGTAACAGCCGCGTACCAGTCATACCCATGATCGAGCCACTGCGGTCTGAGGTTGTCTGTCACGAACCGAGTTCCATCCCAGTTCCCTATCCAGTACGCGTAGGTGCCGAACGATCCTGCTCCCCATCCGTCCATTGAGGCGCCGAGGACCCAGTGGCTGGTTCCGTCATCGGCAATGATGCGGAACAGATCAGGGCACTCCATGCCTCCGAGATCGGTAGCCCCAGGTATGAGGTAGTCGAAGTTGGAGGTCCACCGCCAGTGGTGTAGGTCAGTGGAGACGTAGAACGAGAGATACTTACGCCGACCGATGACGCACACCCATTGGCTGCGCACCTCGTCTCGGACAACCTTCGGGTCACGGAACCACCTGGCATTATCGATCTCCTCATCCGTAGATGCATTATCAGCATTCGGGTTCGGAATGACTGGTTCGGAGAGCATCGAAAAGCTGCGCCCGTCATCCGTTGACCAGTGGAGATACTGGGCCTGGCGAGTGAGGTCGCCGTGGGGCACGTGCGTCACGAGAGCGACGACCGCCCCGGCCCCAAGACCGGCAGTGTTGTCGGTGTCGACGACGGCCGAACCGCTCCACGCAGGAGTGTCACCTACGAGCGGGATCGTATCGCCTACGTCGGAGAAAGAGACTTCGTCGGTCGAGGTCGCAAGTCTCCACCCTCCTGGTCCTGCAGTCCGGGCGGCCTGGAGGCGTGGGAGGTGGAGTTGACCACCAAGGTAGTACGGGCGTTGGGGGTCGCAGGACCACCCGGTTGTAGGGGTGAGATGAAGAAGCGCGCGACGGCTGACAGCTGCGCTTGCAAACGTTGATGTTGCCATGCCACAGGCTGTTCCAGCGGCTGTGGCGACGACCACTCCGGCCGCCGTCCTCAATATGGTCCTTCGGCTAAAGCCGGGGTCTCCAGTGGTCACAGGTCTCTCCTTTGAGATCAAGGCTGAGATATTCAGACAGGCATGAACTGAGCGGCGGAGCCGCTACCGGACACGAGGGCAGTGGGCAGTGCACGCTTACGTAGCAGGGCCGAGATTGGAACATGCCCCATGATCCGCTCGTTAAGCACCCCACACTCAGCCTTTGACGGCGGTACCTGCCAACGACGCTACGAACGAGCGCTGGAACAGAACAAAAATGATAAGAACAGGCAGAGTGATGAGTGTGCCGTAAGCCATGATCTGCCCCCATACCGGGTTGAGTTGGAAGAAGTACTGCATACCGACACTCGCGGGCCGCATAGACTCCTCCTGGATGACCATGAGCGGCCACAGGTAGGAGTTCCACGCCGGCAGCATCGTGATGATGGCGACTGTGGCGAAGGTCGGACCAGACAGTGGCACGATGATTCGTGAGTAGATCACCCACCAGGACGCGCCATCAACGCGGGCCGCCTCGTCGATCTCCTTGGGGATATCACCAAAGTGCTGGGCGAACAGGAAGATGGAGAGTGCATTGGCAACGAAGGGCAGAATCTGCACCTGATAAGTGTTGAGCATTCCCTGTTTGACAAGAAAACCGTCAACGACCCACTGCAGCGATGGCAACTTGGCGACCCAGTATACGAGCGGCACAGCGATGGTCTCGAAAGGAACCATGAGGGTGGCTAGGACAAGCGAGAGCACAATGTTCTTGCCCCTCCAGCGCATACGCGATATCGCAAATCCGATCATGGAGTTGACAATGAGACCGAGCAATACTATTGCAACGGTCACGATGAGCGAGTTTGTGATAAACCGTACAGCCGGGACCCGCTCGAATACTCCGGAGTAGTTATCCAGTGATAGGTGAACGGTCGGAAGGAACGCCTTAAGGGAGCCGAGATCAGCGAAGATCTGGTGGTCTTCTTTGAAGGATGAGAAGACCATGAACAGCAGCGGGAACACAGCGACGCACGAGGCGAAGACAAGGCCGACGTACGTCAGCACCCTGGACCTTTTCCTGGTGGCGGCGCGGCCACGGCAACGCGGGCTCCTTTCGGGAGCCTCGAGGGCATCGACGGCTGTAGTCGCAGGTACTGCATCGGTCCTAGTTGTCTCAGTGAGCATGTCAGTCCTTCTCCCTGGTGAGCCAGCGCTGGATGAGACTGATGAGCAGGACGGCAATGAAGAATATGAGTGAGATGGAGCTGCCGTACCCCATGTCCTGCTCACGGTAACCCCTGCGCACCGCGTGGTAGACGATTGTCGAGGTGGCATCTTGGGGACCTCCGGATGTCATAACGTCGACCTGGACGAACAGGCCCAGCGCAGCAATCGTGATGGTGACGAGGATGAAGACCATCGTCGAATGCAGCCCCGGCCATGTTATGTAGCGGAAGCGCTGCCAACCGTTGACGCCATCAAGGTCAGCGGCCTCGTAGAGAACCGGGTCAATCATTTGCAGGCCGGAGAGCCAGATGATCATATGGAAACCGACCGCTTGCCAGATAGACAGCACGATAATGGCAGGCATCGCGGTGCCAGGGTGGTTGAGCCAGGCAATGGTGGACCACCCGCCGCCAGTGACGGTGTTGAGCATCGAGTTGAACAGGCCATTGTCCTGATAGAAGAAGCTCCACAGGATGGAGACCACAACCATGGAGGTCACCACGGGCATGAAGATCATTGTCCGGAAAGCAGTGACTCCCTTGACCTTCTGGTTGACAAGAATCGCCAACGCTAGGGCAAGGATGGACTGGAAGGGCACGACAACGAGCGCGAACAAGACAGTATTCACCAGAGACCGGATGAAGGTCGGGTCGTCGGTGAACGCCCGTACGAAGTTCTCCATCCCGATGAACTGCGGAGGGTTGGGGGAGATGAGACGCGTATTCGTGAAGGACAGGATGAAGGTAAGCAGGATCGGAATGCCCATGAAAAGCAGGAGGAGCAGGAGGGCCGGCGAGCTCATGAGCCACGCCGTCCTAGCCTCTCTGCGCAATGCGGCGGTCCTGCCGCGGCGCCTCATGGTACTGGGGGCTGCCATATCTGTTCCCTTCCCGGCGGCGCACTCTTACGCGCACGCCGGATCGGTGCTGGTGGTGTAGGAAGGTGGCGCGGCTGTTGACCGGCCGCACGATCAGGTACTCAGTAGCGCACTTGGCTTACTTGACCTACTTGGCCTTGTAGCCATCGTTCGACTTGATGTCCGCGTTGATGTCCTTGACGGCCTGGTCGAGGGTCGACTTGACATCGGAACCGGAAACGATGTCCCGAGCGGCCTTGTCGAAAGTCGATGAGATGACCTTGTATCCGGGTGTCGCAGGACGCAGGAGGGCGTACTTTTTACCGATCTCGTAAACAGGCTCCAGCGGCTTGCCCTCGCCGTAGTACTTCGTCTTCGGGGTGGCCGACTCGATTGACGGGAAGTTGCCGATGGCGTCGGAGTACTGAACGAGGTACTTGTCCTGCATGAGGAACTCAATGAACTTGTTCGCAGCGTCGGCGTTCTTCGAGGAGGAGGACACACCCCATTGCCAGGAGCCGCCGCCTACGTGAGCACCCGCGCCGAAGTCGACAGGGGGGAGGATGAGAACCTCGTCCTCGCCGAAGGTCTCCTGAGCCTTGAGGACCTTCCATCCGCCGGCATAGACGAGCGGCACCTTGCCTTGAAGGAAGTCCTGGCCGTCCTTGGCCGGGGTCTGAGAGGCGTAGTTGGAGGTGAACAGCGAACGGAACCAGGTGCCCCACTCGACGGCCTTGTCCCCGTTGAGGAAGCCCTCGGCGGTCTCATAGCTCTTGCGGTCGATGAGGTCGCCACCGAAGGACTGGAGCATGGGAGCGTAGGCGTAGGGCCACCACTCGGCGGTGTCCCACACCGACATGTCAATGGCGTAGCTGAAGCCGTCGAGCTTGGAGAGCTTGTCGAGGGCACCCATGAACTCGTCCTTCGTCCACGGCTTGTTGACCGTGGGGATGGTGACACCGGCTTTGTCGAAGGCCGACTTACGTCCGAGGAAGCACAGCGAGGTGTCGTAGGGGCCGACGGAGTAGAGCTTGTTGTTCCAGACGCCTTTAGCGGAGTCGATGATCTTTCCCTGGAGATCCTGCGAGATTGTCAGTGGCGAGAGGTATCCGGCCCAGGCCCAGTTGGACATGATCGGGCCGTCAAGGTCGAGGATGTCGGGCAGATTGCCGGAGACTGCGGCTGAGGCGATGGCATCGTTGTAGGACTCCTGCGGGAAGGACTTCACCGTGACCGGGGTGTTGGGGTTCGCGGCGTTGAAGTCCTTGACCGCGCTGTTGACGACGTCGAGCTCCTCCTTGTTGCCTCCGTTGTGGGTCCAGAGCGTCAGGCCGCCCGTCCCCTTTCCGGACTGAGAGGAGCATGCGGCAAGCGTGGTCAAGGCGGCGGCGCTGGCGCCGAGAAACATACGGCGGGTGGTCATCATGATGGCACTCCTTTGTGTATCAGTGTGAGAGGTGGGGATCTGACTCCACCCATCGGGCGGAGAGCTGGTGGGGCCGACCTCGTGTGCGGCGCCCGAACTACGGCAGCGAGGTGGCGGGAGGCGCCGTGGAGGCTCGCTCGATGAGAGGGCAGGGGAAACGAGTGACGTCCGGGAGCTCGGCTGTACGGCCCGCAGCGAGCTCGCGAGTGAGCCACTCGGCCATCTCCCAGTGCGGCAGGCGCATCGTGGTGAGCCTGGGATCGAGGTTCGTAGAGATGAGCGCGAGGTCGTCAAAGCCGATAACAGAGAGGTCGTTGGGAATGGAGATCCCCAGGCGTACCGCCTGCCGGAAGACGCCGGCCGCCAGGGCGTCGTTGTAGCAGAAGACGGCGGTCGGACGATCAGGCCGGTCGAGGAGACGGCGGGCAGTGGCGTCGACACTATCGGGGTCGAGTCCCCCGGTGACGAGGAGCGACTCGTCCACCGCCAGCCCGGCCTCTCGAAGGCTGTGGCGGTAGGAGTCGGAACGCTCACGCACAGCGATACTCTCGGCGTCGTCGTGCCCAAGGTAGCCGATACGGCGGTGGCCGAGGTCGACGAGGTGGGCAACGGCATCGCTGGCGCCTTGACGCTCATCGGGAACGACACCAGGAACCCCAGGGCGGTCAGCAACGCCGTTGAGCACGACGACATCCTTGATCTGCTCAGGAACCGGAACAACGCGGTGATACATCGAGGCAATGACCACCTGGCCGACGCGCCGGGCGACCATTTCGCGGACTGCCTCCTTGGCGGCAACGCCGTCGCGTCCTGCGTCAGTGAGAAGGACGGACCACCCGAGGCTCTGACTGGTGGACAGAACAGCGTCGATCATGGAGACGGCGTAGGGCGTGGACAGGACACGCTCGCCGATGACCCCGATCGTCCGGGTTCGACCGTTGCGCATGCCACCGGCAATGGCGTCACGAACGTAGCCGAGCTCATCAGCGGCCATACGGACCCGCTCAGCCTTGCGCTCACTCACGCGCCCCTCGAACTTGCCGGAGAGCACGAGGGAGGCCGCAGCCTTGGAGACACCAGCCGCGGCAGCGACATCGGCGAGAGTCGTCATCATCTCCCCTCCCCTCTTCTGGTCGGGAGGCCCGGCATCGGTACCGGACACAGAGAGATCATGACTCAGAACACGCTCATGAGTCAACCGGTTAACCACATTGAGCCAAGTCGATTAATCGATTGATGTTCAAGGTGTTCTTCACCTGAGTCAGGCGACCCTCGCTCACCATGGCGGGCAGACTCGCCGAATCCTGGTCACTATCCTGCCCAGGAACACCGGTCCGAAAGTGCTCCCACTGGCGACAGACAAGTACTTTGACTCGTCCTACAGGCTCTCCGGGCTGCGCAGCCAGGGGGCGTCAGCGGGACGCAGCCCTGCCCAGCCGCGGGAACGTGCCTGAGCCGTGGCCAGGACCCCGAGCACCGTGGACGGGTTGTGCAGGCGGCCGTCCATGACGGCGTCGAGTGCCTTATCCAGTCGGACCCAGGTGGGCACAAACTCGGCCTCCTCGGCCTCGCGGGCAGTGCGCTGGTCCTCGGGCAGCAGGCTCAGGTCCTGGGCGAGGAAGATCCGGGCCCCCTCAGTGGTGAAGCCGGGCGAGGCGTAGAACTCGGCCAGCGTGTTCCAGGTGGCCGCCGCGTAGTCGGTCTCCTCGGCGAGCTCGCGGGCGGCGGCGACGGCGGGGTCCTCCCCCGCCACGTCGAGCAGTCCCGCGGGGATCTCCCACAGGCAGGCGCGCACGGGATGACGGTACTGGCGGATCATGAGGATCTCCGCGGCGCCGTCGGCCTGGGAGGATGCCTCGCCCTCGCGCAGCGCGACGACGGCGACGGCGTCGTGGTGGACGACGACCTGACGGGCCACCTGCTCCTGACCGGGGCCGAGGCGCACCTGGTCGGCGTCGACGGCGAAGATCGGTCCGCTCCAGACCCGCTCGCTGGAGACCAGTTCCCGGCCCGGTTCGCGCGTGTCGGCGAGGCTGTTCTCTATGCCGTCGCTGCTGCGGGTGCTCGTCACCGGATGATCCACGATTGGCTCCTCATTCTCGCTGCCGGCGTCGTCGCTGCTGGGCGCTCGGGCACCACGATGCTACCGCTCGGGACAGGGCGGCTCAGTGCAGGTCGAGGACCGTCTGTCGCAGCTGGGCCGCCAGGTCCTCGAGCCCGGGAAGGAGCCTGGCCGCCGCCTGCGCGCGTTCAGCGGCGCGGGTGCGGGCCTCGGGGTCGCTCAGGAGGGTTCGAAGTGCCTCCGCGATGGTCTGGGCCTGAGGGTCCACGAGGAGGGCTCCTCCTCTGGCGGTCACGGCGGTGCCTCCGACGTCGGTGGCCACGATCGCGGTGCCTGCGCGCAGAGCCTCCTGGATGGTGAGGGGCTGGCCCTCCCACAGGCTGGTCTGGACGACGATGTCAGCGACCTCCATGAGGGCCGGAGCATCGCTTCGCCGCCCCAGGAGGGTGACCGGGAGCTGTTCGGCGGCGATGCGCTCAGCGGCCTGCTCGCGGCCGGGGCCGTCCCCGGCGAGGGCCCAGGTGAAGGCGGTCAGCCGGCCGGCGTCGACCTCGCGGGAGAGGATCGCGGCGGCCTCGAGCAGCAGCGGCAGGCCCTTCTGGGGAGCCAGGCGGGCGACGGTCAGGAGGCGGGCCCCGCTTCGCGGCCAGGCATCCTCCGCCGCGGCCGCGTCGGAGGGGCTCGGTTCGGCGGGCTGCTGCGGTGACACCGCGGGGATGATGGCGACCTCGACGTGTGGGGCGCCAAGATCCTGGGCCCGTTCGGCCAGGTCGGGGCTGACCGCCAGGACGAGGTCGGCGCGCCGGGCGATGAGCCGCTCGAGCCTGTCCCCCACCAAGGTGGTCAGGCGCCCCCCGACGGTGAGGTTGTGAAGGGTGACGACCAGCCGTGTGCGTCCGCGGCGGCGTCGTCCCAGGGCCAGGGCGGCCAGGGCCCCGGCTCGCAGGCCGTGGGCGTGAAGGACGTCGGCGCGCCGGCCCAGGCGACGCAGCCTGGCCACGGACAGGGTGTCGTTGAGGCTGGGGCGTGGGCCGATCTCGAGTGGCTCGGCGCGAGCCGGCTCGATATCCAGTCCGTCAAGGACCGCGGCGGGGGCCTCGACAATGACGTCGTGGCCGTTGGCGGCCAGGAGGCGGGCGCAGTCAGCCAGGTGGGCCCGAACCCCTCCAGCGGCTGATCCACACACCTGGAGGATCCTCCGGCGTCCGACCTGCGGGTCCTGTACGGCACCGGGCTTATTCGTGGCGTCGACGTCGCTCATGGTTGCTCCTTGTCGTCCTTCGTTGTCACCGTCGGCCTGCCGCCACGTACCGATGCCAGGAGGCTGCGGTCAGCCAGGTGGATGACCACCAGGACGAGGGCCACAGCCGCAGCGGCGCCGATCACGGCGGTGATGACGGCCAGGGGCAGGTAGGTGACGCGGGTGGTCGCCTCTCGGACGGCCAGCCCGAGGACGAGGGCCACGGGCAGCCCCGCACCGAGCGAGGTCAGGGTGGAGCGCAGCACGCGGCCCCCCATGATCCGGGCCAGGACGATCAGCAGGCTTACCCCCGCCACCGTCATCCCGATGGTCGTGCCCACTCCCAGGGCCACGAGGGTAGCGCGCCCGTCCCCGCCCGAGGGCGCCATGAGGCGCACGCAGGCGGCACAGGCCACCGCCACGGTCAGCCAGCCGGCCGCGGTGGCGTGAGCGGCGGGCCGAGAGCGGTCGGCGGCGAACAGGACCCGGGTGACCTGGTAGATGAGGGCGTAGCCGATCAGTCCAGGCGCCAGGACGGCCAGCGCCTGGCCCATCCCGTCGACCTGCTTGAAGGAGAAGAAGCGCTCGGCGGCGGCGCTGGCGGCCAGCAGCATGGCGGTTCCGGCCACAGCGACGGCGGTGACCAGGGCCGTGGAGGTAGCCACCAGCCTCGTGGCGTCCTCATCCACACCTGTGCCGCCGGGACTGCCCGCCGACAGCTCGCGGGCCTCGAAGGCGGCGGTCAGGCGGGGGTAGAGGACGGTGGCCACGGGGACGGCCAGCACTGCGTAGGGAAGGACGTAGACGGCTTGCGTGTACTGGTAGACCGCCGCGGTTCCGGTCTGCCCGCCCCAACGGGCCATGGCCAGGACCACCAGGACGCTCACCTGCTGGGCGAGGATCGTCCACACCCCGGCCCCGCCGAGCCGCAGCGCCCGCCGGGCCTGGCCGCCCCCCAGTCGCAGGGTGGGGCGCAGTCCCAGTCCCAGTCGGTGGACCGGCCACAGCAACGGCAGGCTGAGGGCGGCCACCCCGAGGGTCGTCCCCCAGCCCAGCACCTGGAGGGCGAGCCTGGAGGCGGCTGCGTCGTCGCCGCCAGCCAGCACCCCGTAGAGGCCGTAGGTCGCCATGACCACGAGGCTGGAGAGCATCGGTGTCAGCGCTGGCCAGGTGAAGCGGTTGTGAGCCTGGAGGACGCCGGTGAGGACGACGGCCACCCCGTACATGGGCACCTGCAGGGCGAACATGCGCAGGAAGGAGGCGACGAGCTCATGCTGAAGCGTCGGCTCCACGCCCTGGGAGGTGGGGAACAGGGAGGCGATCGGGGCGGCCAGGACGATGAGCCCCAGGGACAGCGGGGTCAGGACCGCCAGGACCAGGCCCAGCAGCCCCGAGGCGGTGGCGGTGACCTCCTCACGCCTGCCCGCGGCGATCGGTGCCGCCAGGAGCGGAACGACGGTGGCGGCCAGAACCCCGCCGACGACGACCTCGTAGAGGGTGTTGGGCAGCTGGTTGGCCGTGGTGTAGGCGCCCGCCACCGTGCCGGTGCCGACGGTGGCGGCCTGGACGAGCCAGCGCAGGAACCCCAGGACACGGGAGACGAGGGTCAAGCCGGCGACGGACCCGGCCGCTGAGAGCAGGCCGCCGCGGCGTTGCTGGGATGCCATCAGGGGCGGCGCCCCAGCCCGTCGAGTGCGGCCAGCACCGGGGTGTCGGAGATGACGCGGGAGAAGGACACCTTCTCGCTGACCAGGATGAGGCTCACCCCGCTCAGGGCGGCTCCGGCGCGCACCACGGCGTGGGGGTGGCAGGCCAAGGCGGTTCCCAGCAGGGCGCCGATGGCATTGGCCCCGGTGTCCCCCAGCATCGTGTTCTCCAGGAGGTCCTCCGGCAGGGCCATGAGGCTGACTCCCAGGGTGCCCGCGGCCAGCATCCGGGTGGGCTCGCCGTCGCGTCCGGGGGTGGCCAGCAGCGGGGTGCTCACGATGCAGGCGGTCTTGAGGGCCCGTCCGGGACGCAGGTCGAGCAGGTTGAGCAGGTTCGCCCAGGCCGCGATGACCACAGCACTGGACACGACGTCAACGGCACTGGACGCTGGCGGACGTGCGCCGGCACCCGAGCTGCGGTGGCGGGCCAGGAGGACACCGCCGACAAGCGCCCCTGAGCCGATGACGGCGATCTTGAGGGCTCCGGTGGTGACGCGCCCGTGGGCGAGGGCGGTGAGGTGACCCTTGAGGCCCTTGGCGGGGGTGTCGCCGTCGTGGGCCCCGGCATCGAGGTCGTCGACCAGGCCGGCGCACCCACCGGCCGCAGACGCGAGGGTGGCGGCGAGTCCTGCCCGCGAGGGTGAGCCCGTCCTGCCCCGCAGGAGCCTGCCGGCCTCGATCCCAGCCGTCACGGCGCCGGCTGCGGCCCCGACGCCTCCGCGCAGGCTCACGGTACGGCCGTGGAAGTTGATGCGCTCCAGTCCCTGGGCGATGGGAGCCAGGCATACGGAGCAGGACAGGGCGGTGCCCGCTGCCTTAATACCCACCCTTGCCAGGTCTCGGGCGTAGGAGCTTACTCGCGTGATCGTGCCAGCCATGGCCTCAGCCTAAGGCAGGGCCAGGACGGATCTCTGCGCCGCCACCCATGACTCGGCCACAGCGCCTGAGCCGCCTGGGTCACCTGAGGACAGGGACTACTTGGTCACTGGCGGCATGACTGCCTCGGCTCCCTTATCGAAGCCGTAGTGGCCAATGGTTCCCGCTCGGGTGGAGGCCAGGGCCAGAGGGGTGGACACGGAGGCGGCGATCTGGCCGACGGAGTCGACAGTGGTCACCTTCGCCTTCTCCGAGCGGATGATGCTGACGACGCCGTCGTCACCGTCGGCTGAGCCAACGACGACTGTGGGCGCCCGGCCGGCCGTCCCCTCCAACGCCTTGGCCCAGGCCTTGGGGTCCTGCCCCGGTGTGGCCTCGACCGTCGCCCCATTGCCGGAGGAGGCCTGCGGGCGCGGCCCGACGACGACGATCATCTCGGCAGGGGCGGTGGGTGTGGAGTCCACGGAGACGAAGGGCGTGCCGGACTTGTCCGCTGTCACCGACAGCATGTCCATGAGGACTCGGGAGGAGTCGTCGTTGGCGGTCAGGGCCTTGGCCAGTGCCTCCCCCAGAATGCCGTTGGCGTCCTTGGAGGTGGTGCTGTCCAGGTGCCCCTGGACCTGTCCGGAGAAGGTGGAGCGGTAGTTCTCCCGGGACAGGTCCACCCAGGTGCTGGTCAGACTCACCCGGCCGGTGACGGTGGCACCTGCGTTCTTGAGCTGGGTGGTGATGGCGTCGGCGTCCTCGGCCTTGGCCTCGGGCAGGAGCACCATGGCCACATTCTTGGAGGCCAGGGTCCCGGGCAGGAGGCCGCTGGCGGCCTGAGTGATGTAGGAGTCCCGCTCGTTGACGGCCGTCTCCGTCTGCTCGAGCTTGGTCTGGGTGGCGTTGCGGTTCTCTCGCAGGGCGGTGACCTGATCGTTGAGCGCGGTTCCCAGGGAGTTCTGCAGGGGGCCGGCTCCCAGGACGACCCCGACGGCGAGGGCCAGGAACACGGAGATGAGCGATACCAGGTGATAGCGGAAGTCGATCATGGTTGAAGACCTTGAAGATGACCGTGAGAGGCGCTGCCTCTCAGATGGGCGGGGGTCGTTAGACGGTGGGTGAGTTCGGGGCAAGGCCCACCAGTGAGCGGAAGAAGTTGACGACGTCGTCCCACACGGCACCGGACAGGCCCAGGAAGGTCTGTCCACCGGGCGTGGACATCAGGGCGATGGCCAGGGCGAAGGTGCCCGCCAGGGCCAGGAACAGTAGCCACCACCCCGAGATGCGAGTGCGGTAGAGCTGGGAGACGCCCTTGGCGTCGATGAGTCGGCCACCGACCTTGAGCCGGGTCAGGAAGGTCGAGGACATGCCGGCGCGCCCCTTGTCGAGGAATTCCAGCAGGGTGGCGTGCGTCCCCAGGGCCACGATGATCTCGGCACCGGCCTCATCGGCCATGAGCATGGCGATGTCCTCACTGGTACCGGTGGCCGCGAAGACATGGTGCTCGACCCCGAGCTCCTCGACATGGGCCAGGCCCGGGGCGCGTCCGTCACGGTAGGCGTGGACGACGATCTCGGCGCCGCAGGTCAGTGCCTTGTCGGACACGGAGTCCATGTCGCCCACGATCATGGTCGGTTTGAAGCCTGCGTCCAGGACGGCGTCGGCGCCTCCGTCGACGCCGATGATGACGGGCTTGTACTCGCGGATGTAGGGCCTGAGCGCCTGCAGGTCCTCCTTGTAGGAGTAACCGCGCACGACCACCAGGACGTGCTTGCCACTCATCTGCGTGGTCAGTGAGGGCATGCCGACGCCGTTGAGGAGTAGGTCCCACTCTCCGCGCATGTACTCCATGGTGTTGGCGGCGAAGGCCTCCAGCTGGACGGACAGGCCCTTCTGAGCCTCCTCCATGGCCTCGGCAACGGTCTGCTTGGTCTGGACCGCTCCTTCGGCGATGATCTGCTCCTTGCCCTCAACCCGCACCGAGCCGTCCTCGACAGTGACGTGCTGACCGTCATGCAGGCGCATGATGTCGGGGCCCAGGTCGTCCACGAGCGGGATTCCCGCGTCAAGGAGGATTCCGGGGCCGAGGTTCGGGTAGCGCCCGGAGATGGACGGGGAGGCGTTGAGAACCGCTAAGGCACCGCACTCCACCAGAGCCTCGGCGGCCACCCGATCGAGGTCGGTGTGGTCGATGATGGCAATTTCCCCGGGCTGGAGACGCTTGGTGAGCTTCTTCGTGCGCGCGTCGACGCGTACGACACCGCTGGGATGCTCGGAGACGGACGCAGACTTCCTGCGGAAGGGATTCCTCACGGCTCGGATTGTCCCACGACTGCTTCCTGGAGAAGCTCAGCGGCGTGCCGGAGCGCTGCCTGGGAGTCCTCGTGCCCGGAGAGCATCCGGGCCAGCTCTCGTTCTCTCTCCTGGCCTTCGACGACGAAGACCTGTGTACGGGTGCGTCCTGGCTGGGACTTTCTCACATTCCTTGCGGACGTCTCTGCGGAGCTGGGACGGGCTTCAGCATCGGTGACCGTCTCCTTGCGCACCACGAGGTGGGTGTCGGCCCAGGCCGCCACCTGCGCCAGGTGGGTGACGACGATGACCTGGTGGTGTCGCGCCAGACGGGCCAGCCTCCTGCCGATCTCCCGGGCGGCCCGGCCTCCCACCCCGGCGTCGATCTCGTCGAAGACGAGGGTGCGGGTGTGGGTGGAGGGGCGCGCTAAGGCCGCGGCGTCGGCGAGCACCACCTCCAGGGCGAGCATGATGCGGGACAGCTCACCTCCCGATGCCCCCTTGCCCAGGGGCAGGCCGGGTGCGCCGGGGTGTGAGACGAGGGTGAGGGCGACGCTCTCCAGGCCGGTGGGCCCGGGCTCATCGAGCCGGTCCAGCTTGACGACGAGTCGGGCACCCTTCATCTCCAGGCCCTCCAGCTCTGCGGTGACGGCCTGCTCAAGACGCTCGCCGAGCTGCTGACGGGCCTGGCTCAGCTCGGCACCAACACCGGCCAGCTCCTCGTCAGCAGCAGCCAGGCGCTCGGCCAGGACGGTGGCGGTGTCCTGGGGCCCGTCGAGCTCGGCCAGACGCGCGGCCGCCCGCTCGCCCCAGGCCAGGAGGGCATCGACGTCGTCGAGCTGCTCCTGGGGTCCGCCGATCTCCCGGCAGGCGCGGGCGAGCTCTCCGCGGCGGTCCTGGACCTGGGCGAGGCGAGCCGGGTCGGCGCTCAGCGCGGACAGGTACCCGCCCAGCTCGGCGGCGATGTCGGCTGCGTCGATGCCCAGGCGCTGGGTGCGCGCGGCCAGCTCAGCCAGGGCGGGGTCCCGGTCGGACTCGGCACTCAGGCTGCGGTGCGCGTAGGCGATGAGGGAGACGACATCGGGCGCCTGCCCGGTGGCGGACTCCTCCCCGCTGAGGGCAGTGCGGGCTCCGGTGGCGGCTCTGCGCAGGTCCTCGGCGTGGTCGAGTCTCTCGGCCTCCGCCGTCAGCTCCCGGTCCTCACCGCTGCGGGGGTCGACCTCCTCCAGGGCCTCGAGCCAGGTGCGCAGCTGGGCCACCTCGACGGCTCGGGCCTGAGCCGATGCCTGCCAGTCCTGGAGCTCCTGGTCGGCCTGTCGGCGCGTCTGGTAGGCCTGGGCGTAGCGGCGGCACAGGGCGGCGTGGTCCTGGCCGCCCAGTGAGTCCAGGGCAGCGCGTTGGGCCGCGGTCGAGCGCAGCCGCAGCTGGTCGGCCTGGCCGTGGACGGAGACCAGCCTGCCGCCCACCTCACTGAGGACCGAGGCCGGTACGGAGCGCCCTCCCAGGTAGGCGCGGGAGCGTCCGGAGGCGGGGACCGTGCGAGAGGCCAGGAGGAGGTCGTCGTCGAGATCGCCGCCGGCCTCGACGACGCGGGCGGCGACGCGCGAGTCCGGGTCAACCAGGAAGGCGCCCTCAACCAGGCTGCGCTCGGCACCGGTGCGCACGATGGTGGTCTCAGCCCGCTGCCCCAGCAGCAGCCCGAGCGAGGTGAGCACCATCGTCTTACCGGCGCCGGTCTCACCGGTCAGGGCGGTCAGGCCGCGGCTGAGGGGAAGATCGGCCTCCTCGATGACACCGAGGTCCTCGATGTGCAAAGACTCGATCACGCTGTCCCTCCCGAGGAGTCCGGCCGGCTCCCGCCGTCGGTGCTCGTGTCAGCGGAGGTGTCCATTGGCTGGTGCAGCGCGTCCTCCTCGGGTGAGTAGGCCTCATCGGCGCTGCTGGAGGCCCGCCAGCCCTCCACGGGCAGGTCGAACTTGCGCACCAGGCGGCTGGCGAAGGGGGCCTGGTTGAAACGTGCCAGGCGTACCGGACGCGCCGCTCGGGTGACCCGGATCCTGGCGCCGACCGGCACGTCCAGGCTGCGTCTGCCATCGCACCAGATCTCGGCACCTCCGAAGCCCACCCGCTGGACGACGACCTCCATGCAGGAGTTGGGGCCCAGGACCAGGGGGCGGGTGAACAGGGCGTGCGCAGCCACGGGCACCAGGAGGAGCGCCTCGACCTCGGGCCAGATGACGGGGCCACCACAGGAGAAGGCGTAGGCGGTCGAGCCGGTGGGGGTGGACATGATGAGGCCGTCGCAGCCGAAGGAGGAGACGGCCTGGCCGTCCACGCCGATGGCGACCTCGATCATGCGGGCGCGGTCGCGCTTCTCCAGGGCCGCCTCGTTGAGTGCCCAGTCGCGCGTGACCGTCCCGTCAGGACAGATGACCTCCACGTCCAGGGTGGTGCGGGTCTCGACCGTGTAGCGGCCGGCGACCAGATCCGCGACGACCTGCTCGATGCCGTCGGGGTCGGCCTCGGCCAGGAAGCCAACGTGGCCGGTGTTGATGCCTACCAGGGGGATGTCGCGTTCGCGGGCGATCTCGAAGGCTCGCAGGATCGTGCCGTCGCCGCCGAGCACCAGGACGAGGTCGACGTGATCGGTGCAGTCCGGGCCGACTGGCTCAACTCCTCGGGCGCGCAGCGCCTCCGAGGCCCGGGCCACGGCGCTGGCCGTGGGAGCACTGGGCCTGGGGACGGGGACGGGCTTGTCGTTGAGCTCGCGCTGCAGCAGCATGACACGCGAGATCCTCCGGCCCTGCTGCGCCGTTCCCGGCTGCTGCGAAGACCGGTGGAGAGCGGCTGTGTCGGCCGGGGCGACCGGCCGCGCCGCAGCACTGGTGTCTGAAGGGCTCAGCTTGCTCATGGGCGGGTCCTTGTTCTGCGTCGTCGCGTACCGCCCGCCGCGGGGCCGGCGGCGACGGCGTCCTCGATGCTGGAGCGCAGCTCGTCCCCGCTCAGGTCCCCGGGGCAACCGGCGCGGGAGGCGTGCATGCTCAGGAAGTACTCAACGTTACCGGCGGGCCCCGGCAGAGGGGAGGCGGTCACGGCCTCGACTCCCACACCCAGAGCATGGGCCCGCTCGGCCACCGTCATGACGGTGTCCACATGGAGCTCTGGGTCGCGCACCACTCCCCCGTGCCCGACCCGGTCCTTGCCCACCTCGAACTGGGGCTTGACCATGAGCAGGAGGTCGGCGTCGTCGGCCGCGGCGCGCAGCAGCGGTGCGAGGACCAGGGTCAGGGAGATGAAGGACAGGTCGCCCACGACCAGCTCCGGGGCGGGGGCGACGACCTCGGGATCCAGTGTGCGGATGTTGGTACGGTCCAGGGCGGTGACGCGGGGGTCGGAGCGCAGCGACCATGCCAGCTGGCCGTAGCCGACGTCGACGGCCACGACGTGCTCAGCACCGCGGCGCAGGAGGACGTCGGTGAAGCCGCCGGTCGAGGCGCCGGCGTCCAGGCAGCGACGTCCCTCGACGCGGGGTGCCAGGCCGCGGCGGCCCAGCGCATCCAGCGCGCCGGCGAGCTTGTGGGCACCGCGGGAGACGTAGTCGTCTGCTGAGGGCACCAGGATCTCGATGGCCTGGGCCGGGTTGACCTGACGGGCGGGCTTGGTGACGACCTCGCCGTCGAGGGTAACGTGACCGTCGGCGATGAGCGTGGCGGCGTGGGTGCGGGAGCGGGCCAGCCCGCGGCGCACGAGCTCTGAGTCGATGCGGATGAGCCTGGCCATATCAGCCTTCCGCCTTGTGCAGGACGGAGGCGAGGTCCTCGTGAATGGCGGCCAGGGCGGCTGCGCGCTCCTCCAGGGGCATCTGAGCGATCTGGGCGAGCTCGTCGGTGTGGTCATGGAGCCTTTGGGCCGCCGTCAGGGCGACGTCGGCACGCGGAGGCGCAGGCACCGGCGGCCGAGGAGCAGGCCGGAGCGCGGAGTCCGACGTTGCGGGCTTCTCCTCCCCGACGTCGGTTCTCGCCTCGTTGCCGCTCATACCTGACTCCCATCGACATTGTTCGCGCTGCTGCTGCGGGCTCCTCTATTCCTCCGGTAGCAGTCTCACTGCCCCCGGCCGGGGTCTCAGGGCTCGATCACCTCGATCTGGGGCACCTCCAGCGCTGCGGCCTCACCTTGGTGGCCCTGGGCGTCGGCCCAGTCCCAGGCAGCCACGGCCAGCGCCCGGTAGGAGTCCAGGTCGATACGCACCGCACTACCGTCCGGAGAGGTCACAGCGCCGGTGTCCTGGAGCTCGAGCCCGGAGCCGAGGACTCGGGCGCTACGGTTTCCGACCCGCCACCACACCTGGCCGTCGAGCTCAACTCGCGCCGGCTCGGGGTGGGGCTCGGTCAGGCCACGCAGGTCGGTGTGAAGGAAGCTGGGACGCTCGGTTGCCGGCGCGCAGATGACGTCCCTCGCGTCGGAGACGCCGGTGAGGACGTGCAGCCCGGGGATCCCGGCGGCTCGTGCCCCGACGTGGTCGGTGTTGAGCCGGTCGCCGACAGCCAGGGGCCTGGTCCCACCGGCCCGCTTGAGGGCGCGCGTGTAGATACCGGGGAAGGGCTTGCCCCCGGCCAGGGGCTCCTTGCCCGACGCATGGACGACGGCGGCCACGAGACTGCCGTTGCCCAGGGCGAAGCCCCTCTCGGTGGGCAGGGTCGCATCGAGGTTGGTGGCCACGTGGAGGGCCCCGGCATTGATGGCGTAGACGCCTTCAGACAGCAGCGCCCAGTCCACCGCCGGGTCCCAGCCCTGGACGACGGCCACGGGCCCGTCCTGCGCACTGCTGGTTACCTGGAAGCCCTCGTCGAGGAGGGCCTGGCGAACGCCGTCGCCGCCGAGGACGAGCACCATGGAGCCCGGTTCAACGTGCTCAGTGAGCATGGCGGCCGCATCCATAGCGGCGCTGAAGACCTCAGACGCCTTTGCAGTGATGTCGTTGGCCGCCAGCTTGTCCACAACCGTCTGAGGAGCCCGTGAGGCGTTGTTGGTGACGAAGGACAGGTGCATTCCGGCCTTGCGGGCGGCGTTGACGTTGTCGGCCGCGTGGGGAACTCGGGCCTCGCCGGCGAAGCAGACGCCGTCGAGGTCCAGCAGGGCGACGTCGTAGGCCGCGTACAGGGGCTGCTCGCTGCCGATCAGGGTGGCGGGGGCTGCGGTATCAGTGGCCTGCGACATGGTCATCGGGACTCCTCAGAGGATTTGGCGGAAGGCGTCGACGTGTCCTGCGCGTCCTGGAGCAGCTCGGCCATCTCGGCCTCGACGCGCTCGGCGAAGGACTGCGACCACTGAGCGTCCTCGTCCCGGTCCACAGGCTCGTCGTGCTCCTCGATGTCCAGTGAGGCCTCGTCCTGAGCCGGCTCTCCAGGAGCCTGTGAGGTCTCGGTCGTCTCGCTCACCGACTCGTCATTCGTGTCACCATCAGAATCGGTGGCGGACTGAGTGCCGGAACTCTCCGAGGTGCTCTCTTCGGGGGTCTCGGAGTCGTAGTCGTCCTCGATGTCGAAGACCTCGACCTCGTCCTCCTCCACCGGCTCTGGACCGATCCGGTCACGGATGGCCTCAGCCTCCCGGTTGCGTCCGAGCTCTTCGAGCCGGTCGGCACGCACCGAGTGCAGGCGTCTGAGGGTGTCACTGTCGGAGGGACGCGCCCTGATGGCATCCTCGATGATGAGCAGGCCAAGATCGGTCTGGCCCATGTCGTGGCGAAGACTGGAGACGACCATGGCCAACTCGGCCCGTTCGATCTCGTCGAGCTGGCGCGGGTCTGCCGCTTGAGCGGCTTGGAGGGCCTTGTCGAGGTTACCCAGTGCACGCTCGCAGTCGACCTCGATGGCCCGGTGCAGGTCAAGACCGGACAGGCGCCTGGCGGCGCGAATCTCTCGGAGCGCCTCGCTGTAGTGGCCGGCGAGATATGCCGCGATTCCTGCCGTCTCCCGGACGACGGCGACACGGCCCGCGTGGGAGGCGGCGTAGCGCGCGTGCTCGTAGGCGGCTTGAGGATCGTCGTTGAGGAGGCGCTGGACCATGACCAGGTGCCGGGCGACGTTCTCAGCGTTGGCACGCCCCAGGGCGCGCAGCTCGGCCCTGGCGCCGCGTTCAAGATCTGCAGGCTCGACGTTGTCCGGAACCGTGGGCTCGGGGACGCGCTGACGCTGCGGTGGACGACCACTCCGGTCATCACGCCTGCCACGCGAGTCCTTCCGTCCGGAGCGGTCGTTGACACGCCCAGGCCTGCGACCATGACGGCCGCCGCGCCTATCACCGTTCTCACCATCACGACGCCGTTCGTCACGCCAGTCGTCGCGGCGCCGGCGATCATTGTGCGAAGAGTGCTCCCCGCGGCTCGACCGCTCGGAACGTCCCCGCGAGCCGTAGGAGTCATCGTCCCGTCCCGGGCGTCCGCTGCGGCGAGAGTGAGCGTCTTCCCCTGCGGAACGGTGACGCGCTCCGAAGCCGTGACGCTCGCCATTGTGGCGACGCCGACCTGTCTCGCCGTGGTCCGAGCCGTGCTGACGGTCCTGATACGCCATGGTCCTTCTTTCACTCCGGGACTGCCGTCAGTTCCCCCGCTGTCCTTGAATACCTGGGAGGAGCCTACCTGGACCAAGGTGCTCAGGCGTAACGGGACTCGGCGACACGTGGTGTGGTGCACGCTGATTGGTGCTGCATACTGACGGTCACCAGCGGCAGGCGGACAGTAAGCAGTATCGGGTCGGTTCCCACGCGCGTTGTGGGAACCGACCCGATACCGGTGGTTTGTGCTCGGTGGTGTCCTACTCTCCCGCACCCTGGCGGGTGCAGTACCATCGGCGCTGTCAGGCTTAGCTTCCGGGTTCGGGATGGGGCCGGGCGTTTCCCTGTCGCTGTGACCACCGAGACGACTACGTGGGCAGTGCGCGGCCGTCGTCTCTGGTACGAGTCTATTCGGTTGTCCGTGTGACTGCCTACCCCAAACACACGCATGCGTGTGTGGTTGGTGGTGCGGGTTGGGTGTGGACCGTATAGTGGACGCTTCGCTTTACTGTGGTTGCTCACCCCCGCCAGGGTTTAACCACTGGCGTGTTGGGGTGTTGTTGTTTGTGTCGGCCTATTAGTACCAGTCAGCTCACAGACCGTTGCCGGTCTTCCACTCCTGGCCTATCAACCCAGTAGTCTGCTGGGGGCCTACCAAAAAGGACAAGTCCTTCTTGTGGAGACCTTATCTTGAAGATGGTTTCCCGCTTAGATGCTTTCAGCGGTTACCCTTCCCGAACGTAGCCAACCAGCCGTGCCCCGGGCGGGACAACTGGCACACCAGAGGTTCGTCCGTCCCGGTCCTCTCGTACTAGGGACAGGCCTTCTCAAGTCTCCTGCGCGCGCAGAGGATAGGGACCGAACTGTCTCACGACGTTCTAAACCCAGCTCGCGTACCGCTTTAATGGGCGAACAGCCCAACCCTTGGGACCTGCTCCAGCCCCAGGATGCGACGAGCCGACATCGAGGTGCCAAACCATGCCGTCGATATGGACTCTTGGGCAGGATCAGCCTGTTATCCCCGGGGTACCTTTTATCCGTTGAGCGACGACCCACCCACACGGGATCGCCGGATCACTAGTTCCTACTTTCGTACCTGCTCGACCCGTCGGTCTCACAGTCAAGCTCCCTTGTGCACTTGCACTCAACACCTGGTTGCCGACCAGGCTGAGGGAACCTTTGAGCGCCTCCGTTACACTTTAGGAGGCAACCGCCCCAGTTAAACTACCCACCAGGCACTGTCCCTAACCCGGATCACGGGCCCAGGTTCAGGCGCACGCCATAACCAGAGTGGTATTTCAAGGACGACTCCACCGCCACTGGCGTAACGGCTTCACAGTCTCCCACCTATCCTGCACAAGCTATAGCGGGCGCCAATACCAAGCTGTAGTAAAGGTCCCGGGGTCTTTCCGTCCTTCTGCGCGAAACGAGCATCTTTACTCGTACTGCAATTTCGCCGAGCTCATGGTTGAGACAGCGGGGAAGTCGTTACGCCATTCGTGCAGGTCGGAACTTACCCGACAAGGAATTTCGCTACCTTAGGATGGTTATAGTTACCACCGCCGTTTACTGGGGCTTAAATTCACCACTTCACCCCCGAGGGGGTTGATGGTTCCTCTTAACCTTCCAGCACCGGGCAGGCGTCAGTCCGTATACATCGCCTTACGGCTTCGCACGGACCTGTGTTTTTAGTAAACAGTCGCTTCCCCCTGGCCTCTGCGACCCTCCCCCCTAGCCCGCAAATGGGGCTTCAGGGATCAGGCCCCCCTTCTCCCGAAGTTACGGGGGCATTTTGCCGAGTTCCTTAACCATGATTCACTCGTGCGCCTAGGCATACTCTGCCCGACCACCTGTGTCGGTTTAGGGTACGGGCGGCTGGCACCATCGCGTCGAGGCTTTTCTCGGCACCCCAGGATCACCCTGTTATCCCCCACCAACGTGAGGTCACCATCACGCCTCACCCCCGTCATCAAAGACAGTCCCCCGGATTTACCTGGGAGACGGGCTGCGCGCTTGAACGGACCAAGCCATCAGGTCCGCCGGGCTACCACTGTGCGTCACCCCTGTTAACACGCTTGCCTACCTGCACGGAGGATCCCCAGACCCCACCACCACAACCACACCGTCAGGCGAACCTGACACATGCGGCCTATATGGTGGTTGGGCGTGGGTTAGCACCCGCGCGTCAGCATGGGCGGTGCTTCGCCGGTACGGGAATATCAACCCGTCATCCATCGACTACGCCTGTCGGCCTCGCCTTAGGTCCCGACTCACCCAGGGCGGACTAGCCTGGCCCTGGAACCCTTGGTCATTCGGCGCTAGGGCTTCTCACCCTAGTATCGCTACTCATGCCTGCATTCTCACTCCCGCACCGTCCACCAGCAGTCACCCACAGGCTTCCCCCGGTGCAGGACGCTCCCCTACCACCCACAACCCCTGCCACCACCCGGGCAAGCCGGACGGTGAAGGGAACCATGTCATGGGTCCGCGGCTTCGGCGGTGTGCTTGAGCCCCGCTACATTGTCGGCGCACGATCACTTGACCAGTGAGCTATTACGCACTCTTTCAAGGATGGCTGCTTCTAAGCCAACCTCCTGGTTGTCTGCGCGACCGCACATCCTTTCCCACTTAGCACACGCTTAGGGGCCTTAGCCGGCGATCTGGGCTGTTTCCCTCTCGACCACGGAGCTTATCCCCCGCGGTCTCACTGCCACGCTAGACCCGACGGCATTCGGAGTTTGGTTGACGTCAGTAACCCTGTGGGGCCCATCAGCCACCCAGTAGCTCTACCTCCGCCGGGCAACACGCGACGCTGCACCTAAATGCATTTCGGGGAGAACCAGCTATCACGGAGTTTGATTGGCCTTTCACCCCTACCCACAGCTCATCCCCCCAGTTTTCAACCTAGGTGGGTTCGGTCCTCCACACGCTCTTACACGTGCTTCAACCTGGCCATGGGTAGATCACCCCGCTTCGGGTCCAGAACGCGCCACTACAAACGCCCTATTCGGACTCGCTCTCGCTACGGCTACCCCACACGGGTTAACCTCGCGACACGCCACTGACTCGCAGGCTCATTCTTCAAAAGGCACGCCACCACCCCCACACACAAGGTGCGGAAGGCTCTGACGGCTTGTAAGCGCCCGGTTTCAGGTACTATTTCACTCCCCTCCCGGGGTACTTTTCACCATTCCCTCACGGTACTATCCACTATCGGTCATCAGGAGGTATTCAGGCAGCCAAGTGGTCTTGGCAGATTCACACAGGATTCCACGAGCCCCGTGCTACTCGGGCAATACTGTCCCAGACACGCACCAACCAGTTCCGCCTACGGGGTATCACCCACTACGCCACGCCTTCCCAGACGATTCAGCTACCGGCCAGCACACGCGCCCCCTCTCCGGCAGAAGAGGACAGGACAGCCCCACAACCCCGCACACGCAACCCCTGCCGAGTATCACACGCACACGGTTTAACCATCATCCGCTTTCGCTCGCCACTACTCACGGAATATCTTCTCCTACGGGTACTGAGATGTTTCACTTCCCCGCGTCACCCCCCACACCCTATACAATTCAGATGCAGGTGACACGACATAACTCGTGCCGGGTCCCCCCATTCGGAAACCCTCGGATCACAGCCCGCCAGCCGGCTCCCCGAGGAATATCGCAGGCCACCACGTCCTTCATCGGCCCCTGATGCCAAGGCATCCACCGAACGCTCAAAAAAACAAACAACAAAGACACACGAACAAAACAAGAAACAATTTTGTCGCAGAAATCTTACAGTAAGATGCTCGCGTCCACTATACAGTTCACAACCAACCCACCCACACCCACCCACAACCCCCAACAAATCAGGAGCCCCAGACGGGTCAGGCAACCAGGGCGCACTGCCCCAGAACCCCGACAGCATGCCACCCCCACACACCAACGCACGCGGGGGCACCCACCACCACCCAACAGGGCAGCAGCGGGCGTGTCTCTCATGCCAGCACCAGACAAACCAACCACCCCGCACACCAGTGCACGACAGTCGGCTGCCCGGCCCTTCCGCAAGGGCAGACCCCCCAGCCGGCCCAGACCCATTCAACGATCCAGACAACACACGGCCAGGAAGCCACCCCCGCAATCAATCCTTAGAAAGGAGGTGATCCAGCCGCACCTTCCGGTACGGCTACCTTGTTACGACTTCGTCCCAATCACCAGCCCCACCTTCGACCGCTCCCCGTAGGGCCACGGGCTTCGGGTGTTGCCGACTTTCATGACGTGACGGGCGGTGTGTACAAGGCCCGAGAACGTATTCACCGCAGCGTTGCTGATCTGCGATTACTAGCGACTCCAACTTCACGGTGTCGAGTTGCAGACACCGATCCGAACTGAGACCGGCTTTAAGGGATTCGCTCCACCTCACGGTATCGCAGCCCTCTGTACCGGCCATTGTAGCATGCGTGAAGCCCAAGACATAAGGGGCATGATGATTTGACGTCATCCCCACCTTCCTCCGAGTTGACCCCGGCAGTCTCCCGCGAGTCCCCACCACAACGTGCTGGCAACACGGGACAAGGGTTGCGCTCGTTGCGGGACTTAACCCAACATCTCACGACACGAGCTGACGACAACCATGCACCACCTGTGAACCGGCCCCACAAGGAGGAAACCCCGTCTCCGGAGCCGACCGGCACATGTCAAGCCTTGGTAAGGTTCTTCGCGTTGCATCGAATTAATCCGCATGCTCCGCCGCTTGTGCGGGCCCCCGTCAATTCCTTTGAGTTTTAGCCTTGCGGCCGTACTCCCCAGGCGGGGCACTTAATGCGTTAGCTACGGCGCGGAAGACCCGGAAAAGGCCCCCCACACCTAGTGCCCAACGTTTACGGCGTGGACTACCAGGGTATCTAATCCTGTTCGCTCCCCACGCTTTCGCTCCTCAGCGTCAGTAACGGCCCAGAGACCCGCCTTCGCCACCGGTGTTCTTCCTGATATCTGCGCATTCCACCGCTACACCAGGAGTTCCAGTCTCCCCTACCGCACTCAAGCCGGCCCGTACCCACCGCAAGCCCCCAGTTAAGCCAGAGGATTTCACGACAGACGCGACCAGCCGCCTACGAGCTCTTTACGCCCAATAATTCCGGACAACGCTCGCGCCCTACGTATTACCGCGGCTGCTGGCACGTAGTTAGCCGGCGCTTCTTATCCAGCTACCGTCAACCCACCCACAACGAGGCGGGCCTGCTTCACTGGCGAAAGAGGTTCACAACCCGAAGGCCTCCATCCCTCACGCGGCGTCGCTGCATCAGGCTTGCGCCCATTGTGCAATATTCCCCACTGCTGCCTCCCGTAGGAGTCTGGGCCGTGTCTCAGTCCCAGTGTGACCGTCCACCCTCTCAGGCCGGCTACCCGTCACCGCCTTGGTAGGCCATCACCCCACCAACAAGCTGATAGGCCGCGAGCCCATCCCCCACCAAAAACACCCAAAGGCGCATCTTTCCCAGACCCGTCATGCGACAGACCCAGAATATCCCGTATTAGCCACACTTTCATGCGGTTATCCAGAAGAAGGGGGCAGGTTACTCACGTGTTACTCACCCGTTCGCCACTCATCCAGAACCAGCAAGCTGGTCCCTTCACCGTTCGACTTGCATGTGTTAAGCACGCCGCCAGCGTTCGTCCTGAGCCAGGATCAAACTCTCCAAACAAAACCAACAAAACCAGGCCCCAACCAACCACAAACAAATAGCCAGCCAGAGCCCAACGTCAGTACAACAGTCCAGAAAACCAGACCAGGCCCAACCCAACCCCCACAACAAAAGAAATGAGGACCAGGCAAACCAAAACAAAACAAACCCCAAAAACCACACAAACAAGCGCAGCCCCCAGGGCCATGGCATAAAAAACATGACACACTATCGAGTTCTCAAACAACACACCCACCGAGAACTTGTCGTAAGGCATTTTGCCTTTCGCTTCGCTCTCAGAAGCGCCTGAGAAACTTTAGCGAGCCGGATTTTCTGAGTCAAACGAATGGGCGGTGACCCTCGTCTCTCTTCGGCTCTCTTCAGTTCTCAGTCCCCGGCCGGTCTGAGGAAATTCATCCTCCCCGTTTCGGGCCGGAGAGAACATTACGCACCGACCACCAACCCGTCAAACTGATGAGCGGTGACGGTGCCCACAAGGCGCCGTCACCGCTCAACAGCTGTGTTTGCAAAGCGAGGATTTCCCCTCGAGAGAAGCCTAAGCCGCACGTCCGACGGCTAGGTTCCGCCGTCCCTTGCGCACCAGCACCACTCCCCCGGCGAGCAGATGCTCGGGACCGATGACCGCGGTCTCGTCGGCCACCTTGACGTTGTTGATGTAGGCCCCGCCTCCGGCAATGGTTTTGCGGGCCGCATTGCGCCCGCGCTCCAGCCCCGTGCCCACAAGCAGGTCCACGATCGTGGTCTGTCCGACTGTCACGTCACCGGAGGCGAGATCAGCCGTAGCCGCCAGGATCGTCGCCTCATCGATGTCGGCGAGGTCGCCGCGGCCCCACAGTGCGGAGGTCGCCGCTTCGGCCTGGGCAGTCGCGCCGGCTCCGTGGACCCACGTGCAGACTTCGTGCGCCAGAACCCGCTGCGCCTCACGTGCCTTCGGGTTCTCGGCCGTCACCGCCTCCAGGCGCTCAATCTCCTCGCGCTCCAGGAAGGTGAAGACCTTGAGGAAGCGCACAACGTCGGCGTCGTCGACCTGGAGCCAGAACTGGTAGAAGCCGTAGGGGCTGAGCATCTCGGGGTTGAGCCAGATCGCCCCGCCCTCGGACTTACCGAACTTGGTGCCGTCGGCCTTGGTGATGAGGGGGTTGGTCATGACGTGGACCGAGGCGCCCTCGACCTTGTGGATGAGGTCCATCCCGCCCACGAGGTTGCCCCACTGGTCGTTGCCGCCGACCTCCAGGGTGCAGCCGTAGCGTCGGTAGAGCTCGAGGTAGTCGTTGGCCTGGAGGACCTGGTAGCTGAACTCTGTGTAGGAGATGCCCTCCTCGCTGGCCAGGCGCCGGGCGACGATGTCCTTGGAGAGCATGGTGCCCATGCGGAAGTGCTTGCCCAGGTCCCGCAGGAAGTCAATGGCGCTCATCGCCTGGGTCCAGTCCAGGTTGTTGACGATCTGCGCCGGGTTGTCCCCGCTGAAGTCGAGAAGGTTCTCGAGCTGTTCCTGCAGGCTGGCCGCCCAGCCGGCAACGACGTCCTTGGTGTTGAGGCTGCGCTCCCCCTTGGCGCGCGGGTCGCCGATGAGGCCGGTCGCCCCACCCACCAGCGCCAGCGGACGGTGCCCGGCCAACTGAAGATGGCGCATGACCTTGACGGCTACGAGGTGCCCGTGGTGAAGGCTCGGCGCCGTGGGGTCGAACCCGCAATAGAAGGTGACGGCCCCGTCGCTGAGCGCCGCTCGCAGCGCGTCAATGTCGGTGTGCTGGGCGATGAGCCCGCGCCACTGCAGTTCGTCCAGGATGTCCGTCACTGTCCAGTCGCCTTCCGTGGGTTGTCGTGCTTGCCGCACGCATGATCCCGGCGCGTCACGCTCGGGTCCGGCTGATACCTCCGGCGCAGATAGTCTGCCATGCTCCGGCTCGGCTTCCACGAAGAGGCCAGGCCACGGAGCCGTGAGCCGGATACGGGGAGCCTTCACGAGCCCTCAGTCGGGCGATCCCATATGAGGGTGTATCGGTAGTAGAAGCGCCGTCGAGTCCTGGCCCCGGGAAGCAGCCGGACTGCCGCCCGACGAATCTCGGCCAGGGACTCTCGTGGAACACGAGTGACCACACCGATGTCTGAGCTCTCCCGTCGCAGGGCGCCGACCACGTGCAGAGGCAGGACGGCCAGTGCGGACAGCGTCCAGTCCCACAGGCTCTTGTTGGCGGCCAAGCCGACGACGATCAGACGCCCGCCGGGTGCCACCAGCTGACTCAGCCTCACCAGGGCGGGTTCCAGTGGGAGGTGGTGCAGCGTGGCCACGCAGGTGACCGTCTCAAAGGTGCCGATGCGCTGAGGAAGGTCCAGATCCATGACGTCGTCGAGCAGCACCTCGGCCTGCGGAGTCCGTTCGAGACGTCTGCGCGCTCGAGCAACTGCCTGCCCGTCGGTTTCAAGTCCGACGGCGCGCCGGCACACCGCCGTCAGGCGTGCGAGCAGGAGCCCGTCACCGCATCCGACATCGAGCGCGCTTCCACCGCGCAGCGCCGCGTCCCGCGCGATGCGCCGGTGAAAGGCGACGTTGTGGTTCCAGTAGTCACTGACCACTGCGGGAGTCTGACGGAGCAGCCGCCTGGGTCGGACCGGCTGAGTCATCCAAGATCTTGGGGCTCACAGTCCGGTCGATGGACGCAGCGGTCTCCTGGTTGGGCTGCGTCGCTGATCCACGCGCTACGACGCCGGCTTGACGCAGCAGTGCCTCGCGCAGGTGGGGCACTACTGCGAAGTACGCCTCATCGGCGTCCTCCACCAAACGCGTTGCCCGGGCCCCGACATCTCTGCCTGCCGGCGTCATGGTCACGATCCGGGCACGGGCGTCCTTGGGATCCGGCTGCCGCGACACCAGACCGGCCCGCTCCAGCCGACGCAGCACCTGGCTGGCAGTCTTCACATCCATTCCCGCCTGGGTTGCGACCATCACCTGGCTGGCCCCGTCCCCATGCTCCTCGAGCCACTGCGTGCAGGCCAGGAGGACGAACTGGGAGTGCGTCAGTCCAACTGGCTCCAGGGCGGCAGCGATGTCTCGCTGCCAGGCCAGCGCGGCCCTCCACATGAGGAAGCCGGGGCTCGCCTCAGGACCCTGGAACCTTGTCTTCACATATCGACCCTAGCAGCCTCAACGAGCGAGTCGATGGCCTGCGGAAAGTCCTCGGCGATTCCCGGACCGATCGTCGGGCCTACATCGTCGGCACCGGGGCCGTCGATGTCGAGGCGGGTGGTCACAACGCTCTTCCCTTGTGTCTGCGCGGGCATGAAGGAGTGGGTGAAGGTCAGCTCCACTCCCCCGTAGGAGACCCGGTCCGCCTGGACATGAGGGGGTTCCCAGCGGATCACCGTGATCTCGACACTGTCCTGCCCCTCCGGAGTCATCGTGATCGAGGCGCCGGGTCCCACAGGCTCGTGCGGCTCGTAGCGATCTCCCTGGGGAAGTTCGATGTCACCGGAGAGAACCTTGATCCAGGTCTCCCACAGGACCTCCGCCGGGAGATCCACTGTCCGTTGGCACTCAGTCGACCACATGGCCGTCCCCTTCCTCGTCCTCCGCGCTCGGAGGTTCCGCACCACAAATAGTCTTTGCAGCGATAATCTGTGTACCCATTATTAGCGGACAGGAGTGGCGCGGGCAAGTGGAGACCCATCGGAGTTGGGCTCGGCGAGGTTCAGCCCTGTGAGCGTCGCCTGGTGACGGCCGGCCGGTATGGCGAGACGGTGGGCTCTCCGTCCAGCCAGAAGCGCCACGGGAAGGCTTCTCCGTCTCCCCCGGGGCCGGCCACCCCGGTGCGTGGCCCACGGCGGATGCGTCCGGCATCCGGTGTCTGCTGCGGCAGCGTCAGGCTGATGCGTGATCCCGGCCCGCCCAGCAGCGCGCCGTCGTCGGAGCGGTCCAGTCCCAGTGCGGCGCACAGTCTGGCCGGGCCACGGGCCAGGTCGCGGTCAGTGCGGGCTGCGGGGCGGCGTCCCCTGGCCTGCTCGAGCCCTTCGACGACCTCTCCCCCGCGCAACAGCACCGCGCGTGAGACCCCGGCGGGGCCGGTGACGACGTTGAGGCAGTGGTGCATGCCGTAGGTGAAGTAGACGTAGATGCACCCGCCGGCCTCGAACATGGAGGCGTTGCGCGCTGTGCGTCCCCGGAAGGCGTGGGAGCCCGGGTCCTTCTCGCCGCGGTAGGCCTCCACCTCGGTCAGGCGGATCGCGACGCGCCCGGCCGGGTCGGCAACGGTGATGACGGCGCCCAGCAGCGCCGGGGCCGCCTCCAGGCTGTCACATCTGAGCAGCGAGGCAGCTTCGGCGCTCAGCTCCATCGCCGTCTCTCTCAGGGAAGCGTCTGACATCGACCTGCCGCCCCGGCTCAGTCCTGGTCCTCCTCGCCCCATTCCTCATCGGTCTGACTGGGGTCGGGCCGCTGGGGACCGGCGGGGCCGTCCAGCAAGGATCCCTCCCAGGCGAAGACTCGCAGCTCGGCGCTGCGGGCGATGGCGCGGGCGAGCTGCTCCACCACACGCACCGGGGCGGTGCCGCCGTGCCCGGTGCGAGCGGCCACCGACCCCTCGGCCGAGAGGACCTCCCGCACCCCCGGGGTGAGCCGCTCATCAATGGCGGCGAAGTCGGCGTCGGTCAGGTCCCACAGCTCAATGCCGCGCTTCTCGCACTCGCGCACGCAGGCACCGGAGATCTCGTGGGCGCTGCGGAAGGGCACGCCGTTTTTGACCAGCCACTCCGCGATATCGGTGGCCAGGGAGAACCCCTGGGGGGCGAGCTCCGCCATGCGCTCGTAGTGGAGGGTCATCGTGCTCACCATGCCGCTGACGGCCGGCAGGAGGACGGCCAGAGTGTCGACGGCGTCGAAGACCGGTTCCTTGTCCTCCTGTAGGTCCCGGTTGTAGGCCAGGGGCAGGGCCTTGAGGGTGGCAAGCAGCCCGGTCAGGTCGCCGATGAGGCGCCCGGCCTTGCCGCGGGCGAGCTCGGCCACGTCCGGGTTCTTCTTCTGCGGCATGATGGACGAGCCCGTGGAGTAGGAGTCGTCCAAGGTGACGAAGTCGAACTCCTTGGTGTTCCAGACGATGATCTCCTCGCTCAGGCGCGAGACGTCGACGGCGGTCATCGTCAGCACGAAGCTGAGCTCGGCAACGACGTCGCGGGCGGCCGTGCCGTCGATGGAGTTCTCCACGGCGGCCTCGAATCCGAGGTCAGCGGCCACGGCATCGGGGTCCATGCCGAGAGTGTTGCCCGCCAGCGCACCGGAGCCGTAGGGGCTCACGGCGGCCCGGGAGTCCCAGTCCTCCAGGCGCTCAACGTCGCGCATGAGCGGCCAGGCGTGGGCCAGCAGCTGGTGGGCGACAAGCACCGGCTGGGCGTGCTGCATGTGGGTGCGTCCGGGCATGATGGCGTCAGAGGCCTGGGCGGCCTGGTCGATGAGGGCGTCGACGACGTCGAGGACGAGTCCGGCGACGTGGCGGGCCTGGTCGCGCAGGTACATGCGGATGAGAGTGGCGATCTGGTCGTTGCGGCTGCGCCCGGCGCGCAGACGGCCCCCCAGATCGTCACCGGCACGCTCGATGAGGCCGCGCTCCAGGGCGGTGTGAACGTCCTCGTCGGTGGCCTCCGGGACGAAGATGCCGGCGACGACGTCGGCCTCGAGACGCTCCAGGGCCTCCAGCATGCCGGACAGCTGCTCCGCGTCCAGCAGACCGGCCTGCGCCAGGGCGCGGGCGTGGGCCCGGGAGCCGGCAATGTCATAACGGGCCAGGCGCCAGTCGAAGTGGGTGCTCACCGACAGCGCGGCCAGCGCGTCAGCGGGTCCTCCTGAGAAGCGTCCACCCCACAGGCTGACGCCGGCGGGAGCCGCGTCCTGCTGAGCTTCTGAGGCGACGGACTGGGCAGCGGATGGCTTTGCGGGCTGGCTGGAGAACTGGCTCATGCCCCCATCATGGCCCATCTGCCCGAGCAGGTTCCTCAACGATCAGTCTGGACAGGCCCTGTCGTGGCTCGCAGACAAAACGATCCCCACTTTCTTGAGGAAGACGCAGTAAGTGGAACCAGGACCGGAGATCCCAACCAACGGGAAGGAAGAAAGGCCTGTGTCTCGGATGGCGGGCAATGCCATGATGAGCCAATGCCCGCCGAACAAGACGCACTTTTCCCAGGCAAGCAGTTCATCTCCACCGTGCTCGAGGCCCTCGAGACCAAGACCCGGATGACCGGGGTGATCGCCCACCGCTATCTCATGCGCGCGGCGATGGCCGGCATGATCGTGGCGGTCTTCTATGTCGTGAACTACGCCATCGTCGGTGTCTTCGATGGCCTGCGCCTCGGGGACACCTCGCTCGCGGGGATCGGGAAGATGCTCGGGGCTCTGTCCTTCGGACCCGCTCTCGTCTTCATCTACTACACGAAGTCCGAGCTGCTCACCAGCAACATGATGGTGGTGGCCATCGGCCACTACTACAGGCGGATCTCGACGTGGCGGGCTCTGAGGGTGCTGGTCATGTGCCTGGCCGGCAACTTCGCCGGAGGGCTGGTCTTCGCGGCCATGTACCGCTTCTCCACCCTCGTAGAGGCGGCAACCGGTGAACAGGCCACCCACTCAGTGGCCGCCAAGCTCCACTACCTGTCGTCGGCCTCGGGGATCGGCGACCTCTTCGTGCGGGCGGTCCTGTGCAACTTCATGATCAACCTGGCGATGCTCCTCATCTACAACGGCTTCATCCGCGAGGACTGGTCCAAGATCTTCGCGATGCTCATCTCCGTGTTCGTCTTCGCCTTCCTCGGCCTTGAGCACTCCGTGGCCAACACAGTCCTGTTCACGGTCGTCGGTCTGACGCATGGGATCGATGTCTTGCCGGCGCTGGGGAATGTGGCTGTGGCACTGCTGGGCAACTTCGTGGGCGGCGGGCTGCTGATCGGCGGCTACTACGCCTACGCCAACGACGACTCCCGCTGGCTGCGCCGACAGCCCCAGAAGAACGGGGCACAAGCGGCTGAGTCGACTGAGTGATCGGGACGGCCGGCTCCCTGCCGTGAGCCGGCCGTCCCCGTCGGCGAGGCGCAGCCAGCATGACGAACCGGTTGTCTCCGCTTTTCTGTCTGCGGAGGCAACCGGTTCGTCACGGTCAGTCGGTTTCGGGCATCCCCGCACCGTAGAACCTGAGACGGTTTATGTCCCGGTCAGAACCCTTGACCGTTGCCAGCGCGCACGTCGCGGGCGGCGGCGAGCTTGGACTGCATCCCGTAGATCTCGATGAAGCCCCGCGAGGAGGACTGGTCGAAGGTGTCTCCGCTCTCATAGGTGGCCAGGTTGAAGTCGTACAGGCCCGTCTCGGAGCGACGCCCGTTGACGGTCGCCCGGCCGCCGTGCAGGACCATTCGGATGTCACCGTTGACATAGCGCTGCGTGTCCTCGATGAAGGCGTCCATGGAGCGCTTGAGCGGGGAGTACCACTGGGCCTCGTATACGAGCTCGGCCCAGGTCTGCTCCATGCTCCGCTTGTAGCGGCGCTGCATGCGCTCCAGGGTGACGGCCTCGAGCGCTCGGTGGGCCTCGATCAGGGCCACGGCGCCGGGGGCCTCGTAGATCTCGCGGGACTTGATCCCCACGAGCCGGTCCTCGACCATGTCGATGCGCCCCACGCCCTGGGTGCCTGCCCTACGGTTGAGCTCCTGAATCGCTTCCAGGGCGCTGACGTCGCGGCCGTCGATGGCCACAGGGATTCCTTCCTTGAAGGTGAGGGTCACTTCGTCGGGCAGGGGCGGGTAGGCGGGGTCATCGGTATAGACGTAGACGTCCTTGGTGGGAGCGTTCCACAGGTCCTCGAGGTACCCGGTCTCAATGGCACGGCCCCAAACATTCTGGTCGATGGAGAAGGGGTTGTGCTTGGTGGTCTCGATCGGCAGGTTGTGCTTCTCGGCGTAGTCGATGGCCACGTCACGGGTCAGCGCCAGGTCGCGTACCGGGGAGATGCAGTCCATGTCGGGGGCCATGGAGGTGATGGAGACCTCGAAGCGGACCTGGTCGTTGCCCTTGCCGGTGCAGCCGTGGGCCACGGTGTTCGCGCCGAACTCGCGGGCGGCCTTGACCAGGTGGCGGGCGATGACCGGGCGGGACAGGGCCGACACGAGCGGATAGGTCCCCTCGTAGAGGGCGTTGGCCTTGAGCGCCGGCATGCAGTAGTCGTTGGCGAACTCGTCTCGGGCGTCGGCGACATAGGCCTCGACGGCTCCGCAGTCGAGGGCTCGCTGACGGATCACCTCAAGGTCCTCGCCGCCCTGGCCGACGTCAACGGCGACGGCCACAACCTCTCGACCAGTGGCCTCGCCGATCCAGCCGATGGCGACGGACGTGTCCAGGCCTCCGGAGTAGGCCAGGACGACACGGTCCTTGTGGATGCTCAATGGGATCACTCTTCTCTTCGTGATGACGCCGACGCAGCGGCGCTCAGGTGACTGGGGATGTCAAGGGTGGTGGGGAGAGGTCAGGCTCGGGCTGAGGGGTCAGCCAGAGCGAGCAAGTGCCTGGCCACATCGGCTGCGACCTGAGCGCCGCGGGTGATGACCAGGACGGTGTCGTCGCCGGCTATGCACCCCATGACGCCCGGCATCATGGCGTCGTCAACGGCCCCGGCGAGCAGCTGGGCGGCGCCGGCGGGCGTTCGCAGGACCACCTGGGGGCCGGCCCACTCGGCAGTAACGAGTAGCTCTGCGCACCACCGGGACAGACGGGGGGTGGTGTGGGCACGCAAAGAGTCCTCGGTCTCCTCCGGCTCGGAAAGGGCACCGGTATGGACCTGGCCGGGGGCGCCGGCCTCGGGCATGGAGTAGATGAGTTCTCCGCCCGGGGCGCGGATCTTCGTGGCCCGCAGCTCCACCAGATCCCGTGAAAGCGTGGCCTGGGTAGTACTGATGCCGCGCTGTGCCAGGGCCTTGCGCAGCTGGGCCTGGGAGCTGATACGTTCCCGCGACAGGATCTGGACGATGCTGGCGTGCCGGGCGGTCTTGGTCCCGGGTACCAGGGGGGCCGTTGCCTCCAGGTCGCGCTGAGAGGCCTCGATGGTGGCGCTCATGAACCGGCTTTCTCTGACAGTGCCCGGTCAAGGACCTCGGACAGCGTGGTGGTGAAGGCCCTGGCGTCATCGTCGGAGAGGATGAAGGGGGGAGCCAGGCGGATCGTGTCAGGGCGCGGCGCATTGACAATGAAACCGCGAGCCGCCAGGGCAGCGGCGATCTCAGCAGCGGGCGGGAGCCCGTCGTCCAGCCCGACGCCGAGCAGCAGGCCCCGGCCGCGCACCTGGTTGACTCCGTCCACGACCGCCAGCTCCCGGGACCAGGCCGAGCCGAGCTGCTGAACCCTCTCCAGCAGGGACTGGCTACGGATAGTCCCGATGACGGCGAGCGCTGCTGCGCAGGCCACCGGGTTGCCGCCGAAGGTGGTGCCGTGCTGCCCCGGCTCGAGAAGAGCGGCGGCCTGCCCACTGGCGACGACTGCGCCGATGGGGACGCCTCCGCCCAGTCCCTTGGCCAGGGTGACGACGTCGGGGACGATGCCCGGTGCCAGCAGATGGTGCGCCATCCAGGCGCCGGTGCGTCCCATTCCGGTCTGAACCTCATCGATGATGAGCAGCGCGCCAGCGGCCTCAGTCAGCTCGCGGGCCGCCTCCAGGTACCCGGCAGGCAGCTCACGCACCCCGGCCTCGCCCTGTATGGGTTCGACAACGAGTGCCGCCACGTCCGGCCCCAGCGCGGTGCGCAGTGCTTCGACGTCACCGGCGGGGATGAACTCGACCCCACCGGGCAGCGGCTCGAAGGGCTCCCGGTAGGCGGCCTTGTAGGTCAGGGCCAGGGCGCCCATGGTCCTGCCGTGGAAGGCGTCCTGGAGGGCTAGGACCCGGGGGCGTCGGCTATCGCCGTGACGGCGGGCGATCTTGAAAGCGGCCTCATTAGCCTCGGTACCGGAGTTGGCCAGGAAGACGCGGGAGTCGTGAGCGGGATGGTCAGGGAAGGTGAGGCGGACGAGCTCCTCGGCGAGGCCGACCTGGGCCGGGGTGGTGAAGAAGTTGGAGACGTGCCCCAGGGTGGAGATCTGGGTGGACACGGCCTCGACGATCGCGGGGTGCGCGTGTCCCAGGCAGTTGACGGCGATGCCCGCCAGCAGGTCGATGTACTCCTGGCCGTCGGCGTCCCAGACGTGGGCGCCACTCCCCCGCACCAGGACCCGGCTGGGGGTGCCGAAGGTGTTCATCACGGCGTCGGTGTAGCGGGTCAGCCAGCCGGCGTTGCCGGTGCCGGCCCCTTTCGCCTCCGCGGTGGGAGCCTGAACTCGCGAGGAGGGGGTCATAGGCTCTTACCTCCGTTCAGCGGTGGGACCGGGGCGTCTCCGGGGTGGATGACGGTGCCGACGCCCTGGTCGGTGACGATCTCGAGCAGCATGCTGTGGGCCTGGCGTCCGTCGACGACGTGCGCCTGCGCGACTCCCCCGTAGACGGCCCGCAAACAGGCCTCCATCTTGGGGATCATCCCGGCCTCGAGCGTGGGCAGGAGCTCCTCCAGCGCGGCGGTACTGATGAAGGGCACCAGCGTGCTGCGGTCTGGCCAGGCCGAGTAGAGCCCCTCGACGTCGGTGAGCATGAGCAGGGTGCGGGCCTTGAGGGCCACGGCGATCGCGGCGGCAGCCGTGTCGGCGTTGACGTTGAGGACGGTCTCGGAGTCCGTCATCAGTGGAGCGACCGAGGAGATGACCGGGATACGGCCCTGGTCGAGCAGGTCGATGATGGGCTGCGGACTGACGTCGACGACGTCGCCGACCAGGCCGACGTCGACCTTATGCCCGTCCACTGTGGCCAGGCGCTGCCGAGCCCGCAGGAGCCCGCCGTCCTCACCGCTGATGCCGACGGCGGCAGAGCCGTCGGTGTTGAGCAGGGAGACGAGCTCGCGCTGCACGGAGCCGGTGAGCACCATGCGGACCACGTCCATGACCTCGGGGGTGGTGACGCGCAGTCCTCCGCGGAACTCCGAGCTGATACCCAGCCGCTTGAGCATCGCGTTGATCTGGGGCCCGCCGCCGTGAACGACGACGGGGCGCACCCCGACCTGGTGCAGGAAGAGGATGTCCTGGGCGAAGGCGCGTTTGAGCTCATCGTTGACCATGGCGTTGCCGCCGTACTTGATGACCATGGTGGCGCCCTTGTAGGTGCGCAGCCACGGCACGGCCTCCAGCAGGACGGATGCCTTGGTCTGTGGGTCGAGAGGGGTACGTTTCATGTCGTGTAGTCCGCGTTGATGGTGACGTATCCGTGAGTGAGGTCATTGGTCCACACGGTGGCCTGGGCCGGGCCCGCCGACAGCTCGATGTCAATGCGGGTCTCGCGTGGGCTCATGTCCACTGCGTCCCGGTTGGGTTGTGGGGCGCCGTGGCTGAAGATCGTGATGCCGTTGATGGCGACGTCGACCTCGTCGGGGTTGAAGGGGCACACGTCCTCCGGCACGGTCCCCAGTTGGGAGAGGATGCGCCCCCAGTTGGGGTCGGCCCCGGCGACGGCGCACTTGAGGAGGTTGGAGGAGCTGACGGTGCGGGCTGCGGCCTCGGCGGCCTGCTCGCTGACGGCTCCGGAGACGGTGATGGCGATGTCGTGGGTGGCACCCTCGGCGTCGGCCACCAGGCGCCGGCCGAGCCAGCTCATCACCTCGGTGAGCGCCTCGTCGAGCTCGTCTTGGGAGGGCGTGGTACCGGAGGCTCCGGAGGCCAGCAGGAGAACCGTGTCGTTGGTGGACATGCACCCGTCGGAGTTGATCCGGTTGACGGTGCGCATCGTGGCGGAGGCCAGGGCGTCCTGCGCCTGCTGAGGGGTGAGGACGGCGTCGGTGGTGATGACGGCGAGCATGGTGGCCAACCCTGGGGCGAGCATGCCCACTCCCTTGATCATGCCGCCGATGGTCCAGCTCTGCTCGCCGGTACCGACCGTGAGGGCGTCCTCCTTGGAGACGGTGTCAGTCGTCATGATGGCGGCGGCGGCGTCGGTACCGGCCTGAGGCGTATCGTCCAGGGCCAGAGCGGCGATGTCGATACCCTCCAGGAGGACAGGCATGTCGATGCGCTCTCCGATGACGCCCGTGGAGCAGACCAGGACCTGGTCCGGTTCGGTACTCACCAGGCCGGCGGCACGGGCTGCGGTGGCCTCGGTGTCGCGCAGGCCCTGCGCTCCGGTGCAGGCGTTGGCGCTGCCGGAGTTGAGGACGACGGCGCGGGCGTGGCCCGGCTGTCCGCCTTCCTGACCGGTCAGTAGCCGGCGAGACCAGACCACGGGAGCGGCGACGACCCGGTTGGTGGTGAACACTCCGGCCGCGGTGTCCAGCGGGCCATCATTGACGACGAGGGCGAGGTCGGGCTTGCCAGAGGCCTTGAGGCCGGCGCGCACGCCGGCGGCACGGAATCCCTGTGCTGCGGTCACGCTCACGGTGCGACTCCTTGGGCGACGATGGCGGTGGTCTCCTCCAGTCCGAGGGCAAGGTTGAGGGACTGAAGGGCGGCACTGGCGGTGCCCTTACCGAGGTTGTCGATGGCGCATATGGCCACGACGGCCTCCGCGCCACGGTCGATGGCGACCTGGACGGTGGCGGTTCCGCTGCCCAGGACGGTGCCGGTGGTGGGCCAGGTCCCCTCGGGCAGTAGCCGGATGAGGCTCTCACCACTGCCGGCGGCACCGTAGGCGTCATCCCAGGCCGCTCGTAGGGTGGCTTCAGGGTCGGGAGCCTCGCGCAGAGCCGCAGTCATGGGGGCGGTGACGGTGGCGAGGATGCCGCGGCTCATGGGGACCAGGACCGGAGTGAAGGACAGGTGAGCCGAGCCTGCGGCGGCACCGGCCACCTCCAGGTTCTGGAGGATTTCGGGAATGTGCCGGTGAGTGCCTCCGACGGCGTAGGGCTGAGCCGACCCCAGCGCCTCGGCCGCGGTGAGGTGGGGCTTGAGTGCCTTGCCTGCGCCGGAGTATCCGACGGCCAGCACCGCGGTCAGCCGGGAGGGGTCGAGAAGTCCGGCGGCGATGCCGGGCTGGACCGCCAGGGTGACGGCGGTGACGTTGCAGCCGGGGACGGCGATGCGCCTGGAGGCTGCCAGTTCCTCGCGCTGAGCGCGGGCGCGCGTCTCGCCGTGGTGCAGGAGCTCGGGCATGCCGTAGGTCCAGGCGCCGGCGTAGTCCGAGCCGTAGAAGGTCTCCCACGCCTGCTGACTGGTCAGGCGGTGGTCCGCCCCGCAGTCGATCAGTAGCGGCACGCTGCTGCCGTTCGAGGCGATCCCCTCGAGCTCCGCCGTCACGGCTCCTGAGGCGCCGTGCGGCAGGGCCAGGACGACGACGTCGTGCTCGGCGAGGATCTCCGCCTCGGTGGGGTGGACAGTGCGGTCCGCCAGGGACAGCAGGTGCGGATGGTGCTCGCCGAGCCGGCTACCGGCGGACGAGGCCGCGGTGAGTGCACCGACCTCCACCTCCGGGTGGGCTGTGAGCAGGCGCAGAACCTCACCACCGGCGTACCCGGTGGCTCCAGCAACAGCAACTGACCAAGTCATGCAGCAACCATACATCTGCGTGCATAGAAATGCATTCATCGCCTGTTGCTGTGAATTATCTCCCCTCCGCCCTCAGGGCCGGGGACGCCAGGGACGCCGGGGGCTAGGAGCGGTCGCGGCGACTGGTGAGCGTGTCGTCATAGAGGGAGGTGGCGATGGCGTCGGCCCACTCGCGCACCTCATCCCAGTTGCGGTAGTCACCCTCACTCGCTCCCCCGAGCTTGGCGATGGAGCGCTCGCGCAGGCTGAGCTTGGAGGGGTCGAAGCGGCCCGCGAAGGTCATGTGGTCCTCCGGGTCGATGGCCAGCAGCACCGGGCCGATGCGCATGGGGTCGGCGACCTTTCCCTTAGGCAGGCCGGAGAGCCCCACGGAGAAGGCCCACACGGGTCTGGCCCTGAGGACGTCACGGAAGCGCTCGGTGAAATCGACGGCCTGCGGCGTCCACTTGGTCATGTAGACCGCGCTGCCCAGGATGAAGGCGTCATACTCCTCGACGCTGTCGACATCCTCGGGGCGCTTGGTCTCCACATCGATCTGGGCGGCCCGGAGCCGCTCAGCAATCACCTCGGCCACCTCATCGGTGGACCCGTGCTTGGAGGAAGAGGTCAGCAGGATCTTCATGCCGCCTAGTATTACCGAGACCACACCCGCTGTCTGGGATCCCCTGCTCGACGAAAGCACTGAAGAAGCACTGACGGCCATGATGTGCATCACACCATGGCCGTCAGTGCTGACAGGACGGCTAGCCGGACCTGCGTGGTTCAGCTGCGCAGCTCGGCCCCCAGGAGCTTGGCGGCGCGCTTGACCACGCGCTTGCGCACGCCGGCGGTCTCCTCGGCGGTCAGCGTGCGGTCAGGGGCCCGCAGCACCAGGGAGAACGCCAGCGACTTCTTGCCCTCACCGAGCTGGGGGCCGCGGAAGACGTCGAAGAGGCGAACCTCCTCGGCCAGGTCCCCGGCAGCCTGCCTGACCAGGGCCTCGACCTCGGCGGCGGCGGTGGTCTCGTCGACGACGAGGGCGATGTCCTCCTTGGCGGCCGGGAAGGTGGAGACGGCCTTGACCTGGAGCGCTCCGGCGCTGCGGGCGGCCTCCAGCAGCGGGTCGAGGTCGATCTCGACGGCGCAGGCCCGCTCGGGGAGTCCGAGCGCACGCACAACCCGCGGGTGAAGCTCACCGGCGTGGGCGATACGCCTGCCGGGCTCGATCTCCTTGCCCCGACGTCGGCCGGGCAGGCGGATCTCCGCGGTGCGGCCGGGGTGCCACGGGGCGTAGGGGCGCTCCGGAGCACAGACCTCGACCTTCACGCCGAGCGCGGCGGCCACGGTGCGGACCACCTCGACGGCATCGGCCCAGTCCCAGGGACGGCCGGCCCCCAGGACTCCACTGCGCTCGTGCTCACCGGTCATGACAGCGCCGATATGGGTGGGCTGGGCGGGAATGCCCGCCTCGAGGGCTGCCTGCTCGGAGTCGGTGGGGCGCCCGGAGGTTCCGGGGATCGGGGCGGGAACGGTGCCGGCCGGGTGGGTGACGGAGCCGAGCTCGAAGACGGCGACGTCAGTCAGGCCGCGCGAGACGTTGCGCCGGGTGACATCGACCAGGGAGTCGAGCACGCTGGTGCGCAGGTAGGGGGCGTCCTCGGCCAGGGGATTGGCCAGGCGGACCCTCTGGCGGCGAGCATCGTCCGCCGGGATCTCAAGCAGGTCGTGGACCTCCCCGATGAAGGGGTAGGACAGGACCTGGGTGAGTCCGGCGTCGGCCAGGGCGCGCACGATGTCGCGGCGGGCCTTCTGGTCAGCGCTCAGCCCCGTGCCGGCGGGAGCCGTGGGCACGATGACCGGGATGGCATCGTATCCGTCGAGGCGGGCGATCTCCTCGGCCAGGTGGGCAGGCCCCACCAGGTCCGGGCGCCAGGTCGGCGGGGTGACGGTCAGCAGCTCGGTTCCGTCGTCGGCGGAGCCGTCGCGCTCCACGGTGCAGCCGATGGTGGTGAGCAGCTCGGTGACGCGCTCGGTTCCGTAGGCGACGCCGGTGAGGCGCTCGGCAGCGTCGGCGCGCATGGTGATGGGCTCGGGGGCCCGGGTGCGGTTGATGTCGGTGGCCACGGCCTCGGCGGTGCCGCCGCCGTACTCCACGAGCAGGTCAACGGCGCGCTGGGCGGCAATGGGGGCCAGCTCGGTGTCCACGCCGCGCTCGTTGCGCTTGGAGGACTCGGTGGGCAGCTTGTGGCGTCGCGAGGAGCGGGCCACGCTGACCGGGTCGAAGTGGGCGGCCTCGATGAGGACGTCGCGGGTGTCGGCGTCGACCTCGCTGAGGGCTCCACCGAAGACGCCGGCCAGGACCAGGGCCCGTGAGCCCTCACCATCCGGGGAGTCGGCGATCACCAGGTCCTCGGGGTCGAGGGTGCGGGTGACCTCGTCGAGGAAGGTGAGTCGCTCCCCCTTATGAGCGCGTCGCACGACGATGGGGGCGGTGAGCTTGCCGGCGTCGAAGGCGTGCAGCGGCTGGCCCAGGTCGAGCATGACGTAGTTGGTGACGTCCACGGCCAGGGAGATGGGGCGCATGCCTGCGGCGGTGAGGCGGTCCTGCATCCAGGTCGGCGACGGTGCGCTCGGGTCGATGCCGCGCACGAGGCGGGCGACGTAGCGGTCGCATCCGGGGCGCCCGTGAATGGGGTGGGGATCCTCGGGGACGACGACGTCGTAGCCGCCCTGCCCGGCGCCGGCCACGCCGTTGGGGTACAGCCCCGTGTTGGTGGCGTCGGCAGGGTCGGTGAAGCGGGCGCCGGTGGAGTGGGAGTACTCGCGGGCCACGCCGCGCATGGCGAAGCAGTAGCCGCGGTCCGGGGTCACGTTGATCTCCAGGACTTCCTCCCCCAGGCCGAGGATGCCGATGGCGTCGGTCCCGGGTGCGGGCGGCTCCTCTCCCTCGTGACCGTGCTCGGCCAGCCACTGCTGGAGCACGATGATGCCGGAGTGGTCCTCCCCGATGCCGAGCTCGCGGGCCGAGCAGATCATGCCGTCGGAGACGTGCCCGTAGGTCTTGCGCGCGGCGATGCGGAAGTCGCCGGGCAGGACGGCGCCGGGCAGGCACACGACGACGTAGTCACCGACGTCGAAGTTGTGGGCGCCGCAGACGATGCCGCGGCTGGGCAGGTCGGAGGGCTCCTTGCCGGTGCCGGGGGCGTCGTTGTGCTCGGGGCCGACGTCGACGCGGCAGTAGTTGATGACCTTGCCGTTGGACTGCTCCTTGGCCTCGCGGGTGAGGACCTTGCCGACGACGAGGGGGCCGGTGACGGCCGGGGGAACGATGCGCTCCTCCTCCAGGCCCACCCGGACAAGGTCGGCGGCGAGCTGCTCGGCGCTCAGGCCGGTGGGGACGTCGACGTGCTCGCGCAGCCATTCAATGGGGACGTAGGGCATGTCAGTTTCCCTTTCCGGTGGTGCCGAACTGCTGGGAGAAGCGGATGTCGCCCTCGACGATGTCATGCATGTCGGCGATTCCGTGGCGCAGCATAAGGGTGCGCTCCAGGCCCATGCCGAAGGCGAAGCCCGTGTAGACCTCGGGGTCGATGCCGCAGGCGGTGAGCACGTTGGGGTTGACCATGCCGCAGCCTCCCCACTCGATCCAGCCTGCACCGCCCTTCTTCTGGGGGAACCACAGGTCCATCTCGGCGCTGGGCTCGGTGAAGGGGAAGAAGGAGGGGCGCAGGCGAGTGCGTGCCTCGGGGCCGAACATGGCCTTGGCGAAGTGGTCCAGGACGCCCTTGAGGTGCGCCATCGTCAGGCCCTTGTCCACGGCCAGGCCCTCGACCTGGTGGAAGACGGGGGTGTGGGTGGCGTCGAGCTCGTCGGAGCGGAAGACCTTGCCGGGGCAGGCCACGTAGAGCGGGGGCTGCTGCTCGAGCATGACGCGGGCCTGGACCGGGGAGGTGTGGGTGCGCAGCACGAGGTTGGCAGCCTGCCCCTCTCCGGCCCCGACGCTGGCGCCGTCGATGTAGAAGGTGTCCTGCATCTGGCGGGCGGGGTGGTCGGCGTCGAAGTTGAGGGCGTCGAAGTCGAACCACTCGTGCTCGACCTCCGGCCCCTCGGCGATGGACCAGCCCATGGAGGTGAAGAAGTCGCAGACTTCGTCGATGAGCACGTCGAGGGGGTGCCGGGCACCGGCCTGCGTGCGCGAGGTGGGGATGGTGACATCGACGGCCTCGGTGCGCAGCATCTCCTCCTCGGCGGCGGCCTCGAGGGTCTCCTGCCTGGCGGTCAGAGCCTTGGCGATGCGCCCGCGAGCGCCGCCCAGGAGCTTGCCGGCGGTGGGCTTGTCCGCCTTGTCCAGGGTGCCGATGAGCCGGTTGGCCAGGGTCAGGGGCGAGGCGTCGCCGGTGTGGGCCAGGCGGGCCTCCTTGAGCTCGGCGAGGGTGCCGGCTGCGGCGAAGGCGGCCAGGGCCTCCTCGACGGCGGCGTTGATGCCGTCCTCGTCCAGGGGAGAGAGCGCGCCGGGAGCGTCAGTCATATTGCGGTGCCTTCCACCAGGTGTCTCCGGGGTTGTCCGCCCTTAAGGGTAGTCCGCGCCGTCGCGTGGGTGTGAATCGTCCCGTCACCGGGGTGGCGCGGTGGCATCTGCCCAACTCGGTCGTGGGTTGGGCATGGGTTGGTTCTGGGCTCCGATGAGGTCGCCGCCACGTGGGACTTGACGGTGACGTGACGTCACCTGCTGGGATGGATTCATGAACGTCAAGGAGCTCGCCCGGATCGCCGGAACCACGCCGAGGGCGGTGCGCTACTACCACCACCTGGGTCTGCTGGAGATTCCGCCCACGGTGCGGGGGCGGCGCGAGTACGGCGTCGAGCACGTGGCCCGTCTGCTGCGTATCCGGTGGCTGGCCGACGGCGGACTGTCGCTGACCCAGGTGGCGGAGATGCTCGCCTCGGACACGATCGGCACCGATCAGGACTCCCGCCGTGAGGCGGTGCTGCGCGATCTGCGCGCCACGCGAGGCACGATCGAGGCCCAGCAGCGCAGCCTGGCCGAGCAGGCGTCCCGGGTCGATGAGCTCATCGCCCGGGTGGAGCGCGGTGAGGGCCTGTCCCCCGCTCCCAGTGCCCTGACTCGTTTCTATGACGACATCGAGGCTCGGATCGTCCGGCTGGGCGGCAGTGTGCGCGGCCTGCGGGCTGAGCGCCAGATGATGGTGGTGCTCGCCTCTCTGGGCATGGTGCCCGACAGTGCGATCCCCTTCATCGAGGCGCTCGATGAGGACGATCGCGAGCTGTCCGCCCAGCAGGTTGCGGACTTCGCCCGCCTGGCCACGCTGAGCGAGGCCGAGGGGCGCGCTGAGGCGCACCGGCTCGCGCACAACAGCTGGACACTGGCGTGCCGCCACAAGAAGCACGCCCTGGCAGTCCTGAACGATCTTCCCTCGGGAGCCCTGGGGCGCGCTATGTGGCGACTGACCCATGTGCTGACCACTTGCAGCTACCCCCATCCTGCTCAGCAGGCCTTCGTGGCTGAGCTCATCGAGCTCATGCTCACCGATCCGGACTTCGCCGCAACAATCCGCCGCTCGGCGGGAGAGGAACCAGTGCTGTGAGAGTCAAGAGCGCCAAGGCGCAGAAGGCAACGAGTATGTCGGCAGCGACGTCCCGCTCGGATAGGGATGAGCCCACGACGGACTCCTCTCCCACCGCGGTTCGTGACCTGGGCCCCGGCGGCGAGCCGCAGGTGCACGTGTGCGGCTTGGTCAAGCACTTCGGGGGCTTCAGGGCGCTCGACGGCCTGGACCTGACGGTGGAGGCGGGCAGCGTCCACGGTTTCCTCGGCCCCAATGGGGCGGGTAAGTCCACCACGATCCGTGTCCTGCTGGGGCTCTACCGGCCCGATGGTGGAAGCGTGAGCGTGCTGGGCTGCGAGCCGTGGCGGCAGGCCGCGCTCATCAACCGGCAGGTCTCCTATGTTCCCGGTGACGTGGCGCTGTGGCCGGCCCTGACCGGTGGCCAGGTGCTCGACGCCCTGGCCGGGCTGCGCGGCTCTCGCGACGCCGAGCGGGAGGCCGAGCTCATTGAGCGCTTTGACTTGGATCCGAGCAAACGAGTACGGACCTACTCCAAGGGGAACCGGCAGAAGGTGGCACTCGTGGCCGCCCTGGCCGCGCCCACGAGCCTGCTGGTGCTCGATGAGCCCACCAGCGGTCTGGATCCGCTCATGGAACGGGTCTTCACCGAGGAGGTTGCCAGAGCCGCTGCCGAGGGCCGCACGGTTCTGCTCTCCAGTCACATCCTGGCCGAGGTCCAGCGTCTGTGCAGTGCGGTGACGATCATCAAGGACGGCCGGGTCGTCGAGCAGGGCGACCTGGGGACCCTGCGGCGGCTGTCGCGCACCCGCATCGAGCTGGGGGCCGCAAGCGACAAGCTCGGCACCGTCAGGCAGGCGGTGGAGGCCCTGGGGCTCGACGTCGTCGAGGATGGTGGCCGCCTGAGCCTTGAGGTGGCGGCGGAGCAGGTGCCGGCGGTGCTGAGCCTGGCGGGCGAGCACCGGATCCAGGACGTCACCTGCGAGCCGGCCAGCCTGGAGGATCTCTTCCTGCGTCACTACGAGGAGGCCTGATGAGCGCCGCATTGAGCACAGCTGCGGGCGTGTCAGCACCAGCTATCAGCTCTAACACAACCAGCGCCCTTGCCGGCTGGGAGGCCTACCTGTGGATTCTGCTCAGACGATTCCGGTTTCAGATCGTGGCCTGGCTGGCGCCCCTGTGGCTGTTGGTCGGTGTCACCGCACCGAGCTACGAGAGCGTCTACCCCTCATTGGCGACCCGGACGGTGCTCATCGAGCAGATGCGCAAGTCTCCGGGAACGCGCCTCCTCTACGGCTATGTCCCGTTGCCCGGCCGGCTCGGTCAGCTCCTGCAGTGGGAGACGGGGACCTTCCTGCTCGTGTGCACCGCACTCATGGCGATTCTGCTGACCTGCCGGGTATTGCGGGCCGATGAGGATGAGGGGCTCGTCGAGGTTCTGCGCGCCACGGGCGCGGGCAGGTCGGTTCCTTTTCTCGTACCGGTAGCCCTGATCTGGGTGGTGGTCGTCGCCCTGTCTGCGGGCGTCGGAGGCATTCTGACCTGGCAGACCGAGAGCATCGAGGAGCTGACGGTGAGCGGGGCCTGGGCACTGGCCGGGACGATCTGCGTGACGGGCTGGGCGTTCTCGGCAATCGCGGCAGTGGCCTGCCAGCTGGGTCGTCAAGTGGGCCAGGCCAGGGGCCTGTCCATGCTAGTGCTCGCACTCGCCTTCGCGATGCGGGTGAGCGCCGACCAGATCTCAGACGACACCGACTCGGACTGGCTCCGGTGGCTGACTCCCCTGGGGTGGCGCGACCTCGTACGCCCGTACACCGATGACCGGTTCGCGGTGCTCCCGGTGTGCTGCACCGTAGCCATCACTGTGGCACTGAGCGCCATGGTGCTCGCCGCGCGCCGCGAGTACCTGGACGGCTACCTGCCCGACCGCAGCTCGTCTCGGCGCCGGTGGCGGGTGCGGGGGCACATGGATCTGCTCGGGCGCCTGTCATGGCGGAGCCTCATCGGCTGGGCACTGGCCTCGACGGCTCTGGCACTCCTGTACGGCTCGGTGTCCGGCAGCATCAAGGACCTGCTGGCCCCCGGTTCTCCGACGGCCTCCTGGGTCGGCAAGATGGCCGTGGGGTCCCCGGTGGAGCAGTTCATGTCCCTCATGACGGTGGTCACGACGCTGCTTGTGGCCGTGGCGGCGGTGCGACGGGTGAACGGGTTGGCGGGCCTGGAGCGCGCGGGACTGGTGGAGGTCGAGCTCGCTGCCGGGGTCAGTCGTGGCCGAGTCCTCCTCTCCCAGGTTCTATACGCGCTGATCGAGTCGATCGTCCTACTGCTGGTCTCGGCGACGGTTCTGGCGGCGACGACGGCGACTCAGCTCACCGACGACCACGCCGTAGGGCGCTCCTTCGTGTTCACGGTGAGTCAGCTGCCCGGCATGGTGGCAGCCATCGGGATCGCAGCCGCCCTGGTGGGTCTGGCGCCAAGACTGACCGGCCTGTCCTGGGCGGCCGTCACCTGGAGCGCTTTCGCCCAGTTCTTCGGCGGACTCGTCGAGCTTAAGGACTGGGCCAAGGATCTCAGCGTGCTCGGCCACCATCTCGACGTCGTCGGAAACCCCGACTGGAAGCCCTTGGCCGTCCAGGCCCTGGTTGGTCTCATCGGCATCATGATCGGGCTGGTCGCCTACGCCCGCCGTGACCTGCCCGCCTGACGACGAGCCCGCCCTCTCTCACCTCGTCATCTCGCCTTGCTCTCAGAGCACACAGGCAGCAGTACCCAGGTGAAGAAGGGCCACGACAAGAGGGAACGCAACCATTCCCGGCACGCGGTGCACGACACCGATAGCGACGTCTCCTAGCTGGGCGACCGCCGCTGCGACCAGGACAAGCAAGGTCAGCGGCCGGGCAGGCTCCGGCCAGACGACAACGGCGACCAGCAATCCGAGCGGGACGCCTCGAGCCGCGTACATAGCCGGATAGAAACGACCCTCTCGCCCGCCATGCCCAGGCGGTGCAAGTGCCTGCGGACGGATCACCGCAACGACGCCGAACCCTGCAGAGACGATTCCCAGCGCCGAGTTCAGCAACGCAAGCCACCACGGCATGAGGACCACCCTCTCTATCATTCACAACTGAATCATTTCGTACTGTACCGTTGTTCTCATGAACGGAGAAGATGGCCACGCAATCCTGTCCTCAACATGCTTCCAACTCGGCGTCACGGGCAGCCAGATCACCCAGTCCTTCTCGAGACGCATCGAGCACATCGGTCTGTCCCACAAGCAAGTGGGGCTGCTCGCCGTCGTCGACGCCGGCGTGGCGACCTCTCAACGCGAGATCGCCACGCAACTTCATGTCGCCCCAAGCCTGGTGGTCACACTGGTCGACCAGCTCACCAGTGCCGGTGCCGTGCGCAGGACACGCAGTCGGAGCGATCGTCGAGTGCAGACCATCGAGATCACCGACGAAGGGCGCAGCCTACTGAAGGCTGCCACCGACATCGCCAGCAGACTCGACGCCGACATGCGCACACACCTCTCCCCCGACGATCAACAAGCCTTGGATAGGTTCCTGCCTTCACTCCTTCGCGCCGCCATGGCAACAAGTCAAGAAGAGGCGTAGCCCAGGTCCACCCACCGACCTCGAGGCAAGGTCGGAGCCGTGATCCACCCAAGTTCTGGCTCGACCTCACCGACATCATGATCGGCCTGGTCGCCTACACCCGCCGCGACCTGCCCGCCTGACGACGCAGCGCAGCGCTACAGCTGCTACGGGGTGATATCCGTGCAGACGATCACGCACCGGAAACTGTGCAACAACAGCGCCGAAGATCCTCCACCGAGTTCAACACTGCAGCTTCACTGCGTCGCTGCGATCTCCTCCCGGTGACGCCCACCTCAGCGGGTACGCGACTCGATGTACCTCGCCAGTGCCCCCAGGGACCAGTTCACGATGATGTAGAGCACGGCGATGATGACGTAGGTCTGGAAGAAGACCGACAAATGGGCATCGATCTTGGCCTGGCCGATCATGGTGGAGCCGCGATACATGAGCTCGGGGTAGGCCAGCACGTACGCCAGCGTCGTCCCCTTGATGATGGTCACCATCTGCGTGATCAGGGTTGGGAGCATGAGGCGCAGGGCCTGCGGCGCCAGGATGAGGCGCATGGTGAGCGATGGACTCATCCCCAGTGCCCAAGCGGCCTCCGTCTGGCCGCGGTCCAGCGCCCGGACACCGGAGCGGAAGACCTCCGCCGTCGTCGCCGAGGTGCACATGACGATGGGCAGTGCCAGCTTCCAGAAGTCCGAGATCGTGGCGAAGCGGGGAACCACCAGGAGGAAGAAGTAGACGAGCAGCAGCATCGGCACCGCCCGCATGGCATCGACCCACAGGCCGACCAGCCACTTGATGGGGCGGTTGTCCAGCAGGCGGAGCCAGCCCAAGGCGATTCCCAGGGGAAAGGTGAGTACCGCAGCAACGCCCCCCAGGGTCAACGTGGTCCCGGCCGCCTCCAGAAGCTGACTGACGACCGACTGCCCCAGGAAGTAGCGCCACTTGGGATAGTCGAGCTGTCCCGCGAGGTCCAGCCGGTAGAGGACCGCGGCCGCCAGCCCCGCGATTCCGATGACGGCGACGACTGATCCGATGGCGATCAGGATGCGCCCCCGCGGCCCGGGCTCATCGAAGAGCAGTGCCGCATCCGTCGCCCCGGAGTCCTGACTCCGCTGACGGCGTGGACGGGGCTCTGTCATCGGCATGATGTCTGAGCTCATGCTCGCCCCCTCCCCATGAACTCGAGGCGCCTCTCAAGGAGCCCGCCGACCTTCGTGGCGGCGAAGGCGATGGCCAGGTAGGTAAGGCCGGAGGTGAGGAAGGTGATGACTCCCGCGGCTCGTTCCTGGTTGATTCTCTGCGTCACGGCCGTCAGCTCGACGACACCGATCGCCGCGGCGAGCGAGGAGCCGATAAGGCAGGCGATGAAGATGTTGACCAGTGGCTGGATCGTGCGGGCCAGCGCCTGAGGCAGAACGATGCCGCGAATGATGAGCCCGAAGGGCATGCCCAGCGCACGGGCGGCCTCGATCTGCCCCTTGGGCACCGAGTTGATCCCGCTGCGGACCGTCTCACACACGAATCCCGATGAGGAGAAGACCAGCGCCACGATCACCGACCAGAAAAGCGGGATGGTGATACCGACATGAGGTAGCGCCAGCCCGACAAGCACCATGAGGCACAGATTGGGGATATTGCAGGCCACTGTCACCCACGCCGCACCCAGTGCACGCAGCGGAGGGATGGGACCGACCCGGAAGATGGCCATGAGTGACCCCAGGAGCAGCCCACCCAGGTAGGACAGGACGGAGATCACCAGCGTGACCAGCAGCCCCCAACCGATAGCGGGGAGATTGTCGGTAATGGCACTCACAGTCGCCTCCTTGAACGATGCGGGTCGTCACCATGACGGGAATGCTGTCGGCTGCCGCGCCGTCGGCCCTGCGGCGGGTCCGCTTGGGTCGAGGACGCGGCAAGCCTGACAGGCAGTGAGGTCGTTCAGGAGCTCTGCGCGGTCGCGTCGCCGCTGGCCGAGGACCCGGGCACCGAGCCGAGGGCCGGGGGCTGAGGGGCGGTGCCGCCGAGGGACTTGCCGATTGTCGCCTCCCAGATCCTCTTCCAGGTGCCGTCGTCCTCAATCGTCTTGAGGAAGGTGTTGACGAAGGCCTGCGCCCCGGAGTCCTTGGGAAGTCCGATGCCGTAGGGGTCCTCGGCGAAGGTGTCACCGACGATCTTGACCTTGTCATTGGACAGAACCTCGCTCTTGAGCAGGGACTGGTCCACGACGTATGCCTTGACCTGCCCGCTCTCGACGGCGGCGACGCACTTGGCCTGGGTGTCGAAGGGCTTGGCGGTGGCCTTGGGGGCGTACTTCTTCAGGGCGGCGGCAGACGAGGAGTTGGACTGGACCGCGACGTCCCCGGTGAGGGTGTCGACGCCGGTGATGTCCTTGTTATCGGCCTTGACCAGGATGGCCTGGCTGGAGGCGTAGTAGGGGCCTGCGAAGTCGATCTTCTTGGCCCGCTCCGGGGTGATCGTGTAGGTGGCGATGACGGCCTTGACCGTGCCGTTGGTCAGGACGGTCTCACGCGTCTCGGAGGTGACCTGCTGGACCTCGAGGAGGGAGCGGGCGTCGTCGCCGCCGATGATGTAGCGGGCCAGCGCCTGGGCGATGGCCGCATCGAAGCCGGAGATCTTCTTCGTCTTGGAGTCCTCCCAGGAGAAGACCTCGGAGGTTTTGGTCCCGCCGGTGACGAGCTTTTTCGCCTGCTTCACGGAGGCGGCCCAGGGGGAGGCGGCCACGACGTCGGCGGCGGCCACCGGACCGGAGTTGATGGCCTTGTCGTAGTCGGCGTCGGAGGCCGACGACGAGGCGACGGCCTTGCCATCGGCGCCCGTGTCTGCGCAGGCGGCCAGGACGCCTGCCAGGGAGAGGGCGCCGGTCGTGGCCAGGAGTCCGCGGCGGGAGAGGGTGGTCATGGTGTTCCTTTCGTTCGGACGGGGAGGGGCCGTCCCAGGCGCTGGGCCTGCGGTGGTCGCCGCACTCGGGAGAGGATGCGGTTCGGGGCTCAGTGGCTGAGCACCTTGGAGAGGAAGTCGCGGGCGCGCTCAGTGCGCGGGGAGGAGAAGAACTCGGCAGGCCGGCCGGACTCAACGATCTGGCCGCCGTCCATGAAGACGACCCGATCGGCGACCGAGCGGGCGAAGCCCATCTCGTGGGTGACGACGAGCATGGTCATGCCCGAGGCCGCCAGGTCCTTGATGACGTCGAGGACCTCGTTGATCATCTCCGGGTCCAGGGCGCTGGTGGGCTCATCGAAGAGCATGAGCTTGGGGTCCATGGCCAGTGCACGGGCGATGGCGACGCGCTGCTGCTGACCTCCGGAGAGCTGGGAGGGGCGCTTTTCCGCCTGGTCCTCCAGACCGACTCGGGCCAGCAGCTCACGGGCACGTTCCTCAGCCCGCCCCCGGGGGATGCCTCGCACCTTGACGGGCGCCAGGGTGATGTTGTCCAGGACCGTGCGGTGCGGGAAGAGGTTGAAGGACTGGAAGACCATTCCCACCTCGGCGCGCAGCTGAGCGAGGGCCCGGCCCTCCTGAGGTAGCGGGATTCCGTCGATCTCGATCTGCCCTTCCTGAATCGGCTCGAGGCGGTTGACGGTACGGCACAGGGTCGACTTGCCCGATCCCGAGGCGCCGATGACCGCTACGACCTCGCCACGGTGGATGTCGAGGGAGACGTCATCGAGAGCCTTGAAACGGCCGTAGTACTTGGTGACGTTGCTGATCCGCACCAGGACGTCATCGTCCCGGTCTGCGGCGGTCTGGTCAGGAGAGGGGGCGGATGCGGTCACGAGTACCTCGTCTCAACATGGGTATGGGAGCGTCATCTGTCTCATCGACAGCAACAGCAACACATCCGCATGCGCACTGCATTCCTCCTTGGCTTGTGTCGGCCTACACAAATCAGAGAGTTCCAACCTCTCGTCAGGAAGAGTAGCACCGTCTCCAACCGGAGCGTCAACCGTCTCAGAACGCCACGATCCCTGGGACGATGCTCACACGCCATGCAGAGCGCCTAACCGCGTACGCCGACCGTGCGGTCGTAGTCTCATCTGCATGAGTCCAGCGAATACCACCGATCCGCGTCGCCGCCTCCAGCCCGAGCAGCGTCGGGAGGAGCTGGTGAGAGTCGGCGTCGAGCTGTTCGCGGAAGGAACACTGGACCGCACTCACGTCAACGAGATCATCAAGCGGGCCGGCGTCTCACGCACGCTCTTCTATCACTACTTCCCCTCCAAGATCGCCTTCGCCCGAGCCATCGTGGAGCACGAGATCCTTCACCTTCACGGCCTGGTCGAGCAGCAGACGGCACTGACCCTGGAAGGGGCGATCTCCACCTTCGCGGGCTACGTGAAGGCCAGGCCCGACAGCCTTCGAGCGCTTCACACCGGAGGCCTTGACCAGGACCCTGAGATCGCGGCCGCCCTGGCTACCAGCTTCGAGCGTTACGAACGCCTCGTCCTCATGCTCATGGGCATCGCCGAGCCCGACGAGTGCGCCATGTTCGCCGCTGAGGTGTGGATCAGCACGATGATCACCCTGTGCCTGGCCTGGCTGGATCACCCCGAGATCAGTCAGAAGACCATCACGAACATGTCCGCCCAGACGCTGCGGAGCCTGGTGTCTCAGGCTCGTCAGGGTGCCGAGCACGCCTCCGAGCAGACCTTGACGCCGGCCACGACGCCGGCCACCGCCCACGAGCCGGTGAGCGACCGCTGAGGGCGAGCACTAAGGGCGAACCGAGCCGCATCGAGACTCAGGCCTCCCCCGGGGCTGCTCACACTTTCTTCCAGCATTTCGAACCTGCCGTAAAAAAGGCGTTCGCGTAGGCGCGAACGTGCTACTCTCTCCCCCGGTTGTACAAGACGTACAATAGAACGACGATGAGGGCTCACCCGCACTGTGGCACCCCTCGCTCTCAGAAGGAGAGCCGATCATGCCTCAAGGCACCACTGGTGATGTGGTGGCTGTACGCCGCAGGACATCGCGTGTCCTCTTCGCTCCGGAGACATTCAACTTTGCCGAGGTGACCCGTGCGATCGAGGTGGCTCGCCGGATGCCCTCGCACGTCGAGTGCGTCTTCGCCGGCTTCTCGCCACGCAACACCGAGTACATCAGGGCCGCGGGCTTCGAGTTCCGCCTGCTGACCCCCTACCTCAGTGAGGAGGAGGGACGGCAGGCGCTGGACTTCGACCAGGGTCGCAGCCTGCGTCACCCGTTCACGGAGAAGATGCTCGCGCAGCGGGTGACAAGTGAGCGCGTCCTGCTGCGTTCCTTGCGTCCCGACGCCGTTGTCATCGGAGTAACTCCCAGCCAGTTTATTTCTGCGCGGGCGGAGTGCGTGCCACTAGTTTTCGTACGGCCCTTCGCCTACTCCCTGGCGCACCTGGAGGCGGCGCGCTCCACCGGCGCCACCGGCTTCCTGCCCCGCACCCGCCCGGAGGAGTGCCTGGTCGACAACGTGGCCGCCCACGCGCTCCATGCGCTCGGGACCCGGCTCCCCCTGCCTCGTTCCTTCCATTCTGTGGCCAGGACCAATGGTGTTTCGCTGCCCCAGGGGGTGCTCAACGGACTCACTGCCGACCTCAATCTCATCGCCACTGCCCCGCACCTGCTGCCCGGGTGGCTGAGGATGCCGGAGGGTCACCGGGTGGTGGGGCCGGTCTACGCCCGCCTACCCGGGGAGCTCCCCGAGTTCCTGGCCGAACTGGTCGCCGGACCCCAACCCCTGGTGTACTTCGCCATGGGCTCATCGGGGAACCGTGACCTCGTCCTTCACGTGCTGGCAGGCCTGGGCCGGGCGGACTGCCAAGTGCTGGCTCCGGTGCGTTCCCACCTTCACCAAGAGGACCTGGAGACTCTTCCGCGCAATGTCCACGTCACTGACTGGATCCCGGCCCACCAGCTGGGCGACGCCGTCGACCTGGCCATCACTCACGGCGGAGAGGGAACGGTGCAGACCAGCTGCGTCCAGGGGTGGCCCTTCATCGGGATTCCGTTGCAGTTCGAGCAGCGTTTCAACGTGCAGCGTTGTGCGGCCTTCGGCTCGGCCAGGCTCGTGTCACAGCGGGAGGCTCGCAGGACCGACTGGGCGGAGCTGGTGCGCCAGGCCCTGGCCGACGAAGGCATGCGTTCACGCGCCCGGCGGATGGCGGGGCTCATGGAGGGACTCGACGGACCGGGCCGAGCCGCTGAGGCGATCTGCGAGCTGCTGTGAGTCAGCTGCGGCCAGAGTGCTGGGCCTGTGCCCGGGCGCTGGCGTAGAGACAGACGGCCGCGGCGGCGGCGACGTTGAGGGACTCCGCCTTGCCGTAGATGGGGATGGAGACGACGGCGTCGGCTCGGCTCAGCGCCTCTGAGGGCAGTCCGCGCGCCTCGTTGCCGAGCAGCCAGGCACTGGGGGCCTCCAGGAGTGACTCGGCCTCGAAGAGGTCGAAGTCCCCGCGTCCGTCGGCGGCCAGGACGGTGAGTCCGGCGTTGTGGAGGGCGGTGACGGCATCGTCGAGGGCCACGCCGGTGACCACAGGCAGGTGGAAGAGGCTTCCGGCGGTGGAGCGCACGACCTTCGGTGCGGTGGGGTCCACGCTGCCGCGCACGAGGACGACGGCGTCGGCTCCGGCGGCGTCGGCGGCCCGGATGATGGTGCCGGCGTTCCCGGGGTCCTGGGCCTGGGTGAGGACGGCGACGAGCCTGGCCCCCTCCAGGGCGGCGGCCAGCGCCTCGGAGCCGGTGGCCTCCTCGGTGGCCACGACGGCGAGGAGGCCCTGGGCATCTGGGCTCATGGCGTCCATGACCTGCTGGGTGGTGACGTGCACGTAGAGCCCGGCCGCGACGGCCTCGTCCCAGATCTCGCTGTGGCGCTCGAGGGCTGCCTCAGTGAGGTAGACGTCGAGCACGCGACCGGGGGCGTGCCGAACGGCCTCGCGCACGCCCTGGGGGCCTTCGACGAGGAAGCGTCGGTGCTTGGCCCGCGCGTTGCGGCGCGACAGGCCCGCCACCCGGGAGATACGGGCCGAGGTCGGATTGCTCAGCACCTCGTGGCCGGCGGCCGGCCCCTCGCTGACGGTACGCCGCCGCGGCCCGCGGATCTGAGGACGCTCGGCGGAGTCGTCGAGGAACTCATCGGGGACGGCGGAGGCGGTAGGGCTCATGCCGTCAGCCTACGCGAGAGGCCTCCCAGAACGCCGAATCCTCGCCACCAACCGGTTCAGGGTGTGTGGCGAGGACTCGACGATGCTGTGTCAGCGGGGCTGGCGCCCGGCTGCGCTGGTGATTCAGGCCTTGGGGGCGTTGACGTCCTCGGGGAGGGCCTTGCGGGCCACCTCAACGAGGGCCTTGAAGCCCGCGGGCTCGTTGACGGCCAGCTCGGCGAGCATGCGACGGTCGATCTCCACGCCGGCCAGGCCAAGCCCCTGGATGAAGCGGTTGTAGGTCAGGCCCTCGGCGCGGGCGGCAGCGTTGATGCGCTGGATCCACAGGCGACGGAAGTCGCCCTTGCGGGCGCGACGGTCGCGGAACGCGTAGACGCCGGAGTGGGTGACCTGCTCCTTGGCCTTGCGGTAGAGGCGCGAGCGCTGGCCGCGGTAGCCCGAGGCCTTCTCGAGAACGGAACGACGCTTCTTCTGGGCGTTAACAGCCCGCTTCACACGTGCCATGGTGAGACTCCTTGGTGGGTTGGGCGGTCAGCGACCGAGCAGCTTCTTGACCTGGCGGACGTCGGCCGGGGCGACCGGCTGGTCCTGGGACAGCTTGCGCTTGCGGCGGGAGGACTTGACCTCCAGCAGGTGGCGCTTGTTGGCCTGCTCGCGCATGAGCTTGCCGCTGCCGGTGACCCGGAAGCGCTTCTTGGCACCGGAGTGCGTCTTGTTCTTCGGCATGGGTAATTTCCTCTTCTCGGTCCCTGGGAGACCAGTGGTCGCCGGGACTGCGGACCCCGCTCACGGTGGCGAGGGGGTGGGTCGGTGGTGTCAGGTGAGTGTCGAGTGCACCCTCGGGCGCTCTCAGGCGTTCTCGCCGGCAGCTGCCCCGTCCGAGGCCTTGGCGCCCTTGGGTGCCCGGCCCGCGTGCTTCTCGGCACGGCGGGCGGCGCGGGCCTCCTCGCGGCGGCGGCGCTGGTCGGACTTGACCTCGGCCTTCTTGCGGACCGGGGCCAGGACCATGACCATGTTGCGGCCGTCCTGACGGGGGTGGGACTCGATAGTGCCCAGCTCGGCCATCTCCTCGGCCAGGCCCTGCAAGAGCCTGATACCGAGCTCGGGCCGGGACTGCTCACGGCCGCGGAAGCGGACGATGCACTTGACCTTGTCCCCGCCCTTGAGGAATCGCTCGACGTGGCCGCGCTTGGTGGCGTAGTCGTGCTCATCGATCTTGGGACGGAACTGGATCTCCTTGAGCTGGGTGTTTGCCTGGTTGCGTCGCGCGTCGCGCGCCTTCATGGCCGACTCGTACTTGAACTTGCCGTAGTCCATGAGCTTGCACACCGGGGGGCGGGCGTCGGGTGCCACCTCGACCAGGTCGAGATCGGCCTCCTCAGCCAGACGCAGGGCGTCCTCCACACGGACAACGCCGACCTGCTCGCCGCTGGGGCCGACGAGACGCACTTCGGGAACGCGGATCCGTTCGTTGATACGGGGCTCGCTGATGTCGGTTCCTCACTCTGAGTCACGGATGGGTGCGGAACGAGGAAAGGCCCCCGTTCCTGCCGCGCAGGTCGGAGGCCTCGTGATGAGCGCGATCACCGCACGGCCGTGGCCGAGCAGGGACCGCGAAGGGCTGGTCGCCCTCGCATGAACCCGATTCCCGAAAGGAACCCAGGTGGGATCGCTCCGCTTGCGCACCGGGGCGAACCCCGGGTGGTCAGTGAAGGATACTACCAGGACGCGGGCTCGCTCTCCCACCGTGTCCTCGCCCCTCTTGACGTGAGTCCTCCCACGTGTGAGGCGTGCGTCGAGGCGAGGCAAGTCATCAAGAGGCCCGGCGGTTCGTGCGGACTCCCCACACGACGGCGACAGCACCGGCGGCGGCCTGGATCCCAAGCAGCGCCGTCGTCGGCACCGCGATTCCACTGGCGACCAGCGCCGTGGTCAGTGCTCCGACAACGACGGCGTCAGGACCTTGAGTCAGCATCTGCACCACTCCCGGCGGCAGGGAGCCCATGGGAGAGGCGATGAGTCCGGCCGCGAAGTCGGGCATCTCCCGGTAGCCGGAGCGCAGCGCCACCCCGGCCCAGGCCCAGCCGCTCACCAGGGCCAGGGCAACCACGATGACCAGCCCCTTCCAGACGGCCGCGGCCCCAAGGGCCGCCATGGCCGGAGCCAGGCTCAGCATGGACCAGGCGCTCATGAGGACGGCCGGCACAAGCAGGTGGCCTGCTCGCACCACCCAGGGCGCCACCGGCCAGGAGGTGTCAGGACCGCCGTCGAACCAGGCCTGGCGCGCCGGCTCGGCAACGGCCAGGGTCGCGATCCAGCCTCCGATGAGGTAGCCGACGGCGCGCAGCGGGGCGCCGACCGTCCCGGACAGCAGCGGCAGCATCGCGATGGCCAGCCCGACCCCCATCTGAAGCAGGCGCCTGCGCTGGCGACGCAGCAGGATCCAGTCCGCCTGAGCCACTGCTATCAGCACCCCCAGGGGTCGGGGCAGTCGGCTCCCGATCCGCGCCGCCCGCAGCGGCGAAGGATCCGCGGGCCGGTTGGGATCCGGGGAAAGCAGCCGCCCCAGGGCCCTGGTGTCCAACGACAGCAGCGAGACGTGCGCGCCGAAGGACCGAGCGACGACGGCCAGGAGCGCAGCATCATGCACCTTACCCAGGCTGCCTCTGGCCCGCCGCCATCCCAGCACGGCCAGGAAGGCCAGCGACCCAGCCAGGAGGGCGACCGCCGTGTTGCTGAGCAATGAACTCGGGAAGGCAAGCACCACACCGGCCAGGAATGCCGCGACCCCAGCCACGATGAGACGACGCCGCAGCGGCTCGACGTCGCGGTCATGAATCTGGGCCTTGATGAGCTCGGTGAGGACCAGGCAGGTCCCGGCCGACAGCAGGGCAGGCCACGCCGCGGCAGCGATCCAGCCGCCTCCGGCCGCCACCGCCGGGAGCACGCCCGCCGCGGCTCCCACGGTGGCCGCGATGAGGTACTCGACGCGGGCCACCGGCACCAGGAGACTGGCCCGGTCTCCAGGCATGGGCAGCCACCAGGCCGCCTCGTGGGGGCGCAGGAAGAGCGGGCCGAGCCGGCCGAGTGAACCGACACCGACCGCCGCCAGCAGCACGATCAGCGCCAGGAACCCCCACCCGGGGTCGAGGCCCACCGTGGCGAAGTCGCCGAGCGTACCGGCCCCGACTGAGCCAGGCTGAGCCACGAGCATCCGACGCAGATACGGGGCCAGGATCGTCACGACGACGATGAGTGTCAGGAGTATGGAGTAGACGTCCCCCACGAGCGCCCAGACACCGTGGAGGTGCCGCCGAGTACGGCGCCGCACCCACGTGCGCAACGCGGCCCCATCGGGAAGGGCCATCGTCTCCAGCTCAGTGGAGAGGACCGGCGCCGTCCGGTCACCCGGCGGCGTCACCTCAGCCCCTCCTCAATGGCGCGCACGCCGTCGTCCACGCTGAGCATCCGGGTGTCGCGTCCGACGAGGAGCACGTCAGTGGCCGCCTCCTCCACGATCTCCGGGTCGTGGGAGACCATGAGCACTCCCCCACCGGCCTCACGCTCCTCAACGAGCATGTCGGCCAGGAGCAGACGGGTCACCCGGTCCAGGCGCTGCTCGGGCTCGTCGAGGACCAGCAGCCTGCGGGGCCGAACCAGGACTGAGGCCAGCGCCAGTCGACGCCGCTGCCCCGAGGAGAGCTCCTCGGGAAGGTGCCCCGCGAGATGTCGCAGTTCCAGGTCCTCCAGCAGGTCACTGACCCGCTCATCAGCCTCGACGACACCGTGGCCGAAGCAGACCATCCGCAGGTGCTCGGCGACGGTCAGGGTGGGGAAGAAGGACTCCTGCCCCAGATCCGTGGCGAGGGCGGCGCGCTGGGCGCCTGAGCGCGGATCCGGGACGTGTCCGAGTACGTGAACCTGCCCCGACAACGGACGCAGTAGCCCGCAGCAGGTACGCAGGATCGTCGACTTGCCGGCCCCGTTGACCCCGACGAGGGCCAGCACCTGGCCGGGAAGCAGATCGAAGGTCGCCGGGGCGCAGACCGACTGGTCACCGTATCCGACACTGAGGTCGCGGGCGCTCACCAACGGCTCCCGACTCACCGCCGGGGGCTGGGCACCACTGTTGACATCATGCCGGATACCGGGTGTTGTCGCCGGGTCCGGACGAGATGGGACTGTGGTGGTCGACTTCGTGCTCATCGGAACTATTCCAACACACGTTTTTTCGGTGGCCTGGTCGAATCGGATGCCTTACGCTCCGCAGTCATGGATTGGAACAGCGTGAGGACCCCGGACCCCAATGGCGCGTCCGACGACGATTCCGCCCTCTCTCGTGAGGCAGGAACCGACTGGAGCACCACGAGGGACCCGGGTCCCGGCCGGGTGACGGTATCGACCCGAGACCTCACCCAGATCCGAACGATCGCTGAGGCCTGTGCCCGGATCGCCCAGAGAGCCGACCGCCCCCAGGACGGCCAGGCTCTGCGCGATGTCGTTGCCCGCTTCGACCAGGTGGCTGGGCCGCTGGAGGACCACTACGGACAGGTCGAGCAGTGGGAGGCCCGTATCCTGGGGCGCTCCTGAGATCGGGTTCCAGCCGCTCGGATCAGGCGGGAAGCGGGCACAGCTCCACGGTGTCGATGAGGTCGCCCCAGGCCGGGTTGATCATGACGTACTGACAGCCCTCCAGGCTGCGGGCCACACCGGCGCGACCGCCTGCGGCGTCAATGCGGATGAACACCCGCAGCTCGGCGCTCTCACCGGGGCCGAAAGCCACGCCGGTGACACCGTCGATCTCCTGGAGCTGGGCGCGTACCTCGGCCTGAACCGGCTCGTTGCGCCATGAGGGCACCCACTCCTCTCCCCCGGCCAGGGCCACGACGGCGGGACGCGGCAGTCGCAGGTCCCGGCTACCGGGGTCGAGCACCCACAGCTGGTCGGTGGACAGGCAGGCGACCTGGGCCGCTCGCTGGGGCGAGACGGGCACGGGACGCACGTCGCTGCGCCAGCGGCTCATGGCCTCAACGCTGGTGAACACCGGTAGGGCGACGTGCCCGTCGGGCAGGCTCACCGCCAGGGTCGCCGCGTCCTGGCAGGCGTCGGCGGTGTGCACCTCATGAGCCGGGACCTGCGGTGCGCCGTCGCCCGACGGGCCATGCGGCAGGCCCGCGGACTGCGCCAGACTCCCCTCCAGGCGTCCGGGAAGGGCGTGAGCGGCCACGGGAACGATCAGCCGGCCAGCGACGAGGGCCGCCCACAGCTCATCGAGGTACTGATGACGCGGCAGGTCCACAGCCTCCAGCGCCTGGCGCACCTCTGGACTGATCGAGCCGTCGTCGTCGGCGAAGGGGGCAGGCGCAGCCAGAAGACGCTCCAGCTTGGCCCGTGCGGCTATGGCGGCAGCCACCTGGGGTGCCGCCTCAGGCCGCGCAGTCGGCAGCGGTTGATCCGAAGACGTGCTCATGGCACTCACCGTAGCGTGTCCGAGCCCTGGGGATTACTCCCCAGTATCTTCCGGACCAATCACTCACCTTCGAGAACGTGGCTCGATAGCCTGCTGAGGTGGTATCGCTCTACTCGTTGAAGTACTGGTACACCCGCAGGCTGGGGTCATCATCCAGGCGTCAGTGCGCCGCGGCATCTCCCCTGACGTGTGGACTGCCGTCGGCGTCATCGCTGCCGCGCTGGGCTGCGGGGCACTGGTCATGGGCTGGTGGATTCTGGCATTCATCCTGCTGGCCGCCCGGCTCGGGGGCGCGAATCTCGACGGCGCCGTGGCTCGGGCCCGTGGAGTATCGAGACCCTTCGGCTTCGTCCTCAACGAGATCGGGGACCGGCTCTCCGACCTGTTCATCATGGCCGGTCTCGTGGGCCTCGCCCTGCGCACCGGTTCATCGACCACCACGGTCTACCTGACCCTCATCGCTCTAGCGACAGCAACACTACCGACCTTCATCTCCCTGGCCGCCGCAGGCGCTGGCGCCGCCAGGCTCAACGGCGGCCCGTTCGGCAAGACCGAGCGGTGCCTGGCCGCGGTCGTAGGGGCCGCCCTCCCCCAGTATCTGTCGATCATCGCCTGGGTCATCATCGTGGGCTCGGCGGCGACGGCCTGCGTACGGCTGGCGCGAACCGCCGCCGCGCTCGCAGGACACACCGGCCCGGCCATGGCCGACACCATGGCCCCACCGCCGCCGCAGGACATCAGCCTCATCGGCGGCAGTGCCCCTGAGGACGAGGCCGCCCCGGGAGCCCAGTCGTGAACACCGCGATCAGCTCCTGGAAGGGGCGTGAGGCAGACGGCGGAGTGATCGACTGGATCGTGGGCGGCAACCGCTCGTGGACCGTAACCGTTCCCGGGCCGGGGTGGATCCTCACGGGCCGAGCGGTGTTCCTTGCGGCCACGGCCGTGGCGATCCTGCTCCTGGCCGGCATCGGCGTGGCCCTGTCCCGTAAGGCGGAGCTGCGCCGCCGCTGGACGACGTGGGCCATCATTATCCCGGCGGTCGGCATTCCTATCTGGGTCGGACGGGGGACGACGGCGCTGCTTGCCACCGCCCTCGGGTTGCAGTCGGTTCGTGAGCTCTCCCGACTCACTCGGCTGCCCAAAGCGGAGACCCTGATGCTGGTGTCACTGGCGGTGATCTATCCGCTAGCCGCCTGGTTGCGCCCGGGACTCATGGCGCTGGCTCCGCTCACGGTACTCGTGTGCGCCGTGCCCGCCATCCTGTCCGGCGACGTCGAGCATGGTCTGAGGAGGGCGACGATCGCCGGTTTCGCCTCGATCTGGATTCCCTGGTCCCTGGCACACCTCGTGGTGCTGTGGCACGACGCGTTCCTCATCGCCTTCGCGGCTGCGGCCGCCGATGTGGCCGCGTGGGCCGGCGGGACCTTCCTGCGCCCCATGGCCTGGGCACGACGACCGCTGTCCCCCTTGTCCCCGAACAAGACGCTCGGCGGACTGGCGGGGGCCGTCATCGGGGCCACCCTCATTCTCACCCTGCTGGGCCAGATCACGCCCGGCCTGGTGATCGCCGTCGGTCTGGGCGGAGTCCTGGGGGACCTGCTGGAGTCTCTCGTCAAACGCACAGCCGGAGTCAAGGACGCCGGTGCCTGGCTGCCCGGGTTCGGCGGTCTGCTGGACCGCGTCGACTCCCTGCTCCTGGTCCTGCCTCTGGCCGCCGTCATGGGGTGAGTGGGCCGGTTCGCAGCCGTCCGCCCCAGCCCTGCCCCTCTCGACTCCGAGCCGTCTCCTTCAATCGCCCGCACCCCCCACGGAAAGGTAGCCCGATGCCCCTTCAGATTCCCTCGGTTCCAGGTTCGGCCGAGATCGCCTCAGCCGGACGCCGCCTGCAATCGATCGTGCGAACACCCCAGAAGGTCACCTGGCGCGCGGTACTGCGGCAGCGTTTCTGGTCCGCCGTCATCGCTCCGTTCGGGGGCGTGCGGGTCGAGGGCGAGTTCGAGACCGACGGCCCCTACGTTGTCGTTGCCAACCACGGCTCCCATGCGGACACGATCGCAATGATGAGTGCCTCCCCCACCCTCATGCGGGTGGTCACCGTCGCTGCCCAGGACTACTGGTTCACCCGTCGCTCTCGTCGCCTCGTGGCCAGGGGGCTGCTGGGCGCCTATCCGGTACGGCGCGACGGCGAGGGCGCCTACGAGGAGCTGCGGGGAACACTGGCCAATCGGGTGGCCGAGTCGATGAGTATTCTCATCTTCCCCGAGGGCACCCGCTCCACGGACGGCCACATGAGCCGCTTTCACTCCGGGGCCGCCCGGCTCGCACGAGACTTCGGGATCCCGGTGCTGCCGGTCGCGCTGGTGGGGACGCGAGAGATGATGCCGAAGAAGGGCGGCCTGCCCCGTTACTCCCCCGTCGAGGTCCGTGTCGGTGAGCCGATCGCCCCCAGTGATGACGTGGAGGGCGTCAGCGACCTGGCGCGCGAGCGGATCGTGGAGATGCTCCAGCGCCCCCGCAGACCCGAGCCGGTCTCAGACGTCTTCACCGTCCTGCACACCGCGATGGAGGGCGGTCGCGGAGACGCCGTGATGTTCGTCTGGGGCATGGCTGAGGCCATCTCCTTCCCGATCATGGCTGAGATGAGCCAGGTCTGGCTGGGGCTGACCCACCCCGAGCGGATGTGGCGGCGGGCGGCGATGGTGGTGGCGGGCTCGGTCACCGGAGTGGCGGTCACGCACCTGCTGACTCGGAGTGGACTCCAGCCTCCCGCGCCGTGGACCGCTCCGGAGATGAGGGCGGCGACATCCCGTTACCTGAGCCGAGGGCCACGCGGGTACTGGAAGCAAGCGCTGACCGGGATTCCGGTGAAGCTCTTCGCCGCCGAGTCTGGGCGCAGCAACCTGCCTCTGCCCTCAGTCGTCCTTCACGCGGCCGGGGAGCGTGCCGCGCGCATGACGGCCTCCACCGCCATCGTCAAGACACTGGGCAAGCCGCTGGGCCCAATCACCCGTCAGCACTACGGCACCTACCTGGCAACCACCGGCGTCGTCTTCGCCACCGCGCTTCGAGGCGTCATCAGGCACTGGCAGCGCCCGAAGCGTTCTGGGCGCCCGTAGTCCGCCCGCGTCGCAGCCACGGAGCAATCTCGGAGCAGTCTCAGACAGGGTCGGGCAAAGGTCAGGAACGAGCCTGCGAAGGCTCGCGCCTCTCCTCGTCACCGGCCACGACCAGCGCCTCCTGAAGGGTGAAGTTGCCGTTGTAGAGCGCCTTGCCGACAATCGCACCCTCCAGTCCCAGCGGCACCAGACGGCGCAGCGCGACCAGGTCGTCGAGATGGGCGATACCTCCGGAGGCGACCACCGGTGCCGCGGTGCGCTGGCAGACCTCGGTGAGCAGGGCGGTGTTGGGTCCGCTCAGCGTCCCGTCCCGGGTCACGTCGGTGACGACGTAGCGCGCGCACCCTGCGGCATTGAGCCGCTCGAGGGTCTCCCACAGGTCTCCGCCCTCCTTGGTCCAGCCGCGGGCCGCCAAGGTGGAGCCGCGCACGTCGAGGCCGACGGCGATCTTCTCCCCGTGCTCGGCGATGACCCGTTCAGTCCACTCAGGGTCCTCGAGAGCAGCCGTCCCCAGGTTGACCCGCGCGGCTCCGGCGGACAGGGCGCGGGCCAGTGAGGCATCATCACGGATCCCCCCGGAGAGCTCCACCCTGATGCCGACCTCGCCGACGATGCGCGCCAGCAGCTCATGGTTGGAGCCGCGCCCGAAAGCGGCATCGAGATCCACCAGGTGGATCCACTCGGCCCCGGCGCGCACCCAGTCCCGGGCGGCGTCGACGGGACTGCCGTAGTCCGTCTCTGAGCCGACCTCTCCCTGAAGGAGGCGGACGGCCTTGCCATCGGCGACATCGACGGCGGGAAGTAGAGTGAGCATGGGTGTCTCCTGCAGTGATCGTGGGATGGCTCGGGTGGGATCAGAGAGTCGTCAGCCAGTTGCGCAGCAGCTGAGCCCCTGCGTCACCGGACTTCTCAGGGTGGAACTGCGTGGCGCACAGGGAGCCGTTCTCCACGGCGGCGACGAAGTCGTGGCCGTGAGTGGCCCACGTGACCTGAGGCAGTCGGGTGGGACCGGGACCGAGCAGCTCGGCGGGGTCCTGGGTAGCCGCATAGGAATGGACGAAGTAGAAGCGCTCCTCGGCGACGCCGTCGAACAGAACGGAGGCGGCGGGAGGCCGGACCAGGCTCCATCCCATGTGCGGAACGACGTCGGCTCTCAGGCGGGACACGGTACCGGGCCATTGTCCCAGCCCATCCTCAGCGGTCCCATGCTCCTGGGAGCGCTCGAACATGACCTGCATGCCCACGCAGATTCCCAGGACCGGCCTGCCGCCGGCCAGGCGCCGCTCGATGAGCCGAGGCGCGTCGACTGCCCGCAGCTGCTCCATGACCGCGCCGAATGCGCCCACCCCGGGTACCACGAGTCCGTCGGCCTCGGTGACCTCGTGCGGGTCGCTGGTGAGGGTCACCTGCGCTCCGACGCGCTCCAGAGCACGCACCGCCGAGCGGACATTGCCGGATCCGTAGGACAGGACGGTGACGCGTGGCGCTTGCATGTGACATACCCTACCGTCCCGGAAGATCGTTCCGAGTATCCTCCACACTCTGAAACGCCCTGTGACATGCGCAGAACCGGGGCCTGTGGCACCGGCTCAGCCGCCTTGGCCGGACGGTCCGGGTAGCGCGTCGAGCTGGTCACAGCCTCGCGCGGGAACAGCGCGAAGGCACAGGAGCACACGTGCGATCTGGATCCAGGTCGCCGGCTTCCTTTCACGATTCCCCCAAGATGGGCGAGTATTCGTCTGTGAGCATGCAGTTCCCCTCCGGCCAGGCGTCTGCGCCGCCTTGGCCGGCTTCCCCTCCTCCACCGTCTTCTCAGGCCTCCGCGAGCCACTCCCCCGCAGCGGCGGGGGCAGGTTCGGGCAGTTCCAGCGGGTCGCGCAGTGCTGCGCCGTTCTCCATTCCCGGGGTGCGGATCACCTCGGTGCTGGGGCGTGGCGGCTTCGCCACGGTCTATGCCGGCGTCCAGGACTCCCTGGAGCGCCCGGTCGCCGTCAAGGTGGACTCCCGCCCCTTGGACGATCCCCGCAATGAGCGGCGCTTCATGCGCGAGGTGCAGGCGGCCTCGAGGATCTCGGGGCATCCTCACGTCGTCTCGCTGGTGGATACCGGCAAGCTGCCCGATCTGCGCCCCTACCTCGTCATGGAGCTGTGCGCGGGCGGCAGCCTCTACGACCTCGTCTCGCGTGGCCCGACACCCGCCTCCGACGCCGTGGCCCTCGTGGAGGCCGCTGCCTCGGCCCTGGGAGCTGCCCATGCAGCCGGCGTCACGCACCGGGACGTCAAACCAGCCAATATCCTTCTGGACTCCTACGGCTCTCCTCGGCTGTCGGACTTCGGTATCGCCGCTGTCCAGCGCGAGGGTCAGGACCCCACCGTGACCCTGGAGTGCCTCACCCCCGACTTCGCCGCGCCGGAGGCCTTCATGCTGGCCAGCCCCGGCCCCGAGGGGGACGTGTGGTCCATGGGGGCGGTGCTCTTCGCCCTGCTGACGGGCCGGGGTCCTCGGCGTGGTCGCGACGGAGTGCAGCGCAGCCTGCCGGAGATCGTCCGGTCCCTCGACGATCCCCTGGACCTCACCGACCCGAACGTCCCTGAGATCCTGCTGCCGATCCTGAGCAAGGCGATGGCTCCGGATCCCACGCACCGCTACCGCAACGGCACGGAGCTCACCGGAGCCCTGGGGCAGATCCGTGAGGCTCTGGGGAAGGGGAACCTGGCTGTCGGCGGGCCAGTGACCTCTTTGCGGCTGGTTGAGGCCGGGCTCGCGCCGCCTCCGCGCAGTGAAGAGGCGGGCTCACCCAACTCGTACGCTCCTAGCGGTGCATCGCAGTGGGCGGCATCGGACTCCGTCTTCCCGGTCCGCCCCACCGGCTCCTCGGGGTCCGCCGCCTCGGCGCCCTCCATCGTCTCAGGCGGGCTGGAGCGCTCCGACAAGGCGCTGCTGAACGCGCCCGTGTCAGCGCAGCAGAGTCAGTCGCTGCAACTCTCTAGCCGAGAACGGAGGCGGACCGCTCTGCGCTCCGCGGCGATCGGCGCGGTTGTCGGCCTGGTCGTCGGTCTGAGCGCAGGATGGGTGGCGGGTGCCCGTCTGGCTCCTGCGGCCAGTGCCACCGGCCCGTCAGGAGCCGTGTCCCAGCCCTCATCGCCGGGTCAGGACAACGCCTCGACCCCACCGCACCCGGTGGGTACCTGCCTGGCGGGCACCACCTCGATCTCGGGCCAGACCACGGCCAGGAAGGTCAGCTGCAACGAGCCCCACTCCTGGGAGGTCTACCAGGTGGGGACCCTGGCGGAGAGCACCTCGGGTTCCAGTGATGACGACCTGGCGGCCGACCCCAACGTGCAGGCCACCTGTACCGCGCAGGCCGCCCAGCAGTACGGGGCCGCCGATCCGAGCACATCGGTGCTGGGACCGGGGGAGGCCGGCTGGAACGCCGGGAAGCGGGGCTTCTCCTGCATCGCCTCCGACAAGGACGGGCAGCGGACGAGCTCCTACGCCGGCTAGGAGCCGCCCGCCCCTGGTCGGCGGCGGGCGGCGTGTGCCGGTGGGGTCACTGCGGGGGACGGCGCAGGCCGCGTCCGAACCAGCGCATCGCCCGGGGCGCCTGGATCTCGGAGGACTTCACCGCTCCGGGGACGTCGTCGGCGTCGATGACTCCCAGGAGGACGTCCTCGACGACCTGATCCATGGAGGCCAGCAGGAGCCCCGCCGAGGCCTCCTCGCCGGGCTGGCCATTGGTGAAGTGACGGGCGGTGATCGTCCCGGACAGACCGGACTCGATACCGACGTCGGTGGCCAGGTCAGCGGTCATGAGGACGGCGCCGGCCCGGGACAGGCGGGAGAGCTGGGCGGCCAGCTCCGCGGCCTCGGCCGGCTCGGAGTCGGAGCCGCCGAGCAGCTCGGCCACGTCCCAGTCCGAGTGGGCGGAGACGAACTGCTTGACCGCGAAGGCCCCGCTGGAGGAGGGCACCACGGTGCAGTCGAGGTCCAGCAGGGAGCACATTCCGGCCAGACCGTCGGCCCGGTTCAGCGGCGTCATGACGACGGCGACCTTGACCGCCCGGGGAGCCTGGTCCTCGGGCTGATCGGGCACGTAGGAGCTCAGGGATTCGGCCGCGGCGGCGATCTGCGCCTCCTGGGCGTCGGTGAGCCGGGAGCGGTCGGAGTCCTCCGTTGTCTCGTCTCTCCCGTTCAGGGGATGGTAGGTGTTGTGGGGGACGTCGTCGGGCCTGACGTCTGCCGGTCCGCTCTCCCCCGCGGAGCCGGTCGATACGGAGTCCTCCTCCACCGGGGCCTGCCGGCCGGGTTCGCTGCCGGTGGCCTGCTCGGCCCCCAGGTCCTCGGTCGAGAGGTCGTCGGGGATCTCCACGTCGCCCATGAGGGCGGCGAACTCGGCGTCCAGGTCGCGCTGGTGGTCCTGGTGGTCGTCGCGACTCTCGTCGGGTCGGGGGGTCTGGTCCATCACAGGCTTCCCTTCGTCGATGGGATGGTCTCAACACGGGGGTCGTCCTCGACGGCTGCGCGCAGGGCGCGGGCCAGGGCCTTGAACTCGGCCTCGGCGATGTGGTGGGGATCGCGCCCGGACAGGACCCGTACGTGCAGACAGATGCCGGCGTGGTAGGCGATGGCCTCCAGCACGTGGCGCACCATGGAACCGGTGAAGTGACCGCCGATGAGGTGGTGGACGAAGGCCTCGGACTCCCCCTCGTGCACCAGGTAGGGGCGTCCGGAGATGTCGACGACGGCATGAGCCAGAGCCTCGTCCAGGGGAACGCTGGCCTCACCGAAGCGGCGGATGCCGCGCTTGTCCCCCAGGGCGGCGCGCAGGGCCTCACCGATGCAGATGGCGGTGTCCTCCACGGTGTGGTGCACGTCGATCTCGGTGTCACCGGTGGCTCGCACCGTCAGATCGATGAGTGAGTGGCGCCCCAGCGCGGTGAGCATGTGGTCGTAGAAGGGGACAGTGGTGGAGATGTCGGTCTGGCCCGTGCCATCGAGGTTGATCTCGACGACGACGCTCGACTCGCTCGTGGCTCGCTCAATGCGCGCGGTACGGCTCATAAGTGCTTCCTCAGCATCGGGTGTCGTGCTTTTTCAGCACAGTGGTTGATAGGTATCTCAATCGATAGCAACCCTACCGGTCCCAGGCGCCGATCGCTGCCGGCGTCCCTCTCACCTGCCGATGGCTGAGGTCAGGGCGGCGCGCAGGCGTGCCATCTCCTCCGGCGTGCCGATGCTGGCCCGCAGGAAACCCTCGGGGCCGACGACACGGATGAGGACCCCGGCGTCGAGCAGGGCCTGCCAGACGGCCTCGCGGTCGGGGAAGGGGCCGAACAGGACGAAGTTGGCGTCCGATTCGTGCGCGCTCAGGCCCTGGCTGTGCAGCCAGTCCACGAAGGCATCGCGCTCATCGCGCAGGGAGGCCACCTGAGCCATGAGCTCGTCGCGGTGGGACAGGGCGGCCAGGGCGGCGGCCTGAGTGACGGCGGAGAGGTGGTAGGGCAGGCGCACCACGCGCAGGGCGTCTACCAGGGCGCGGTCGGCGGCCAGGTAGCCCAGGCGCAGCCCGGCCGCTCCGAAGGCCTTCGACATGGTGCGGGTGACGGCCAGGTGCGGGTTGTCCGGCCCCACCAGCTCCAGGGCGCTGGGCACGCCCGGGCGGCGGAACTCGGCGTAGGCCTCATCGATGACGACGACACAGTCGCTGGCCCGGGCGGGCGAGCCGATCTCGGCTCCGAGCATGGGGCCGTGGTCGCGGGCGGCCTCAAGGATCCGCGTGATGTCCTCCAGCGGCAGGGCGGTTCCGGTCGGGTTGTTGGGGCTGGCCAGGATGACGACGGCCGGCCGCAGCTCCTTGATCGCGGCCACCGCGGCGTCCGTATCGAGGGTGAAGTCCTTGCGGCGCGGTCGGGTGGCGTAGTCGGTCAGCGTGTCGCGGGCGTACTCGGGGTACATCGAGTACGTGGGGGTGAAGGTCAGGCAGGTACGCCCGGGGCCGCCGAAGGCCTGGAGCACGTGGAGCATGACCTCATTGGAGCCGTTGGCCGCCCAGATCTGCTCAGGGGTCAGGTGCACGCCGGACTCGGCCTCGAGATAGTCCGCGAGCGCGGCCCGCAGCCGGGGGAAGTCCCGCTCCGGGTAGCGGTTGAGTCCCTGGGCGGCCTGAGCCACGGCGGTGGCGATCGACTCGATGACCGCGGCCGAGGGCGGGTAGGGGTTCTCGTTGACGTTCAGTCTCACGGGGACGTCGATCTCGGGGGCCCCGTAGGGGGCCTCGCCCTCCAGGTCCGGTCTCAGGGGCAGGTTCGCGTTCACGCCTGGAGTCTACGGCTCGGTCCGCCCCAGCGGTTGGGCCGCCCATCCGGTGGTGCTGCGGCGCCGAGGGCGGCGGTCGCAGTGTCCTGCTGGCGGTGTTGTCAGTGCGGATCGCTGGTGAGCATGATCTCCTGGTAGTCGAGGCGGTTCAGGGCGTGCTCCAGGGAGTCGGCCGAGTAGAGGCCCTCGTCGCCGGCGTCGAGAAGGGCCTCGCGCTGGGCTCGGATCATGTCCAGGGCGCGTTCTCGCATGGGGGCGAGCTCGTCGTGGCGCCAGGTGGGGTCGGCCCAGGCCTTGGCAACGGCTGCCGGCGAGACGACGACGTCATTGCCCTGCCTGCGTACGAGACCGTGCTGCTCAGTGGTGGGGCTGAGGCTCTCGTTGTTCTCCGGGTCGGGGGCGCCCTGTGAGACCTTGTCCAGGCCGGGAGCGCTCATGGTCGTATGTGTGTGCGAGGCGTCGGGGTCTGCGGCGCCGGTGAGCACTGTGGGGGTGGCCTGTTGGGAGGCACCGTGAGTGTCGACGGAGGCGACGTCACGGGCGGCGTTGACCAGCAGCGAGATGACGGCGGCCTTCTCCTCCTCGTCGGCGGGCCCGGCCATGGCGGGTCTGGCGAGGCGGACCAGGGCGGGCAGCGTGAGTCCTTGGATCGTCAGTGAGCCGGCGGCCACGAGCATGGCCACCAGGAGGAGGAAGGAGTAATGCGGCGCTGTGACCGGCAGGGTCTGAGCGGCTGCCAGGGTGATGGCTCCGCGCATGCCCGCCCAGACGATGACGGCGCCTTCGCGTCTGCCCAGGGGCTCGGCTGCGAAGTAGTCCAGGTCGGCGCCCCGGCGTCTGACCCGGCTGGAGAGGCTGCGTGCGCGCCGAGCGATGCTCTCGTGGTTGGTCGACTGGCGGAGCTTGCGCTGGACCTGTGCGAAGGGGCGACGGTCCCAGGGGACCGGGGGCATCTCGGACTCTCCGCGCACGATGGCCGAGCAGCGGTTCTGGAACTGGTGGATGGCCTCCTCGTTCTCCTGCCAGTGGATAGCCCAGCGCGCGGTCCGGTGGCTGAGGAGTTTGAGCATGGGTGCCACAACCAGCGCCCGGATGACGACGGTCAGCGCCCCGGCAACGACAGCGACCGCGACAGCCCGGACAACACCGAGAGCTGAGGCGCCGACCTTCTCCACGACGCCGAAGAACTCCAGCCCCATGACCAGGAAGATGAGTCCTTCCAGGGTGAGCTCGACGGTGTGCCAGTTGGTACGTGAGGCCACCCGGTGGGCGGGCGGCAGCATCCGGGGACCGCGGTGGCCGGTGATGAGCCCGGCGACGACGGCTGCCACGAGCCCCGAGCCGTGCATGTGCTCGGCCGGGATCGCCGCGAGGAAGGGGACGGTGAAGGACACCACCGTGTCCACGGTGGGGTCGGTGATGTGGGAGCGCACCCGCAGGCTCGCCTCGCCAACGAGCCAGCCCACCCCCAGGGCCACGAGGACCGCCAGGGCGAAACCGCCCAGGACGCCTCCGACACTCACTCCGCCGGAGGTGGCCGCGGAGACGGCGGAGGACAGGACCACCAGTGCGGTGGCGTCGTTGAGCAGTCCCTCCCCCTCCAGGACGGTGATGATGCGTTGGGAGACTCCCAGCCGGCGGGCGATGGAGATGGCCACGGCGTCGGTGGGGCTGAGGATCGCCCCCATGGCGATGGCCCAGGCCAGGGAGAGCCCCGGAACCAGGAGGGTGAGGACCGCGCCGATCACCGCGGCGGACAGGGGCACCAGCAGGATGGCCAGCACCGCCACCGGGGCGAGCTCCCGGCGGAAGTTGATGGTGGAGATGCTCACCGCGGTGGAGAACAGCAGCGGGGGGAGGATCCCCTCCAGGACCACCTGGGGGTCCAGCTCGATCGCCGGGATGAAGGGCAGGAAGCCCACTGCCGTGCCGCCCGCCAGAAGGATCAGCGCTGGGGCGACCCCGATACGGTCGCTGAGCTGAGAGGCCGCCGCGATGGCCAAAGTGCCCAGCACGGCGATGATGAGGAGGTCCATGGGCCAAGACTATCTAGTGCCACCTTGATCGTCCACGCTACCGTGGTTCCGTGACGATCACAGGACCCCAGGATCCCAAGGACTCTGAGCGTTCCGTGCGCCCCGATCGGCTCGACTCGCCCGTGCGTGAGCGGGCCGAGGCCGTCCTGCGCGAGCTCGTGGGCCGCAGCGACGCGCGCCTGCGTGAGGACCAGTGGCGGGCGATCGAGGCGCTGGTCATCGCACGCCGCCGAGCCCTGGTGGTCCAGCGCACCGGGTGGGGGAAGTCGGCGGTGTACTTCGTGGCGACGGTCCTGCTGCGAGAGGGCTGGGGAGGCTGGAGCCCGGGCACCCCACTGCCATCCCCCGGTGCGCGCACCGGTACCGGGGCGAGCGTCATCATCTCGCCGCTGCTGGCCCTCATGCGCGACCAAGTGGCCGCCGCTGCAAGCCGCGCCGGGATCCGGGCCGTGACCATGAACTCGGCCAATGTCACCCAGTGGGAGGAGATTCAGGCTCAGGTGGCCGCTGGTGAGGTCGATGTCCTGCTGGTCTCCCCGGAGCGCCTCAACAACCCGGTCTTCCGCGATGAGATCCTCCCCCACCTGGCTGCGAGCGCCGCACTGGTGGTCATCGACGAGGCCCACTGCATCTCGGACTGGGGCCACGACTTCCGCCCCGACTACCGGCGCATCGCCACCCTGCTGGCGGGACTGCCGCCGCGCACCCCGGTCCTGGCCACGACGGCGACCGCGAACCGCCGGGTCAGTGCCGACGTCGCCGAGCAGCTGGGGGCATCCCTGGAGTCGGGTGGGGCGGGCGGCGAGCAGGTCCTGGTGCTGCGGGGGACCCTGGAGCGTGGCTCTCTCCACCTGGGGGTCAGGATGCTGCCTGATGCCGCCTCCCGCCTGGCCTGGCTGGCCGCCTACATCGGTGGCACTCCCGGCAGCGGCATCGTCTACTGTCTGACGGTCTCGGCGGCGATGGAGGTCGCCGAGCACCTGCGCACAGCCGGTGTGGAGGTGGCCGCCTACACGGGGCAGACCGACGCCGCTGAGCGCGAGCGCCTGGAGGAGGACCTCAAGGCCAACCGGGTCAGGGCGCTGGTGGCCACCTCCGCTCTGGGCATGGGCTTCGACAAGCCGGACCTGGCCTTCGTGGTGCACGTGGGGGCCCCGTCCTCGCCGGTGAGCTACTACCAGCAGGTGGGTCGCGCCGGTCGTGGTGTGGAGCGGGCTGAGGTGGTCCTGCTGCCCGGCCCGGAGGACCGGGCCATCTGGGAGTGGTTCGGATCGCAGGGCTTCCCACCCGAGGAGCAGGTTCGCGTGGTCCTGGACACCTTGGAGGAGCGCAGGGCCGCGGGCGACGGAGCTGCGTCCACGGCGGTGCTGGAGACGGTGACCTCGTTGCGACGCAGCCGGCTGGAGTCCATGCTCAAGGTCCTTGACGTTGACGGCGCCGTGCGCCGGGTTCGTGGCGGTTGGGAGTCCACTGGCCGCCCCTGGTGCTATGACGCCGAGCGTTATGCGCGAGTCGAGGCCGCGCGCCGCGCCGAGCAGGAGGCGATGCTCACCTATGAGCGTCTCGGTACTGAGCCCTCCCCATATCAGGGCTCATCCTCCTGCCGGATGGCCTTCTTAAGGTCGGTGCTCGATGACCCCCTGCTTGAGCCGGGATGGCGCTGCGGCGCCTGCGACCTGTGCGGGGGCCTGGACCTGCTTGACGCCCCCGACCGGGAACAGGTCGGTGCCGCCCGACAGACGCTGGGGCGCGCAGGGGTCGAGTTGCGGGCGCGCCGCCAGTGGCCCACCGGGATGGATCGGCTGGGCCTGGGCCACCTCAAGGGCCGCATCAGAGCCGACCGGCAGGCGGCGACCGGGTTGGCGGTGGGCAGGCTGGACGGATTGGGAACCTCGGTGGCGCTGCGCGAGCTGGTGGGCTCCGGCGCTGACGGCGAGGTCCCGGTGGCGATCAGGCCGCAGGTGCTTGCGGCGGTGGATCGGCTCGCTGAGCTCATCCGCGGTGAGCAGGAAGCCGCCGGGCAGGGCCGTCCGAGCAGGCCGCTGGCCGTCGTCGTCGTGGACTCCCGCACCCGCCCCCACATGGTTCGCCGGCTGGGGCACGCCGTAGCCGTACAGCTGGGAGCACAGCCCTTGGGCGTCGTGGGTCTGGGCAGTCAGGAGCCGCCGCAGCACGATGTGGGCTCTGCGTTTCGTCTGGCACAGGTGGCCCGCAGCCTGACGCTGCGGGGCTGGTCCGCCCAAACGCTCGACGAGCTGCGCGAGCGCGTCGTGGTCCTCGTGGACGACTGGAGTGACTCCGGCTGGACGCTCACAGTGGCGGCCTCCCTCCTGCGCGAGGCGGGGGCGGAGGCGGTCCACCCCTTCGTCCTGGCACAGAAGTAGGGGCCGGTGGGCACTGCCTGACCAGGCGTTGCCCACCGGCCCCGTGTCCTAGAAGCCAGTGGACACTGCGGCCAGCGCTGGAGCCACCTGGCCCCCCGGGGTTCCGATCTGGTCCTCGAGGTAGTACCACCAGAAGGGGGCTCCCCAGGCGTCGGACCGTCCCAACGCTGCGCCGGTGACATGCTCAGCGACGGCGGTGCGGGCCGCCACGGGGTCGGAGGCCGAGCCGAACCACCAGGGACCGGTATTGAGGTCTGCACCCCCGTACCCGAGCTCGGTCACGGCGATCCGGGAGGAGGCGAAGGCGGTCTCCAGGGTACTGAGGACTCGGTCAGCGGCTGTTCCCAGCGGATGGAGCTGGGGGTAGACGGACAGTCCCACGACGTCGATCAGTTCCCTGATCGACGCAGGGATCTCCCTGGCGGCATAGCTGAACAGGGAGTACGTCGGGTCCGCCTGCCCGAGCTGGTAGTACAGGGTCAGCACGGTCGTGGCACTGGTGCGCTCGCGCACGGCCTTGGCCGCTCGCTGGACCTTGGCCACCGGCCCGGCGCCCAGCCAGTCCCCGCCGATCTCGTTGCCGACCTCCCAGGCGTCGACATTGGGAAGCGCCTTGATCAGGGTAGCGACCCGCGTGTCCCAGGCGGAGTCGGTCAGGGCGACCATGTCGTGGGAGTCGCAGATCTGGGCCAGGGCCTGACCGCCCTGCGCGTGCAGGGCCTCCACCGTGCTGCGCCATCCGGCCATCTCCTCGGCGTCATTGGGGTCACTGATCACGAGACGAGCCGACACCTTCCGCTTGCCGCCCCCGGGACCACTGGGGGCCAGCGCGGCGGTGACCTCCGCGGACGTGGGCACCCGAGTGAAGGTCACCCCGATGACGGCGTCCTGCGGCGCCTGAGCGGCCAGTGCCCGGTCCAGGGAGAGCTGGGCCCCTGCGGCCGAGTCCAGGGCGGAGTTCGCCAGGCGGCCCCGCTCGGTCCAGGCCTGGGCCTTGGAGCAGGCATCCAGGGACTGCTGGGCGGATGCCCGCAGCTTCACCGCCTCGTCAGCCCCCTTGTACCCCTTCGCGGTGGCCTGCGCGAGGCGCTCGGCCTGCCGCCCGTGAAGGGTTCGGGCCGCCAGCTCCAGGAGATCGTGCTCGCCGGAGGACGGTAGATCCGCCATGAGTGCCGAGTACCCATGACTGGTCGGCCACGACATGGTCAGAGTGCACTCGCGTCCGGTAGGCACATCAATGCCGATGACGCCGCCTTCATCCTGGTAGAGGGGACCGACGGCGATGACCTCCAGGGTCTTGGCATCCAGGAGCGCGTCGTCATAACCGACCTCGCCCTTGCCGTTGGACTGAATGCGTCGCAGCGCCTCGAGGTTGAGGGCGTTGCCCTGAGCATCACTGATGTGAAGGCTCAGGTGCGTGGTCGCCCCGTCCCCCATGGCCGGCGGAGTCACGTTCGCGTGCCCGCAGGAGGACACTGCCGCTCCCAGAACGCCAGTGCCCAGGAGCGCCAGCACCCTTCTGCGGTTGGTCTCACATGTCATGGGAGCAGTATTCCAGTCTTATGAGAGATATTCCGACCGAACGGTCTCATGTCTGTCACTCTGATGCCGCTAAGTCTCACAGTCGACACTGTGGTCATTTCAGCTCCGAGGCCGGCACGAAGGTGTACCCCTCGGCCTTGATGCCGGCGACGATCTTCTTCAGCTCGGGCAGCGGGTAGTAGGGGTGGAAGAAGAAGCTGGCGGTGGCGTGAGTGTTGACCAGGTTGAGCTTGGCCGCGTCGATGACCTCCTGAGCCAGGCGCGGCGGGTGCTGGTTGATCTCGTTGGGCTCGAAGTTGCCCAGGTTCTCAGGCAGGACGTGGGTCCCGTAGGGGTCGTTGACCGCGTAGGGGAAGAACTGCCCGTAGTAGTCATGGGGGCCGGCCTGGGTGTTGGTCAGGGTGCCGGCATAGAGGAGCTCACGCTCGTAACGCACCGAGTAGTGCTCCCCGATGCCGTAGTAGGCCTCACGGGTGGCCGAGTAGTGCGGAGTCTCGAAGATCTCCGGAGTCGGCAGGTCGACCTCCCCGAAGATCTGGCGTCCCTGATCCACGCGCTCGGAAGCCCATTCCTGGGAGGTGCCCGGCAGGGTGCCTCCGATCTGCACGAAGGACTTGTCCTGGCAGTCGATGGGTGGGGCCTTGGTGTCGTTGGTGGCCGAGCACCACGAGCGGATGAACTCGAAGTCGTCGGCGGAGACGGCGTTGTAGGGGTTGTCCAGGGTCCCGAACTGGTGGGTGGTGCCGTGCTGAACGATCGTTCCGCCCTTGTTCACCGCATCCTGCAGGACTTCCACCAGCTCCGGAGCGTCCTCCAGAGTGAGCTCCTTGGGTGTCCCGTTGTTCTCAGTGCCCTTGGGGTCGATGTACTTGGGCACCACCGCCATCTGGAAGGGCACGTTCTGACTGTGGAGGTAGTCGACGATCGCCTGCAGCTCCTCGGGGTCGCTGTCCGGGGTCACGTCCTCCAGACGCACAGCGGCCTGTCGGAACTGCTGGGCACCGGGCTGGAGGAAGTCCAGGAGGATGTCGGCAGCCGCGATGTACCGGTCCTGCTCACCCAGGTAGGTCAGCGGAATCTCACCGATGAAGGTCATTCCCGAGGAGCTGACCGCCCAGGGGAAGGAGGTAGTGCCGGACTGTGCGACGGAGGCGCACGCGGTGGCCGCACCGTCGGGCTTGGAGCACTCAGCACGCCCCAGGACCTTGACGTCCTTCTCGCGGGTGATGTGCGGAGCGATGATGCCACCGGAGTTGAGCTCGTTGCGCTTCAAGGAGGCGCCGTTGTAGCTGATCTTGGTGACCCGGTCGGCGGAATCGATGTAGGAGGTGGCCGCGTCCCAGCCGTAGCGCTGGGTGAAGGCGGCGCGGTCGGCGTCGGTCTTGGCCAGCTGCCAGATGTTGAAGCCGGACCACATGACGGGGATGTTGCCGGTCAGGGCATCGTCGATGAAGGCCCGCGGCAGGGGCTCGTCGTAGGTGGAGCCGATGTAGACCACGTTGGTGAAGCGACCGGCCAGGCCGGCGACGTAGTCCTTGACCGGGAGGGTCGTCACGGTCCCGGAGTGGCTGGCAAGGGTGCCCATGCTCAGGGCGTAGTACTCCCCCAGCTTGGCGTAGTCACCCGTGGTGTCGAACAGGACCAGGGTCGATGCCGGTCCCGCCTCCTGGTTGGAGAAGGTCACCGCACCGGCAGGAACCTCGGGGGCGTTCTGCTTCAGGTCACGGATCTTGACCTGCCCGGCGGCGGGGGCGGGCTTGTTGAGATCCACGTCGGCCTGCTTGTCTCCCTTGAGGGGGAGCTCTTTCTTGGCCGCGGCGGCGGGCTCGGGCGGAGCCGGAAGCGGCTTCTTGGCCGGGTCGGCGTCATTGGCCTGGGCCCCGCCGGCCGGGTTGGCCGCGGCGGCCTGGGCAGCGATCGGAGGCTGCGCGTCGGGGGCGGGTGCGGCCTGAGCAGGGCCGACGGCGGTGATGGAGCTGCCCAGGCACACCGCGATGGCGGCCAGCGCACAGCGGCGGCGTCGTGAGGACGCAAGGGTTGGGAGACTCATGAACACTCCTTCGATGAGGTGGGAACGGGTTCAAACTCGGGAAGGGGAACACCGCGGCCGAACAGGGCGGCGGTGGCGGCCAGGATGCGCTTGCTCGCGTGTCCGTCGCCGTAGGGGTTTGCGGCCTGGGCCATGGTCGTGTAGGCCGCCTCGTCGGTCAGCAGCGTGGAGACCCTCTCGACGATGCGCTCCTCGTCGGTTCCGACCAGCTCGGCAACCCCGAAGGCGACCGCCTCAGGACGCTCGGTGTTGTCCCTCATGACCAGGACAGGCTTGGACAGCGCGGGGGCCTCCTCCTGGACGCCGCCGGAGTCGGTGAGCACGACGTCGCAGCGGTCGATGAGTGCGCAGAAGGCGCCGTACTCCAGCGGGTCGCACCAGATGACGTTGGCGTGGCCCTCGATCTGCGGCAGGAGGTCCTCTCGAACCTTGGGGTTGCGGTGAACCGGCAGCACGAAGAGCACCTCGGGGTGCTTGCCGGCCAGGCGCGCGACGGCGCGGCCGATGGCCCGCATCGGCTCGCCCCAGGACTCACGGCGGTGGGCGGTGACGAGCACGACTCGCCGAGAGGCGTCCTTCAGTGCTGCGGCCAGCTCCTCATCCGGTGGCGGGACCCGACGGTCCACGGCGACCAGGAGCGCGTCGATGACCGTGTTGCCCGTGACACTGACGGTCTGCGGGTCGGTGTTCTCGCGCAGCAGGTTGTCCCGACTGGTGGTGGTGGGGCATAGGTGCAGGGTGGTCACCTGGCTGATGAGCCGCCGGTTGGCCTCCTCGGGGAAGGGCGAGGAGATGTCCCCGGTGCGCAGACCGGCCTCGACGTGGAGGACGGGTACCTCGTGGTAGAAAGCCGCCAGCGCAGCGGCGAAGGCGGAGGTGGTGTCCCCCTGGACGACGACGGCGTCGGGCCGGTGGGCCTCAATGGCCCGCCCCACCCCTTGCAGGCAGCGGTTGGTGATCTGGGTGAGGGTCTGTCCCGGTGAGTGGATGTCGAGGTCATCGTCGGGCACGATGCCGAAGAACTCGTGCACCTGGTCGAGCATCTCACGGTGCTGTCCGGTGACGACGACGATCGGATTGAAACGCTCGTCGTCGCGCATGGCGGCCACCAGGGGGGCGAGCTTGATCGCCTCCGGGCGGGTGCCGTAGACGAGCATGACCCTCAGGGGGCGGCCCGTTTGCGTGGAGTCGGTTGTCATGGGGATTCTCCTGGTCGTGTGTCGGGAATGGGACGAGGCGGGCCTCAGCGGTGGTTGCGTCCGGCGACGTCGTGGAGGGCAGGTTCTACTTGTCCTCGGTGATCGGGGTGAAGGTGACGTCGGAGTCCTCGCAGTAGGCCGCCACGGTGCCGGAGCGGTAGGGGGACTGCTTGTCGGTGACGGTTCCGAGCTCCTGCCCGTCCACGGTGATGGTGAAGGTGGCCTCTGACGATGAGGTGGTATCAATGGTGACGGTGACGTCATGGCTCTCACCGGGTGGGTAGACGGGCGTGTTGCCCGATGACAGGAATCGCTGATACCCCGGGTAGGCGGTGTCCTGCTTGGAGACCTCCCATCCGTTGGGCTTGAGAGCAAGGGCGTAGAAGTGGTTGTTGTCGGTGTAGTTCCACAGGAGCCAGGCGACCTCCCACGCGTTGGGCTCGCCGTCCTCTCGCAGCTGCTTGACAGTGGTCATCGTGGTGTGGATGGTCTGCACGCCTCCCGCTTCGATCTCGACCGTGGTGGAGGTGGCCAGACCGGCGTGGGTCGTGTCCGAGGAGTTGGCCGACGTCGGCTTGAGGCGCAGCAGGCCCTCAGAGCACGAGGCCTCGCCATAACCGTCGAAGATGATCTCCCACTGGGAGCAGTCCGGGGTCTCTGTTGCCTCTCGGGCGTGGCAGTACACGGTGACTCCTAGAACCAGTGCCAAGACGCAGACCGTCAGAAGGGCGCGACGCAAGATTCTGCCGCGACGCGATCCGTCGACGGCTCCTGCGTGCTGAGGTGCGTTGGCAGCTGTCATCTCGTCTCCTCATTGGTCATGCTGCTGGATGTCGGACGGGGTCGTCGCACGATCACGGCGGTGGGGTTCAGCAACGGGCGGGTCGGCACAGCCGGGGCGGCTGGGACGGCACTGCCCGGACGTGCGTCCTGGGAGGCCGCGAGAGGCTCCACCCTCGCTGACTTACTGGGCGGCCGCTGCTTGCTCGGCAGAGGCGAGCCCATGGATGCTGACCCGTTGGAGCCGGTAGCCGATCTGCTGGACACGCTCTGCGCCCCTTGATCCGGCTCCGCCTCCCGAGCGGTCTTGGCCCACCCGGTGCGTCCGGTCAGCTCGCGGGCGAGTGCTCGCCAGCCGTAGAGACTAGGGAGAAGGCCGTAGAGCACGAACAGGTGTGCATAGCCCACGGCCTTGAGCAGGTTCAGACCCTCGCTGCGCTCGATGCGCCAGTAGATCCAGGCATAGATGAGTGCCGGACCGAAGGCGATGACGTAGGCCCCCACGAGCCACGCCCACGACTGTTCCCATCTCAGGACCGCGGCCACACCTGCGGTCACCATGGTGATGAGGAAGGACAGAGTCAGCAGAGAGCCGGTCAAGAGCAGATAGGGCGTGAGAATCTGCCAGAGCGTGTCGGCCCGCCCCAGGCCACGCTGCTCACGGGCCACGGAGCGCAGCAGGTGCAGAGCCTGGAGGTTGCCCTGGAACCAGCGGGTGCGCTGACGCAGGAGGCGGCGCATGCTGGTGACGCCCTGCTGGTGAACAGAGGCCGCGGGCCAGAACTCGTTGGTCCAGCTGGTGGCGTTGAGCCGGATCCCCAGGTCAAAGTCCTCGGTCAGCGAGCGGGTCCAGGGCCGGGGCCCCAGGGCATCGAGGGCGCTGAGGCGGACGAACTGGGCGTTGCCGCCCATACCGACGCTGCGGACTCGGCGCCGTCCTCGCTGGAAGACCTCGGTGAAGATCACGAACTCCATGTCCTGCATGCGAGCGAGCAGGGAACCGAAGCGGTTGTTGATGCGCACCCCCATCTGGACGGCGCCGACCTCCTGCGGGGCGAAGGCCTTGCGTACCTCCCCGATGGCGTGGGGGTCGAGCCTGCCGTCGGCGTCCATGACTCCGACGACAACTCGCGAGGAGGACACCGTGGTGCATTGGGAGCGCACGATCGATAGCGCGTCGTTAAGGGCCTCCCCCTTGCCCAGGCGGGCGTGGGGAGGGCGACGGCGGACCACCTCAACACGACCGTCGCCTGCTTGGGCGGCCACTTGGGCGGTGTCGTCGTCGGAGCCGTCGTCAATGACCATGATGCGCAGGCCCGGGTCCGGGATGGAGGTGAGCCGTCTGACGCTGGCGCCGATGACCGCCGCCTCGTTGAGGCAGGGCATGAGGATGACGACGAGCAGAGGTGCATCGGGGTGCGAGGGACCGCCGTGCCGCGGGGCACCCCGGGAGGCGATGAGCATGAAGAAGGTGTAGGCCAGCGCGACTGCGATCATCCCCAGGGCACCCCACCAACCGATACGGTCGAGCATTCCCAGGGGGCTTGAGGAATCGAAGCTCACAGGTGGGAAAGGGGTCTGCGTGCTCATCACGCTCGCAGACTCATCAGACCGCTGCGCTGCTGGACGTGACGCCCGGCGCTGCGCCTGGGGTGCGGGAGCAGGGCACGGACCGCGCCGTACAGATTGGTCAGCAGGAAGAAGGCCAGGATGGCGACAAACACCAGGCCGGCGCAGTCAATGAGGAAACGGGCGACGAGAGCGGGAAGGGAACCTGCCGGGGCTACATACCACACGACGAACAGTCCGGTTCCGGCGGCGAATGGGGAGTAGTGCATGAGGCCATCCATCTGGATCCAAGGGGTAGGGCCGGCACCGACCGTCAACACCGCACGTGCGAGCAACTCCAGTCGGCACCAACGCCTCGGTGCGGCGCGCCCGGGGATGACGGGATGTGGGAACTCAGCCCGTCGGGCACGGCGCACCGTGCGTCACACCAAATATAACAATCGAGTAACGGTTTGCAACACTGTGTTATTCGACCACACAGTATGCACTCTCTTGGAGATGCCTCACAAGACTCGAAAGTGGCAGGATTCCGCCACTTAAACCGTCAATGAATCTCGGGCTCGCGTCACCACCCAGCCTCCTGACGCATCAGGAGATGGTCACGACCAGGTAACAGGACCGTCTCATCAGACCTGTTCAGCAGCTTTTTTCACTGCCTCGGGAGCGGGCCGCCTCTCCGTGGGCCGGCAGATCCTCACAGCTCGCCAGGACCTCCAGCGCAGGTGTCATGGCCTCCAGGGCGCTCGCACTGTACTCGATGAGCTGCACCGGTTTGAGGAAGGCCATCACGCTCAGTCCCGACGCGAACCGCGCGGTTCCGCCGGTGGGAAGGACATGGTTGGAGCCGGCCAGGTAGTCGCCCAGAGGTACAGGACTGTAGGGCCCGATGAAGATGGCGCCGGCGTTGCGGATCCGCCGCGCGACCTGTGGGGCATCAGAGGTATGGATCTCCAGGTGCTCGGCTGCGTAGGCGTTGGCGACCTCAATGGCCTGCGCGAGGTCTCGCACCAGGACAGTTCCCGACTGCGGTCCGCTCAGTGCGGTCGTCGCCCGCTCCCGGTGCCGGGTCACGCTGAGTCGACGCTCGAGCGCCGCATCGACGGCGTCGGCCAGCTGCGGGGAGTCGGTGATGAGGACACTGCCGGCATGGGGATCGTGCTCCGCCTGGGAGAGCAGGTCGGCGGCCACGTACTCGGGGTCGGCCCCGGCATCGGCCAGGACGGCGATCTCGGTGGGCCCCGCTTCGGCGTCGATGCCGACCGTCCCCATAACGGCTCGCTTAGCGGCCGCCACGTAGACGTTGCCGGGACCGGTGATGACGTCCACGCCCCGACACAGGACCTCTCCCCCGGCATCCGCCCGATCAGTATCGTCCTGGGCGTCGGCGCCGTAGGCGAGCATCGCGATGGCCTGGGCACCGCCGACGGCGTAGACCTCGCTGATTCCCAGCAGTGCGCATGCCGCCAGGATCGTGGGGTGGGGCAGACCGGCGAACTCGGCCTGCGGCGGACTTGCCAGGGCGATCTGCTCGACGCCGGCGACCTGAGCGGCCACCGCGTTCATCACCACGCTGGAGGGGTAGACGGCCAGCCCTCCGGGAACGTAGAGCCCGACCCGTTCCACAGGGATCCATCGCTGGGTGACACACCCTCCGGGAACCACCTCCGTGGTGCGCTCAGCAGGCACCTGGGCGGCGTGCCCGGCCCGGTTGTGGGCGATCGACAGCTCCAGGGCCTCGCGTACCGAGGGGTCCAGATCCTCGAGCGCCTGGGCGATCGCGGCAGCGGGCACACGCAGGTGGACGGGTCGCACGCCGTCGAAGCGCTCGGCGGCATCGCGCAGGGCGGCCGCGCCACGGGAGCGGACGTCCTCGATCAGCGGAGCCACGGCGGCCTGGGCGGCGGTGACGTCAAGGGTCGCCCGGGGCAGGGCCTGTGCCAGCTGGCGTGCGGAGAGTCGGGTGCTGCGCAGATCGGTACGGGTGAGCATGCCGCAAGCCTACCGGCCACGCGCGGGGCGGCCCGGGAGAGCACATCGTCTCTCCCGGGCCGCCCCGCGCATCTGCGGTTGAATCAGAGGCCCATCAGGCCTCACGCACCGCACGGGCGGCACCGACCAGGCTGGTCAGGCTCGCCTCGGTCTCGGCGTAGCCGCGGGTCTTGAGACCGCAGTCGGGGTTGACCCAGACCTTCTCGGCGCCCAGGGCATCGACGGCCCGCTGGAGCAGCTCGGTGCACTCGGCCTGGCTGGGCACGCGCGGGGAGTGGATGTCCCATACGCCCGGGCCGAGCTGGCGCTCGAAGCCGTGCTCTGCCACTGCGGGCAGGATGTCCATGCGCGAGCGGGAAGCCTCGATGGAGGTCACGTCGGCGTCGAGGTGGTCAACCGCGTCGATGACGACGTCGAACTCCGAGTAGCACAGGTGGGTGTGGATCTGGGTGGCGGGAGCCGCTCCTCCGGTAGCCAGACGGAAGGAGCCGACGGACCACTCCAGGTAGGTGGGGCGGTCGGCGCGCCGCAGCGGCAGGGTCTCGCGGATGGCGGGCTCGTCGACCTGGATGACGCCGATACCGGCGGCCTCAAGGTCCGCCACCTCCGCGCGCAGGGCCAGACCCAGCTGGTCGGCGACCTGGGCGCGCGGGATGTCGTCGCGCACGAAGGACCAGGCCATGATCGTCACCGGGCCAGTGAGCATGCCCTTGAGGGGCTTGTCGGTCAAGGACTGGGCATAGGCCGACCAGGTGACCGTCATCGGCTCGGGACGAGTGACGTCTCCCCACAGGATGGAGGGACGGGTGCAGCGCGAGCCATAGGACTGGACCCAGCCGTGCTCGGTGGTGACGAAGCCGTCGAGCAGCTCGGCGAAGTACTGGACCATGTCGTTGCGCTCGGCCTCGCCGTGAACCAGGACGTCCAGGCCGAGGCGTTCCTGAAGGGCGACGACGCTGGCGATCTCGGCGCGCATGGCGGCGTCGTAGGCGGCGTCGTCGATCTCGCCCTTGCGCCAGGCGGCGCGGGCCTTACGGATCTCAGCGGTCTGCGGGAAGGAGCCGATGGTGGTGGTGGGCAGTTCGGGCAGGCCGAGGCGCTCGTCCTGGGCCGCCTTGCGCTCACTGTAGGGGGCGCGGGTGCGGTCGGCGTCCGTGACGGCGCCGACGGCGGTGCGGACCTCGTCGCGGTGCACGCCGGGGTGGGCGGCGCGCTGCTTGCGCAGGTCGGCGTCCTGGGACAGCTCTGCGGCGATGGCCTCACGGCCCTGCTCCAGGCCCTTGGCCAGGGTGATGACCTCCCCGACCTTCTGATCGGCGAAGGCCAGCCAGGAGCGGATCTCCGGGTCGATGGCGGTCTCGCGCTCGACGTCGTGGGGCACGTGCTGCAAGGAGGTGGAGGTCGCCACGGTGATGGGGGTGCCCTCGGGGAGGCGCTCGCGCAGCTGCTCAAGCACGTCCATGGCTCGGTTCAGGTCGGTGCGCCAGATGTTGCGTCCTGAGACAACCCCGGCAACAACGGCCTTGCCCTTCAGGGCGGCCAGGTCGCCGGCCTCGGGCAGGGCGCCGGCCACGAGGTCGAGGCCCACGGCCTCGATCGGGGCCTGAGCGAGCACGGGCAGGGCGTCACCCAGGGAGCCGTAGGTTCCGGCCACCAGGATCTGGGGGCGCTCCACGATGGCGCCCAACCAGGTGTAGGCGTCGCGCACGGCATCGAGGACACGCTGGCGCTCCACGTTCCAGGAGTCGGAGACCAGGGCGGGCTCGTCGAGCTGGACCCAGGTGGCACCGGCCTCGTGCAGGTCCATGAGGAGGTGGCCGTAGGCGTGCAGGACGTCATTAAGACGGTCCAGAGGATGGAAGCCCTCGGCAGCCTCGTCGGAGGGCTTGGCCATGAGCAGGTAGCTCACCGGTCCTACGACGACGGGGCGCACCTCGGTACCAGCGGCCTGGGCCTCGCGGACCTGGTCGGCGATGGCGGTGTCGACGTAGTCGAAGGGGGTGGAGGCGTCGATCTCGGGGACCAGGTAGTGGTAGTTGGAGTCCAGCCACTTGGTCATCTCCATGGCCGGACGGGCGCCCTCACCGCGGGCCAGCGTGAAATAGCCCTCGACGTCGAGAGCACCATCGGCATTGAGCAGGTCACGGAAGCGGGCCGGCGCGGCCCCCAGGGTGGCGGTCACCTGAAGTACCTGGTCGTAAAGAGTGAAGTCCGCTGGAACCGATGCGGGCTGAGTCAGCCCCAGGTCCATCAGACGCGAACGAGTCGCCCCGCGCAGTTCGGCTGCGGCGTGCTTGAGCTCGTCGACGCTCAGGTTCCCCTTCCAGAAGGACTCGACGGCGCGCTTGAGCTCACGGTCCCTTCCGATGCGGGGGTATCCCAGAATGGTGGCCCCCGGCAGGGGTGCGGAGGGGACCTGTGACTCGGTCACGGCGATCTCAGCCGGTGAGGTGGCGGCGACCGACTCAGGGGTGGCGCTCATGCATTCTCCTTGGTGATGGTGGTGTGGGGCGGAACGGGGTGGCGGGAAGACAGTGCTGCACCGGGAGAGCCGCAGCGCAGGAAGGAGGGACCGCGTCCGGGAGTGGCCTGGAGGTACCCGCGATCAACGGCGTCGCGCACCTCCCGATCGGGCGTGGCTCCGGCCAGGATGCCACCCAGACGCAGGTGGCTGATGACGTCGAGGGCCGGACGGGTGCGGTTGAAGGTGTACAGGTGCAGACCGGGGGCGCCGGCACGTAGCAGCGCGGTGGCCAGGTCAAGCGTCGCTCCGATGCCGCGTTCCACGAGGGTGGCGCCGCTGGCCGATCCCAGCGTGGATCGCAGGCCGGCGGGCACTCGCACCCCGGTGAGCGCCTCGAGGCGGGTGAGCCGACGTAGGTCGGTCAGGGGGATCACCCCGGGAAGGATCGGGATGCTCACCCCCGCATAGGAGGCCGCGTTGGTCAGGGCCACGTAGTCGGCCGCATCGTAGAACACCTGGGTGATTGCCATGTCGGCGCCGGCGGCCTGCTTGGCGGCCAGGACCTCAATGGCCTCGATGTGGTCGCTGGTGGCCGGGTAGGCGGCCACGGCGATCGTGACGTGGCGCTTGCCGTCACCGAAGAAGTCCGCCTCGACCTCCCGGATGACCCGAACGAGGTCGTCGGCGTGGCGCAGCTCCCCGGCGACCTCGTCGGCCCGGGTGCCGGCCGGCGGGTCGCCGCGCAGGGCGAGGAAGCGCCGCACTCCCATGCGAAGGAAGCGGGTGACGATCTCAACGGCCTCCTGCTTGCGGTAGCCAATGCAGGTCAGGTGCGCCATGAGGGGGATGGTGCTGGACTCCAGCACGTGGGCGAGCACGAACTCGGAGGGGTTGGTCTGCTCCTGAACCGCGCGCACGCAGGGCACGGCCTTGCACCGACTCACCTCCGTCCCTCGCACACTCCCTTCATACTCACCGCCGTTAATGCCGCCGGCGGGATCGGTGACGAAGGTGGGCCGGTAGGTCACCGAGACGAAGTCGGGCCCTGTGGCCAGGAGCCTGTCAATGCGACCCCAGGTGGCAGAGGCCGCCTTACCCGGCCGAGGCGGGAACAGCTCCAGGCTGACGGTGGGCAGTCGCCGGGCACTTCCGGTCTCGGCGCTGCTCAGGCCCGCTGCACGGCTTCCTGCCGCGGCAGTCGGCCCGGTGGGCTCGTTGTCGTGCACATCGTCTCCATCGATCCTGGCTGAAGCACCCGCGTACCCGGGTTGCTGCGGCGTCATGGAACCAGGTCTCTCGGCCGCTCTGGATGGTCGAGCGTATCAAACCACGACTGCTTCCCAGCCCCGCCACCGTCCCACATAGCGAGAACCGCTTCACTCAGTCGTCGGGCCGGTTCGTACCCCATACCGCCCAGCAGGCGAGTCGCTGCGGCGGAGCCCAGGTCTCGTCCCTGGTGCCGACCTCTCCTGTGGCCGCTGAGACCACCAGGGAGGCCAGACTCGGTTCGCCGCGAGCAGCGCAGTCGTGGCCGATCATGGAGAGCAACGGACCCATATGACGCGGCAGCACGCTCCGTCCGATCGAGTCGCTGAGCTCACCGTAGGTGATGACCTCACGGTGCTGAGCGACCTCTATCAGAACGGAGCGTGCTGCGTTGGTGGCCTGGGCCAGCCTCGGGGTGAGTCGGCGCATCCTGTCCCCCACGGGGAAGTAGTCACCAACGGTGATGGCGAGCGATTCAGTCACGGTGTGAGGATCCGGGTTGTCCGGGTTCTTCACAAGCTCGTTCTCGCTGCGTCTTCACCCCGAGGCCGGAACCGATCAGCTGGCCATACGACGGCGTACCAGGATGAATCCGCCGCCCATGACGATGGCGGCCACCGCGAGGACGATGCCGGTCAGGCTGGCACCGGTGAGCGGAAGACGGCTATCACCGGTAGCCGCTGCAGCCGCAGCAGCCTGACCCTGACCGCCCTGAGCGTTGCCGCCGGGCTTGGCGATGCTGGAGTTCTTCTGGCCGGCCCCTGCCTTGGAGTCAGAGGGGCTGGCGCTCTGTGCGTCCTGGCCGCCGGTGCTAGCGGCCCCGTCGGCGACGGTGGAGCCGTTGTTGTCGGCCTTGCCACCGTTGTTGGCGTTGCCACCATTGCCACCGTTGTTGTCGGCCTTACCACCGTTGTTGGCGTTACCGCCATTGTTGTTGGCGGCCTTGTCGCCGTTGTTAGCGGCCTTGCCGCCGTTGTTGGCGTTGTCAGCGGGGGCGTCCCCGGCACCGGGAACGGCGCCGCCGCCCCAGGCGACGTTGACGAGCGCACCGCGGTCCACGGCGACGTTGGCGTTGACGCCGAGGGTCTTGGCGATGTCCTCGGGCAGGGCGTGACCGTTACCGGAGGCGGGGCTTCCCTCCTTGAGGTGGAAGTCCGAGGTCTTGTCCATCGGGTTTGCGGACTCCTTGACGAAGAACGGGTTGTTCTCCGGGGAGCCGTGCAGGTCCAGACCGTTGGCCTCCTTGCCCGATGCCTTGACGCTCGAGCTGGCGGTGAAGTCGGAGAGCTTCTCGGCGTTGACCGACTGGTTCATACGGTCGGCGCCCCAGTTCCACAGGACCGTGGTCGACAGGGTCTGGGGGTTCTCGTGGCGGTAGTAGACGTCGTAGTCGATGCCGGTGACCATCTCATTGGCGTAGACCGCGCCGGAGCCGTCCTGGTTGGCCCCACCCAGGACCTGGACCATGGCGGAGTAGCGCCACGGGTCCCCGGGCATGGGGGTGGTCTGCTCGGAGGAGAAGATGTTGTTCATCACCTGGGTGTTGGTGGTGTCCCAGCTCAGTCCGTGCTCGGCGCTCCACTTCTGCACCTGGGTGCACACACCCTGGGCGTTGCGGGCGTTGCAGCCGTCGGAACGGGTGTCCTCCTGGATCCACAGGCTGGTGAGCGCGTGGGAGACGGTGTTGTTCCACACGCGGGTGTCGTTGGACCCGGAGATGTGGATACCGATACCGGCCCCGGCCACGATGTTGGAGGCGATGAGGTTGTTGGAGGAGACCTCGTTGAAGATCGCCACCGGGACGTTGACGAAGTAGTTGCCAACGATCTCGGAGTCGATCACGCCCTCGTCGAACCACACGCCTGCGGCACGGTTCTGGTCATAGGCCGCGGGGTCGGAGATGTCCGTGCCGGTGGCCGAGTAGTCCACTGTGTTGTTGGCGAAGCGGATGTTCTTGGAGTGGGTGATCTTGGTGTCGGCCAGGGTGCAGTAGGCACCGCAGTCCTTCGTGATGAAGCCGGAGGTGTTGTTGTTCCTCCACAGGTTGTTCTCCACCTTGGCGCCACTGGAGTCATTGATGCCGAAGGCGTTGGAGCCGTTGTTCTCGAACAGGTTGTTCGAGATGGCCGCGTTGGTGGAGTCGATGACCTGCAGCGCACCGGCCGTCGAGGAGTAGCGGAAGGTGGAGTTCTCGACACGAGGAGCACCGTGTGCGGCCACGACCATTCCACCGCCGGAGATGGTGCCGATCTCAGGGTCCTCGTAGTCCCAGCGCTGCACCGCGGAGTACTTCTCCACGGTCAGTCCCGACAGGGTGATGTTGTCGGTGTTGAAGGACAGGGCGCGGGAGTGCTGGACCACCTCGACCTGGTGCTGGTTGGGGTCGACACCGATGACGTAAGAGGTGCCCCGGTGCGGCTTGACGTTGTAGCCGGCCTGGTTGTTCTTCGGGTTCTTCAGGGTGACCGGGTCGGGGTCGTCCACGTAGAAGGTGGACTCGGTGACCTCGGCGCGGCTGAGCACCTGGGTCAGGGGCTTGCCGTCCACGAACACCTGCTCGGGGTGGCTGGCGATCCCCTCCTTGGCGGGGTCGGCATTGATGGTGCAGACCGTGCAGAAGCGGACCATGTCCTTGCCCGTGGACCACTTCCCGTCACCGCCGGCACTCCAGCTCTTGGGGACCTCGGCACCGGTGAGGACCGGCTTGGCACCCTCGGCCGCCTTGATGGTCACGCCCTTGTCGACGGCGAGCTCGCCCTCACGGTAGGTGCCGTTGGCCAGCTCGATGGTGTCTCCGCCGCCGGCCTTCTTCAGGGCGGCTCCAATGGTCTGAAGGGGCTTGGCAGCGGTTCCGTCTCCCGCGTCCGAGCCGCCCTCGGCCGAGACATGAATGATGTTGCCGTCGGCGGCGGCGGCTTGTGGTGCATGAGTCACGGCCAGAACAGGCGCCGACAGCGATAGAGCGAGTATCGCCATCTGGGCGACGATTCGACGCTTCATGGTGTCTCCGTCTCCGTAGTGTTATCAGAACGCCGTTACCCTACCGTGATAAATTTTGTTTGGCATCCGTTATATCCGCATACTTCTGAGAGACGCTTCTCTCACTCGCCTCGCTACCGTCCGCTCTAGCGGGGTGCTACCTGGTCCGACGTGCGTACCTCACGCCCCGTCTGCGAGGATCCACCTATGACGCACGCAACATCTCAGCGCCCATCCCGGTACCCACTCATCTCAGTGTCCGGAAGCATCCGGCTCGGCCAGTTCCTCAAACTGGCGGGCCTGGTGGAGGACGGCGCACAGGCGCGCATCGCCATCCAGTCCGGAGACGTCACTGTCAACGGCGTCGTGGAGACACGTCGCGGGCACCACCTGGCTGATGGTGACGTCGTCGTCGTCGATCACCCCGCCGGCCAGGTGGGCGCCACCGTTGAGCAGCTGGGGACCGAGCAATGAGCCCGGCCCCCAGCACCAGGAGCAGCCGACAGACCTAGCTGGTCCTAGTTCTCCTGCCTCTGGTCGGCTCGAGCCTGCGCATCATCCACACCGTCGACGGCGAGGTCGTCAACCCTGAGGTCCTGCGCGGCCTCGTCGGTGCCGTCCTGGCAGCCCTCACCGGCTGCGTCGTCGCCGTCAGTGGTCGATGACAGGCTGGTGTGCAGCTCGATGGTCTCGACCTCATGCGGCTCGTTGGCGGTCGTGACCGCGGTGGTGACCGAGTCGACCAGGACCTGGTTGGCCAGCGAGTGCCGCAGCAGCATGGGGTCGTTGTTGAGGTCCTTGTAGAGCGAGACGCACAGCAGCAGCATGACGAAGACGAAGGGCAGCGCCGAGACGATCGTGATGTCGCGCAGACCGGTGAGGACCTCGCGCGGATCATCCCCGCCGGCGAGCAGCATGGCTGAGGCCACGCCACCGGTGGCCACGCCCCAGAAGACGACCGTGAAGCGGCTCGGATCGGTGGCACCGTTCTCGGAGAGCCCTCCCATGACGATGGAGGCCGAGTCGGCACCGGTGACGAAGAAGATCGCCACCAGGACGACGGCCAGGACCATGAGGACGATGAGGACCACCTTGTGCACGGGCATGGCGTTGAGCAGGTCGAACAGGATCGTGTCGAAGTTCAGGTCGGGCGTGCCATCGGCCTTGAGGTGAACCAGGGCGTGCGCCGCCTGGCCGGCGCGCTCGGCGCGTTCCTGGAGCCCGATGGCGCCCCCACCGAAGATGGCGAACCAGATGAGAGAGACGACTGAGGGGACGAGCATGACCCCGGTGACGAACTGCCGGATGGTGCGGCCGCGCGAGATGCGGGCGATGAACATTCCCACGAAGGGCGTCCAGGAGATCCACCAGGCCCAGTAGAAGATCGTCCAGGAGGACAGCCACTGGGCCATGTCCTGATTGCCCACGGCCGCGGTGCGCGAGGCCATGGCGGGCAGCTCGTCGATGAAGTTGCCGATCGCCGAGGGGATGATATTGAGGATGAACAGGGTGGGTCCGCCGATGAAGACGATGATCGCCAGCAGCACAGCCAGCACCATGTTGATGTTCGACAGCCACTGGATGCCCTTCTCAATGCCGGAGATCGCGGAGGCCACGAAGCAGGCCGTCAGGATCGCGATGATGCCGACCATCATCGCGGGGGTGGACTTGGTGACGAGATTGGTCGACACCATTCCCCCGCCGATCTGCAGGGCCCCCAGTCCCAGGGAGCAGGCCGACCCGAACAGGGTGGCCACGATCGCCAGGATGTTGATGATGCGCCCACCGATCCCGTCGATGGCCTGGCGCCCGAACAGGGAGGTGAACATGGCCGAGAAGAGCTGGGAGCGTCCCAGGCGGTAGGTCCCGTATGCCATCCCGAGCCCCACCAGGGCGTACATCGCCCACGGGTAGATGGTCCAGTGGAACATGGCCGTACCTAGGGCAGTGCTGGCGGCCTGGGCGGTCTGAGGGTCGACCGTCTCCGGCGGGGGCGACATGTAGAAGTAGAGCGGCTCACCGACCCCATAAAAAATCAGTCCGATACCCATTCCCGTGGCGAACATCATGGAGACCCAGGAGCCGGTGGAGTACTCGGGCTCCTCTCCGTCCCCACCCAGGGGGATCTTGCCGAACCGGGAGGCCGCCACGAAGACGACGAAGACGACGAACAGGGTCGAGGACAGGACGAACAGCCAGCCGAAGTTGCTGATCGTTCCCCCCAGGGCCCACTTGGAGGCCCTCCCCAGACCGTGCGGAGAGATGAAGCCCCACACGACGAAGGCGATGGTCGCGGCCGCGGCGACGCCGAAGACCACCTTGTCCATTCCCTCACCGACGTCGTGGGGCTGGCGGGAGACCGATCTCCTCAGGCGGTCGAGCAGGTGGCGCTGGCGCCGTTTCACGGTTGCCGGGGAGGTCTGGAAGGCCGGCGTCGCAGCCGCCACGCCCTGGAGGACCTCCCCTGTCTGCTCCGTCTGCGGGCGGGCGTCCCGCTCCTCTTGCTGGGTCAATGTTGGAGGGTTCAAATCCTCGTCACTCATCAAATTACCTCATAGACAATACAGTCATCGACTGCTTGTGGACATTACGAGAGTATCAAGATGAAGACGGGGCGCCACATAAGCACCAACCCTGGTGGAGGTGGCACGACCTGTGGGAATACCGCCTCAGAACCGGATTCCACCTTCCCGAAGGCGGACCTGCCGCCCTAAGGAAAGCCGGCGTGTGGCGCACTGATGAGGACACAGTGAGATCACAAACGGGTTTGCGAACGGTGCCCGCTCGGGCTGGCATCGGTTGCTCGACGTCCCCATCGGGGCGGGCGATCCGCTCTCTGGGAAACGGCTTTCTAGTGGCGCAGGCACCCCGGGCCGAGGAGGGCCTTGATGTCGGAGTAGAAGGCGGGCGAGGCCTCCACCCGTAGCGAGGCGTCCAGCTGGGTGCGAACCTCGCGCCCCGGGCTGGTCAGCGTCAGACGGACCGTCGAGCCACCCGGGTGCTTGGTGAGCACGTCCTTGAACTGCTCCACCAGAGGCCCGGTGCACCGGTTGGTGGGAAGGGTGATGAGGACCGCCTCGTGGGCGGCGCTGGAGATGTCCGGGATCGTCATCTCCTGGGCGTAGAGGGCGACCTGCCCGTCACGCCGGTTGAGACGTCCGCGCACCGTGACCACCGTGTCCGGGGCCAGCATGGTGGAGACGGTCTGATAGGTCTGGGGGAAGAAGAGCACCTCGATGCTTCCTGCCAGGTCCTCGACCTGGGCGATGGCCCACAGGTTGCCCTGCTTGGTGGTCTTGCGGGTCAGGGAGGTGATGAGCCCGGCGATGGTGACCATGGCGCCGTCGGGCAGCTCATCGTTCTCGTGGAGCTCGGAGATCTCCTTGTCCGCGAGCTTGCCCAGCAGCCCCTCCAGGCCCATGAGGGGGTGGTCGGAGACGTAGAGGCCCAGCATGTCGCGCTCGTAGGCGAGCTTGTCCTTCTTGTCCCACTCCGGCAGGTTGGGAACATCGGAGGAGAAGACCGGGCCGTTGCCGAAGGGTGAGTCGTCGGCGTCGTCGGACCCGCCCATGAGGGAGGCGAAGAGGTCGAACTGGCCGGCGGCCTCATTGCGCTTGACGCCGATGACCTCATCGACGAAGTCCTCGTGGCAGGCCTGCAGGGAGCGCCGGGTGTGTCCCAGGGAGTCGAAGGCTCCGGCCTTGATGAGCGAGTCGATGGTGCGCTTGTTGCACACGATCGCGGGAACCTTGTCCAGGAAGTCCTCGAAGGAGGTGAACTCGCCCTTGTCCTCCCTGGCGGCCACGATCGCGTCGACGACGTTGATGCCGACGTTGCGCACCGCGGACAGCCCGAAGCGCACGTCCTCACCGACCGCGGAGAACTGGGCCCGCGAGGCGTTGACGTCCGGGGGCAGGACGGTGATGCCCATGTGGCGGCACTCCCCCAGGTAGACGGCCAGCTTGTCCTTGTTGTCCTTCTGACTGGTGAGCAGGGCGGCCATGTACTCGGTGGGATAGTGCGCCTTGAGGTAGGCCGTCCAGTAGGACACAACGCCGTAGGCGGCCGAGTGGGCCTTGTTGAAGGCGTACTTGGCGAAGGGAACGACGACGTCCCACAGTGTCTTGACGCTCTCCTTGGAGAAGCCGGACTGGACCATCCCGGCCTCGAACTCGACGAACATCTTGGCCAGGATGTCCATCTTCTTCTTACCCATGGCCTTGCGCAGCGCGTCGGCCTTGCCCATGGAGAATCCCGCCAGGTCGGTGGCGATCTTCATGACCTGCTCCTGGTAGACGATGAGACCGTGCGTGGTCCCCAGGATCGGGTCGAGGGCCTCCTTGAGCTCGGGGTGGATCGGGATGACCTCTTGCAGGCCGTTCTTGCGCAGCGCGTAGTTGGTGTGGGACTCCGCCCCCATGGGGCCGGGTCGGTAGAGGGCGCCGACGGCGGAGATGTCCTCGAAGTTGTCGGGCTTCATCAGGCGCAGCAGGGTGCGCATCCCCCCGCCGTCGAGCTGGAAGACGCCCAGGGTCTCGCCGCGTGAGAGCAGTTCGTAGGTGGCGCGGTCGTCAAGCTCGACGTGGTCAATGTCCAGGGCCGGCTTGCCGTTGGCGACGATGTTCTCCAGGGCGTCGGAGATGACCGTGAGGTTGCGCAGTCCCAGGAAGTCCATCTTGAGCAGGCCCAGGTGCTCGCAGGTGGGGTAGTCGAACTGGGTGATGACGGCGCCATCCTGCAGGCGCTGCATCATGGGGATGATGTCGGTCAGGGTGGCTGAGGACATGATGACGGCGCAGGCGTGGACGCCCCACTGACGGGTCATGCCCTCCAGCCCCTTGGCCAGCTCGACGATCTTCTGGGCGTCGGGGTCCTCGGCGTGGAGCTTGCGGAACTCCTCGGCCTCGCCGTAGCGCTCGTCGGCGGGGTTGAAGATGCCCTTGATGGAGATGTCCTTGCCCTGGACGGAGGGGGGCATGGCCTTGGTGAGCCGGTCGCCGACGGCGTAGGGGTAGCCCATGACGCGGCTGGAGTCCTTCAAGGACTGCTTGGCCTTGATGACGCCGTAGGTGACCACCTGGCTGATGCGGTCGGCGCCGTACTTCTCACGCACGTACTCAATGACCTCGTCACGCCGGCGCTCGTCGAAGTCGACGTCGATATCGGGCATGGAGATGCGCTCGGGGTTGAGGAAGCGCTCGAAGATGAGCCCGTGGCGCAGCGGGTTGAGCTCGGTGATGCCCATGGCGTAGGCGACCATGGAGCCGGCTCCCGATCCACGCCCCGGCCCGACCCGGATGCCGTGGGCCTTGGCCCAGTTGATGTAGTCGGCCACGACGAGGAAGTAGCCGGGGAATCCCATCTGGGTGATGACGCTGATCTCGTACTCGGCCTGCTTGCGGCAGTCCTCGGGGATGTCGCCGTTGAACCGGCGATCCATGCCGCGCCAGCACTCCTTGATGAACCAGGACTCGTCGGTCTCCCCCTCGGGGACGGGGAAGGCCGGCATGTATGAGGCCCCCTCGTCCACGGTGCGGAAGTGCACGTCGCACTGCTCAGCCACGAGCAGGGTGTTGTCGCAGGCCTGGGGCATCTCGGAGAAGAGGCGGCGCATCTCGGCGCCGGGGCGCAGGTAGTAGGTGTCACCGTCGAACTTGAAGCGGTCGGGATCGGAGAGCACGGAGCCGGAGTTGATGCACAGCATCGCGTCCTGGATGGTGCGGTCCTCGGGGCGCACGTAGTGGGAGTCGTTGGTGGCCAGCAGCGGGGCCCCGATCTCCTTGGCGATGCGCAGCAGATCCTTGGTGACGCGCTGCTCGATCTCCAGGCCGTGGTCCATGAGCTCGACGTAGAAGAACTCCTTGCCGAAGATGTCCTGCAGCTCCCCGGCGACGCGCAGGGCCTCGTCCCACTGGCCCAGGCGCAGGCGGGTCTGGACCTCCGAGGAGGGGCAGCCGGTGGAGCCGATGAGGCCGCTCGCATAGCGCGAGAGCAGCTCGCGGTCGATGCGCGGCGCCTTGCCCCACTGGCCCTCCAGGGAGGCGAAGGAGTCCATGCGCATGAGGTTGTGCAGGCCCTCGTTGTTGCGTGAGAGCAGCGTCATGTGCGTGTAGGAGCCGCGGGCGGAGACGTCGTCGCTCCGCTGGGACTCATCGCCCCAGAACACACGGGTCTTGTCGAAGCGGGAGGTGCCCGGCGTCATGTACGCCTCGACCCCGATGATCGGTTTGATGCCGGCGGCCGTGGCGGCCGCGTAGAACTCGTAGGCTCCGAACATGTAGCCGTGGTCGGTGATGGCCAGGGCGGGCTGGCCCAGCCGCTTGGCCTCGGCCACGTAGTCCTTGATCTTCCCGGCGCCGTCCAGCATGGAGTAGTCGGTGTGAACGTGGAGGTGGACGAAGTCGTCCTTGGGGGCTGCTTCTTCCTGACTGCTCATCTCCGCCATGGCCACATCCTAGGCCCGCCCGGCGCCCTGTCTCCCGGACGGGGCCGAGCGCGCTCCAGCGCGAAGGCCGGGCCTTTGCCCGGCCTTGCCGGTCCATGCCGGGCCATGAAGGGCCACGACGGACCATTGCCGAGGTGGGCGGCTAAGCCGGGGGAGAAATCCTCTGCCGGGTGGCTCCCTCCCCGCCGCCTCCGAGAGGTGTCTCGGGCTTAGGCACGCGCCCTGGCTGCAGCCTCTTGCGGAGCCAGGACGCTGTGCGCGAGGTCGAGCACGGGGGTGGGTACACCCGCCTCGTCGCCGGCGCGGCACAGGGCGCCGAGCTGGGCGTCGAGCTCACTGGGAAGGCCCGCGGCGATGTCCCGCTGCATCGAGGTGGTGGCGCCGGCCGGCTGGGCGTCGGCCATGCGCAGGGCTGCAGTGACCGGGTCGGGGGCGTCGTCGGTAGCCAGGTCGTGCCCCTGGGCCGCAGCGACGGCGATGACTTCGCCTACGGCCCGGGTGAAGGCGTCTCTCAGGTCGGTGCGCAGGACGCCGATGGGCGCGTTCGCGGCGGCACCGAGGGAGCCCTGGACGACGACGAAGGAGACCTTGCGCCACAGCTCCGCCCAGATGGAGCCCGGGACCCAGGCGCGGATTCCGGCCGCCTCCAGGGCCCGGGCGGCGGCGCGGCTGCGAGCCGTCGTGCTGCCATCCCACTCCCCTAGGGCCAGCGACCCGGCGCTGCCGATGGTGCGCACGTCCCCGGGCGAGACGATGGCGGAGTAGACGCGAGCGACCCCGGGCAGGACGTGCTCCGTGCCGACGGCGTCGGCGAGAACTCCGGGCGCGCTGATCCCGTTCTGGGTGGAGACGACACCAGTGTCGGGGCCGGTCAGGACTCTGAGCGCAGGAGCCAGCCCGACCAGCGCATCGACCTTCGTGGTCACCAGGACCAGGTCCGGCTGACCTCCCAGGGTCTCGGTGAGAGCCCGCGGGTCATCACTGGCCAGTGGCGTCTCGATGCGGGCGGTCACGGTACCGGGCTCGCCACCGGAGCAGTCGCGCAGCGTCAGCCCGCCTGAGCGCAGGGCAGCCAGGGTGCGATCGTGAACGAGGAACCCGACCTGCTGGCCGCTCGCGGCCAGGCGGGCGCCGAGCCATCCTCCGATGCCTCCGGCGCCGATGACGACGATCCGCACGAGTGTCTCCTCTCGGTCCTGCTGTTCTCGGCACGCGCACATGCGCGGGCGTGTGCGACCGGCCCTAGGCGGTACGGCCGGAACGGTCCTCGGCGCTCACGCTACTGACGGTGCGGGCCATGTCCTGGTGCCAGATGCCGGCGTCGAGGTAGCGGCGCCCATCGAGGACCCGGTATCCGCAGCGCTCATAGAAGCCCATGGCCTGCTCCTGAGCTGAGAGAACCACCTCCACGCGGGACCGGCCGGAGTGGCTCAGTGCAGTCTGCTCGAGGGCAGCGACGATGCGGGCACCAAGCCCCGTACCGCGCGCGACGCTGCGTACGGCCAAGCGGCCCAGATGGACCCGACCGGGCTCCTCGGGCTCCATCAGGAGACGTCCGGCGCCCAGGGGCGTGCCGTCAGCTCCGCTGGCCAGGAGATGGATCGTAGTCGGCTCCTCGTCGCGAGCGTCGATCTCCAGGGCGAAGGGAACCGCCTGCTCAACAACGAAGACCTCGAGGCGCACGTCGGCCACGGCCGTGCGAAGCCGGTCGGCCTCGGGGCCTGTCTCATCTCCGCGTGCGGTTGCGAAGCCGATGGGTTCGTGGACGGCGGTGGCCGGGCGGATCTCGAGGACTGGAGTTCCCAAGACCGTCCCGCCCGCGCTCGGCCTTGCCGTCGGGCCCTTGGCCGGGGGATGCAGGTGATCAGTCACTGTGAACGCTCACCTCCTCGGTGCTCCTGTTCATGGTAGGCGCAGCACATCCAGAGCGTGGACGAGGTCGTCGGGGTAGTCGGAGGTGAAGACCATGTGCTCGCCGGTGATGGGGTGGGCGATGCCAAGCTCGCGGGCGTGGAGCCACTGGCGGATCAGACCGGTGCGCGCACTGATGGCCGGGTCTGCGCCGTAGGTGGCGTCTCCGACGCAGGGGTGGCCGACGGCGGCCATGTGGACGCGGATCTGGTGGGTGCGCCCGGTCTCGAGGTGGATCTCGGCCAGGCAGGCCCCGGGCATCGCCTCGATGACGTCGTAGTGGGTGATGGACTCGCGCCCGCCCTCGATGATGGCCATCTTCCACTCTCGGCTGGGGTGACGGCCGATGGGAGCGTCGATGGTGCCGCTGGAGGGGTCGAGGTGGCCCTGCACCAGGGCGTGGTAGACCTTGTCCACCGTGTGCTCCCGGAAGGCGCGTTTGAGCACCGAGTAGGCCCGCTCCCCCTTGGCCACGATCATGACGCCCGAGGTACCCACGTCCAGGCGCGAGACGATGCCCTGGCGCTCGGCGGCGCCGGAGGTGGCCACTCGCACGTGCATGGCTTTCAGGGCGCCGAGGACGTCTGGGCCGTCCCATCCCATGGAGGGGTGCGCGGCCACGCCTGCGGGCTTGTCGACAACGACGATGTCCTCATCCTCATAAAGCAGCTCCATGCCCTCCACGGGAGTGGCGACCGGTTCGACGGGACGGGGATCGGGCAGGTCGACCTCAAGGAGCTCCCCCGCGCGCAGACGAGAGGACTTGGCCAGCGTCTCGCCGCCTCGGCGCACCTCTCCGGCCTCGCAGAGGTCCTCGACCCGGCTGCGGGACAGGCCCGTCATCCGGGCCAGCGCAGCGTCGACCCGTTCGCCGTCGAAGCCGTCGGGCACGGGCAGCAGGCGCACGCTCATGGCAACTCCGCAGAGGAACCCTGCGTCGATGCCCCGGCGGACTCTTCCGACTCTATGGGCGCCTCGGCGCGATCCCTTCGGCGGGCTCGAGTGCCTCGGTCGGCTGAGGAGGTCGATCCGTCGGTAGCCTCCACCTCCGGGTTGTCCACGGCACCGGCCCGTGTGCCGTCGATCTCCCAGCCTCCCAGGGACAGAATGATGATGCCCGCGGCGGCCGCCACGATGGCGATGTCGGCGACATTGCCCACGAAGTAGCCGCCGTAGTCAATGAAGTCGATGACGTGGCCACGTAGGAATCCGGGCTCCCGCAGAAGGCGGTCGATGAGGTTGCCGACCGCCCCACCGAGAACCAGCCCGAGGGCCACCGCCCAGGAGCGGGACGCCAGGTTCCGGGAGACACGGATGATGATGGCCACAACGAAAGACGCGATGAGTGCGAAGATCCACGTCTGTCCGGTGGCGAAGGAGAAGGCGGCGCCCGGGTTGCGTACCAGGACCAGCCCCAGGGCACGGCCGAGCAGCGCCGTGTGCCGACCGTCGGACAGCGCGGAAAGCGCCCACTGCTTGGTGACCTGGTCCACGACGATGACGATGAGCGCCACCAGCCACAGGACGATCACCGGAAGACGTTTGGATCGCTTCCCATCTGCCGCCGGCGACGTCAGGGCTTCATCCATGGCGCTGAGGGGATTGTCTGTGGGCGGTGGGACAACGTTGTCGGAGTCGACGGCGTTACCGACGTTGTCAGCGGCCTCCTCCACACGGGAGGCGGGATCGACATGGTCAGGCATGGGGGCTTTCTCGCATTGCACTCGAAGGGGAACGTGTGATGAATGGGCTATACACCAAGCGAAGGGCGGCGACCCGTGCGGGTCGCCGCCCTTCGTAGGAGGCCGTGTCACTGACAACTGCTGGAGCTGGGCCATCCGGATCGGACGGGGAGCATCGTAATAGGGCTCCGTTGGCCAGTCCCGGGAACGTTCACGGGGATGAGCCGGGAGACGATCACGGCCTGGAGGATCACGACCCTTACAGGATCACAGGCTGGAGATGGAGCTCTCGCCGCCGTCCTCGACGTTGGCCAGCAGGTTCTGCAGGTAGCTCTTGAGGCGAGTGCGGTAGTCGGACTCGAAGCGCCGCAGCTCGTCGATCTTGTGCTCGAGGTTGGCGCGCTCCTTCTCCAGCTGGGCGAGGGTGCGGTTGCGCTGGTCCTCAGCCTCTCGCACGATCTGCTCACCGGTGGAGCGGGCCTCGGTGACGATGCGCTCACCCTCGGCCTTGCCGTTGGCGACGTGCTCGTCGTGGAGGCGCTGGGCCAGCTCGAGCATGCCGGAGGCAGCAGCCGGGCCCTGGCCGCCGGTCTCGCCGGCAGCGACGGCCGGCATGGACATGGCGGGCTCTGCCTGGACCGGAGATACGGGGGAAGCGGGGGCGGAGGGGATGGCAGCTCCCTCGCCGAGCTGGGCAACTCGACGGTTGGCGGCCTCGAGCTTGGCCTTGAGGTCGGCGTTCTCAGCCTCCAGCTGACGCATGGCCTCGACTACCTCGTCGAGGAACTCGTCGACCTCGTCCTGCTCGTAGCCCTCACGGAACTTGGTCGCCTGGAACTTCTTGTTGAGGACGTCGTCTGCTGTCAGCAGCGTCATGGGTCGTCACCTCGGTGTCGTTACGGATAAGGTCACGAGCACCGGGCATCCGGTCACTCATGCGGACAGAGTACCTGAACTCGAGGTTCAGGCCACATCAAGCGCGCTATCTCACGCTGACGTGAGTACAGCACTCTAGCGGTTCGCTCACAACTTCACACCTGTTCAGATGAGAAGTCCGAGGAACCACTGGATGATCCAGATCCCGAAGACCAGGACCAGGAAGCTCAGGTCGATACCGACCCCTCCCAGGCGTGCCAGGGGAACCCTCTGACGGATCACTCGCAGAGGCGGATCCGTCAGAGCGTAGACAAGGTTGGCCAGCACCAGGACGATCCCCCGGGGGCGCCACTGGCGGGCGAAGACCTGAATCCAGTCGAGCACAACCCTGACCAGGAGGATGAGGAAGTACAGGCTCAGAATGCTCGACAGGATCCCGGCTACCGCGGAGACAAGGTTCACGTAGGAGTCAGCTCAGCTCTGGTTGAAGAAGCGACCGCGGGCCTCGGCGACCTCACCGCCGTCGATCTCCACGCTGGCCGGGGTCAGCAGGAACACCCGCGGAGTGACACGCTCAATAGCACCGTGCAATCCGAAGACCAGACCGGCGGAGAAGTCCACCATGCGACGCGCGTCAGACTCGCTCATACCAGTAAGGTTGATGATGACGGGGACGCCGTCACGAAAGGACTCACCGATGATCCTGGCCTCGTTGTAGGTCGAGGGGTGAACCGTGACGATACGGCGAAGGTCGGGGGCGGCAGCAACGGGCTCGGGCACAGCCGGAGCAGAGAAGTCCTCGTACCCCTCGTCGCTGAAGTCCTGCTCGTGCTCCTGCACGGCGTAACCCGCGTCGGCAGCCTCATAGCTGTCCTCGTAGGTCTCCTCCTCCGGCTCCGAGTAGCCGAGGAAACTGGTCATACTGCGCAGCGCGCCCATTTATCGCTCCTTGGTTCGTCCGGTCCCCTGCGTTCCGGATGTGCTGCGACGGTATCCGCCCCCGCGACACCGCACGGGGACCTCACCTCGGCGTGTCCCCCACCTCAGGTTTCAGGAAGGTCACGCCCATGAGTTACCCAGCGGACTGGCCCTATCGCGGAACTCCAACGCCTGCCAGGCGTCCCGTCACTCCATCACGCCGATAGGAGAAGAAGCGAGGGTCCTCATAGGTGCACCATTGACCAGCACTGATGTGACCAACACCGGCACGCTCGAGCTGAGCGAGGACGCCTGCGGCGACGTCGATGCCAGGCGTTCCCCACGATGTGCTCGAAGCGCATGCCGGTTCGCGCTGAGCGGACAGTACAAGCATCTCCTCGGGGACCTCGTAGCAGGAGCCGCAGATCGACGGCCCCACGGCGGCCCACAGATCCGCCGGCTCCACTCCACCGCGTCGGAGGGAATCGATCGTGGCAGGCACGACGCCGTCGAGCATGCCTCTCCGCCCGGCGTGCACTGCGGCCGTCAGAGCACCGTCCCCGGACGCCAGCAGGACAGGGACGCAGTCGGCCACGAGAACGCAGCAACCCGCGGGCGCCCCGCCTGTCCGGGAGTCCAGCACGAGCGCATCCGCCGTGGGCACCTCACCGGCCTGGGCCGTGGCCACGACGGCGGAGTGAACCTGGTTCATCCAGGCCAGGTGACGCCCCTGCTCAAGTCCGAGCAACTCCTCGAGCTGACGACGATGACATTGAACACGTTGCGGGTCGTCCCCGACGTGGAGCGCCAGGTTCCATCCGTCATAGGAGGCCCCTCCCCTGGTGTCAGCAATCCGATCCTGAGCGGTGCCACCTGGGACCGAGACGGGAAGGGCCCGCAGACCGCGGGTAGTGAAGTACCCACGAGCCCGCGGGCCCAGATCCACCTCGATCAGGTCCGAGGCCTCAACGGCACTGGTGTCGCACATGGTTGCCGCGCCCCCAGACAGCGATAGCGCTCAGCGCAGGAAGTCGGGCAGGTCGATGCCATCATCGTCGGCGTCAACCCCGATCACCTGAGGAACCTCAAGATCGGAGACCGAGTGCTGTGCAGGCACCGAGCCGTAGGAGCCGTAGGACTCATCAACATAGGCCGGCATGCTCCCTGAGGAGAGGGCCTCAGCCGCGCTGACCTCCGACAGGTGTGCTGCGACCGCCGGTGAGGCGGAGGGCGGAGGTGCCAGCGGGACCGGACGAGTCACCGGGTTCTGGGCGGCATGAGCGCCACCGCGAGGAGCGGGGGCCGGAGGCAGGTCATCGACCGGGGAGGAGGGCACCGGCGGCACGGCGGCAGCCCGCGACAGCCGAGTCATCGGATCGGCCAGGCCGCCGACGATCGGCTCGGAGTCGAAGCCGGCGGCGATGACCGTCACCCGCACCTCGTCGCCCAGGGCACCGTCGACCACGTTTCCGACGATGATGTTGGCCTCGGGGTGGACAGCCTCGCGCACGAGGTTGGCGGCCTCGTTCATCTCGAACAGGCCCAGGTCGGAACCGCCCTGGAAGAAGAGCAGCACACCGTGTGCGCCGTCGATCGAGGTCTCCAGCAACGGCGAGGCGATGGCCTCCTCGGTCGCCGTGATCGCACGCCCCTCGCCGGTGGCCGAGCCAATACCCATGAGAGCGCTGCCGGCACCCTGCATGACGGACTTGACGTCGTTGAAGTCGACGTTGATGAGACCGGGGGTGGTGATGAGCTCGGTGATGCCCTGGACACCCTGAAGAAGAACCTGGTCGGCCTGCTTGAAGGCGTCAACGACGGAGATGTTCTTGTCGGCGATCTGCAGGAGGCGGTCATTGGGGATGACGATGAGGGTGTCGACTTCCTCGCGCAGCGCCTGGACACCGTCCTCGGCCTGGGCCGAGCGGCGGCGCCCCTCGAAGGAGAAGGGACGGGTGACCACACCGATGGTCAGCGCGCCAATGCTCTTGGCCAGGCGGGCGACGACGGGGGCCGCTCCGGTGCCGGTACCGCCTCCCTCACCCGCGGTGACGAAGACCATGTCCGAGCCGTCGAGGGCCTCGCGGATCTCAGACTCGTGGTCCTCTGCGGCCTTGCGGCCGATCGCCGGGTCGGCTCCCGCCCCCAGACCTCGGGTCAGGTCCCGCCCGACGTCGAGCTTGACGTCAGCGTCGGACATGAGCAGCGCCTGGGCGTCGGTGTTCACGGCGATGAACTCCACGCCACGCAGATCGGCCTCGATCATGCGGTTGACGGCGTTGACGCCGCCTCCGCCAACACCGACGACCTTGATCTCTGCCTGGTAGTGCTGTGAGTCGTCCACAGCCATGCTCTCGACCACTGGCGTCCCCTCCGCGAGTTTCGTCATGAGCCCTCTGACGAGGACTCCCCTCAAACCTCAACCTCAAGTTAAGGTCAATACTTATGTCATTCTCTGAACGACGGGGTTAACGCTATGAGACTTCCAGGACGTCGTATCGCATTGAAGCCCGGCGTGTTCGTGTGCAGTTGCCTGCGGATTCCCTGCTATATCACTGCAATTTACCTGCAATAAACCTGAAGGTCTGAGGTCACGTGCTGCTGCGCACCCCGCCGTCCCTGGACTCGCCACGCAGCGGCGGAGCAGAGGAACCGTTGTCAGGACGTCGGCGATGGCGCCGCGGTGGTCGTGGCCGCTGCGTCGGCGGATCGTGTGGTGGGGCGATGCGGTGAGGAGACGTCGTAAATCGATGCGGTGGTGGTCATGAGAGTCGCCAGGACGCGCGCCTTGAGCGCGTTGTCCTGATTGTTCCCCCAGACCACACTGGCCCCGCTGGACAAGGTCAGTGTGACCTGCCCCGCCTCTGTGGCGCTGCCGCTGCTCACCTGGGCCAGGGTCTCCGGCGTGAGGGAGCCCACCACCTGGGTGACAGCGGCGACCTGCTTGGCGGAGATCCTCAGTGGCCCCGATGCCTGCGCGGCGGGATCGGGCACGATGTTCACCAGGCCTGATGGCGGCTCGGAGACCCGCTCGAGGACCACGGCCTCGTTGTCGAGGACCTGGTAGCCGTCCGAGTCCTGCACGGTGGCCACCGGCACGCGCATCGTCAGGTGCACCCGCAACCCGTGGGGCCAGGCCCTGGTCACCTGCGCCCGGCGCACCCGGACCAGCTTGTCGCTGACCTGGGTGGAGAGCCGGCCGGTATCCAGCCGCAGCAACGAGTCGCCCTCGTAGGCGGCCAGAACCTCGCGGACCTGCTTGTCCGAGACGCTGCCGTCCGATCCGGCCACGGAAATCCTCTGGGTCTGCAGGCCCAGGAGGGGTGAGAAGGCCAGGGCCCAGACCACCAGGACGATGGCGACCACCACGACGGCGGCCCTCACCACCCGTCGCAGCCGCAACTGGCGCAGGGCGGCCTGACGCTCCTTGAGCCGATCGGCCAGGCCGGTGGAGACGACCCGGTCGTCTCTACCGGGAAGAGCCACCTGCCTGCGGCCAAAGACGGTCAGCTCGGTGCTCGACGCCGCGTCGGGGCTGGAGGAGTCCTGACGGGTACTGGTGGTGCCGGTACCCTCGCCATCACGACGCGAGACCGGCGAGGGACTGGACGCACCCCTCGACGTCGACGGACGCCGGGGCCTCGAGGCCGACCCGGCGGCTCCGTTCGGAGCCTTAGGGGCCCTGGCGGAAGCGCTCCGGGGCCGCTTGGCGGGGACCGCCGGCCCGGCCTGCTCGGTCCTGTGATCCGTCGGGGTGCTCGGCGCGGATGGTCCCTGCGCCGAGCGGGAGGGACGCGGACGCCTGGGGCCGGAGCGGCGCGGCGGGATGCTGGCCGGGGCGTCCTGAGCACGGTTGGAGCGCTCAGGACGGGGGGCCGAGGGCTTCCTCATGCCTGCTCGTCCCGGTCGTCGGGCGAGGGGGCTGCACCGCCCTCGCGTGCCGCCAGGTCGCCCAGTACCGTACCGGCGAGCTCAGTGACGTCGCCGGCACCGACTGTCAGCAGCAGGTCGCCCGGGCGCGCCAGGTCGGCCACCGCGTGCGCGGCCTCAAGACGCTCGGCGACGAACCTGGCGGTGCCACCGGGGACGCGCTGGGCGACCGTGTCCCCGGTGATGTCGGGGAAGTCCGCCTGAGTCTCCCTGGCGGGGTAGACGTCAGTGATGACAACGGCGTCGGCCAGGGCCAGCGCCTGTCCGAAGCGGTCGGCGAAGGCCCGGGTGCGGGAGAACAGATGCGGCTGGAACAGGACCAGGACCCGGCCGCCGCGCTCCTGGGCCACGCCCCGCGCCGTGCGCAGCAGGGCCTCGATCTCCGTGGGGTGATGGGCGTAGTCGTCGATGACGCGCACGCCGTCAGCCTCGCCCCGGTCCTCGAAGCGCCGTCCTGTCCCCCCGAAGGCCCCCAGCGCCCGGGCCATCAGGGCCGGTTCGACGCCGAGCTCGATGCCCGCTGCCCAGGCGCCGGCGGCGTCAAGGGCCACGTGGTCACCCGGAACGGCCAGCACCAGCTCCACCGGGCCAAGATGCGCCTCCTCACCCACACCGCCGGCGGGCTCGCGGCCAGTCGCCTTGGTGAGGGTCAGCAGCCCCCGAGTGGATGAGGCCCCACGTTCCTGGATGTCCAGGTGGACGTGCCCCTCCCCCACGAGCACTCCGCCGGGGAGGGTGTCGGGGCCTGCAAAGGAGTAGGTGACGACGCGCAGGCCCTCGGCGGCTGCGGACTGCGCCAGGCGCAGTGCGCCGGCGTCGGCGGCGCAGGCGACCAGCAGGCCCCCGGGCACCAGCCGGTGAGCGAAGTCGACGAATGCCGCCTCGAAGGCCTCCGCGGTGCCGTAGCTGTCGAGATGGTCGGGCTCGACGTTGGTGACGATCTCCACGCGGGGGGTGTAGTTGAGGAAGGAGCGGTCGGACTCATCGGCCTCGGCAACCAGTGCGGGGCCGCCGCCCAGGTGGGCGCCGGTGCCCAGGGCCCGCACGACCCCGCCGATGGCGAAGGAGGGGTCGGCTCCGGCCTCGGTGAGGGCCTCGGCGAGCATGCCCGAGGTCGTGGTCTTGCCGTGCGCCCCCGCCACGGCGACGAAATCCAGGCCCTGAGCGGCCAGCGCCAGAGCCTGGGACCGGTGGATGACCTCCTGATCCCGCCTGCGGGCCTGGGCGAGCTCAGGGTTGGTCTCCTTGATCGCGGTGGACACCACAACAGTGCTCCGCTCGGGCACATTCGCGGCGTCATGCCCCAGGTGGGTCGTGATGCCCAGATCGGCCAGGTGGTCGAAGGCGGGGCCCCCGTGGGCGTCGGAGCCGGAGACTCGGGCGCCGCGGGCGGCGAGCAGCTGGGCGACCACGCTCATCCCCGCTCCCCCGATGCCAATGAGGTGAAAGGCTCTGTCTGCCAGTGTGCGCTGATCGGCGCCGGCCGGCCGGTCGGCAGTGCGGGGGATGTCCTGGGGTGTCGTGGCGGTCA